>JACQCA010000012.1 GCA_016201865.1 Nitrospirota bacterium
CTTCTCGATCATGGGAATGTGTGCAGAGGAAGGAAACAGGAAACCGTCCCACAGACTCGGAGAAGCGGATGAAGAAGTCTCGCGCATCCCAAAACCGGTCAGCTCGGCAAGAAACCGTCCCTCCGTTGTAAATTTCTGAACACGATGGTTGTGGGTATCGCTGACATAGACCGTCTCCCCGAATACGGCGATGCCCTCGGGCGACTTAAACTGCCCCTCATCCGCTCCATACCTGCCCCACATGCCCTTGAAGCGGCCCTGTGAGTCGAACTTCTTAACCCGATTCTCCCCGGTTTCGACCACATAAACCAATCCCTTCTGATCCACCGCAACGCCAAACGGCCCGATCAGATCCTCCGCTCCGACACCGAGTTCGTTTTTGCCGATCTTTCCCAAGAATTTTCCCTGAAGGTCGAACTTCTGGATGCGATGGTTCGCCATCTCGGCCACATAAACAACCCCCTGCCCCTCGTCCAGCGCGATCCCGCTGGGAATGCTGAACGCGCCGGGCTCGGAACCGGCCGCCTTACCAATCACCATCAAGGACAGCCCTTTCGACGAGAGTTTCTGGACGCGGTTGTTCCCCGTGTCGGAGACATAGAGATTTCCCTGCAGATCCGTGGCGAGATGCGTCGGATGAATGAACGAGCCGGGAGCCGACCCGGGTTTCCCGAACGTCGCAACAACCTTTCCGTCAACGCTGAACTTAAACACGCGGTGTCCGCGGATCTCACTGGCATACACAAACCCGTCCCGATCCACCGTCACCCCGTCGACCAGACCGTCCACCGCCCAGGACGAGAGCAGTTTCCCGTTCGGATCGAACGTCTTGACATGCCGGTTATGACGGTCCGCAACCACCACGTTCCCTTTTTGATCCACCGCCACGGCTATGGGAAAGTTCAACTCTTCATCGCGGACGCCGAACTTTCCAAACGACGAGATAAAAACGCCTTTGTTTGTAAACTTTTGGATGCGATGATTGGAGGTGTCCGCAATATAGATGTTTCCATCCGGGGCCACGGCCGCGCCGTAGGGAGTTCTGAACTGCCCGTTCTCCACCCCGTGAGATCCCCATTCCAAAAGGAATTCGCCGATGGATGAAAATTTCTTGACCCGTTGGAGGCCGGTGTCCACCACATAGACGTTGTTTTCCGAATCAACGGCGATACCCCGGGGATCCTTAAGGCGGTAGGGTTCCGTGTCAAGGTTGCCCCAGGTGGTCAAGAATTTCCCCGCGGGATCAAATTTCTGAACACGGTGGTGACGCAGATCCGCGATATAGACATTCCCCTGCCGGTCCACCGCCACGCTGACCGGCGTCCGGAACTCTCCCACTTTCGGGGGAAGATCCAGTCCCAATTTGGAAGAAAAGGCAGTTTACCGGATGGGGCAAACTTTTGAATGCGGTGGCTTGGAGTATCAAGCACATAAACATTTCCTTGCTTATCCACGGCAAGACGGGAAGGCATTACGAACTGGCCTGGTCCCCTGCCAACTCCACCCCATGCTGAAACAAAATTCTGATCCTTGTCAACTTTTTCAATAGTGTGGTGGATAAGATTCGTAAGATAAATATTATCGAATTGGTCTACAGCAATGCCACCGGGACGCACAGGTCTTCCCCCTTGAAACTGGAAACCTTTGACATTCCCTGACTGACGACCGATGAAGGTATAAAAGACCCCAGCATCCGAGAATTTTTGAACACGAATATGGCATTTATCGCGTACAAACAGGAGACCATGCGCAACCACGATATCCCATGGATAACCCATCTGGTCATCACGGAGGCCTCTTTTACCGATAATACTTATGAGCTTACCATTAGAATCGAATTTTTGAACTCGACCATTCCATGAGTCTGCTACGTAAATGTTGCCGGATGAGTCCAATGTAAAACCGCCGGGAAGATGAAACTCCCCCGGGCCCGTCCCTAAACGGCCCCACTGAGCTACATATTTACCGTCTCCCGTGAATTTCTGGATTCTGTTATTCCAGGTATCAGCCACATAGACAAAGCCCTTAGGATCCACGATAACATCCTGCGGAAAAGTAAACTCGCCTTCACCTTTACCCCGTTTCCCCCACTGGGTCAGAAGCTTTCCACTGTGATCGAATTTAAGAATACGGTGGTTCAGGTCATCCGCAACATAGAGACCGCCTTCCGGGTCAAGGGCCAGCCCCGCCGGAAAGCAAAACGGTTCACCGCAGGTTTTTCCCCCCCACTGAGCGATCGGTTTGAATTGAGGATCAAAGATCTGAATCCGGTGATTGTCACTGTCGGCCACGAAGATCATGCCGCTTGGATCAATTGATAGGCCCTCTGGATGCTTGAACTCACCGGGTCCATCCCCTCCAGTCCCCCATGCGCCTAACCATTTACCATTGGGGTCAAACTTTTCTATATGAGGATCTCCACTATCAACAACGACATTAACATTACCTTGCGAATCAATTGCAATGCCCTTGGGATAGGATAACCCTCCCTTCCCTACGCCGAAGCGACCCCATTGGGTAATAAACTTTCCATCGCTTGTGAACTTCTGGATTCTGGCATTATCCGTATCCGAGACGTAAACATTGCCCTTGCGATCCACGGCGATGCCGAATGGCCGCCAGAACTCCCCTTTGCCGTCGCCCTTTTTTCCCCACGTAGTTATCAGCTTTCCATTGGCGTCGAACTTCTGTATCCGATGGTTATAAGAGTCGGCCACATAGACATGGCCTTCGGGATCAACCGCGATGCCGATAGTGGGCGTGATCATCCGATCCGTCGCAGTTCCAAAACCACCCCATGACCGGATGATGCCCCCATCCTGTGTAAAGACCTGGATTCGGCTGTTTCCTGTATCTACCACATAGATCAAACCATCCGGACCCACTGTAACGCCAAAAGGATTCTTTAGTTCTCCAACACGTGAACCTTCTGTGCCCCATTCTTTCACAAGCCTTCCATCTCGATCAAAGACACGAATCCGGCTATTTCCCGAATCCGCCACATAGACCCGGTCCCGGGTTGGGTCTGCCGCCACCCCATGCGGATAAAGAAAGGCATTGCGATCCGGTGCAGGCGCACTACCAAGCTGGGAGATGAATTGATAGTCTCCCGTGTCCTCGTTTTCCATGGCTTCAGAATCGGAAGAGTGGGGTTTTTGGGATGGTAGATTCGGTTTAGGTGCTTCCGTGTCCTCGCTTTCAATTTCGATGAAATTCATCCCAGGCGTATGGATTTCACGAGAGCCTTGAGAATCGGTGCCCTCGGCGGCAAGGAAGCTCGGTAAAGCTGCGATGGATACCAGGATCATTAACGCTATTCTAAAACATTTGGCCATTTCTTAGAATCCGCCTTTTGTTTGAAGTCCGGTAAATATCTGGACCGAGTTACGGATTTAAACGATCAGCGGCCTGGACCCCCTTGGCAAACTTGAGAATCCGATGATTTCCCGTGTCGGACACGTAGACAAGACCTTCTTTGTCAACAAGAATTTGGGTGGGAAATGAAAATTCATCCTTCTCATCCGGACCTGCATGGTTCCACATGGATAGTAATACTCCATTACGGTCGAACTTTTGGATTCTTCGGTTCAGGGTGTCTGTCGCGTAAATGGAGCCATCAAGACCAACAGCCACTCCTTGCGGGCGAAGAAAATCGCCCAATCGTTTTCCTTTCCTGCCAATGCTCTTTATGAAGAGCCCTTCTGTCGTATAGATCTGGATGCGGTTGTTATTCGTATCGGCCACATAAATATGTCCATCTTTATCAATATGAATTCCGTGTGGACCACTCAACTCTTCCTTGCCTTCCCCTTCTTTACCCCACGCTCCAAGAAAAGCCCCGTTTCCGTCAAACTTCTGGATCCGATGATTCCAGGTATCGGCAATATAAACAAACCCCGCGCGATCCACGGCAATTCCCATGGGGCTGAGGAATTCACCCGACTCCTTCCCCATTCGGCCCCATTGCGCGAGGAACCCGCCCGTCGGGGTAAATTTCTGGACCCGATTATTGTAAGTATCAGCAATGTAGACAAAGCCTTTTGAGTCCAGTGCAACCGCCTGTGGAAGGTTAAATTCACCCGGTCCTGTTCCCCGTTGGCCCCAGTGGTCAAGAATTTTTCCTTCCTTCGTCATTCTTAAGATCCTATGATTTTCAGTATCAGCAACATAGAAAATTCCGTCTTCCGTCATGGCCAGGCCCTCGGGAAAACAGAACGTGTCTTTGCAAGACCTCGCTCCCCATTGGGCCACGGGCTTTCCATCTTCGGAAAACTTCTGAATCCGGTTGTTGTCTGCATCGGCCACATAAAGCATTCCCTGATGATCAATCGCGGTAACGGAGGGCGACCGAAACTCACCGGGACTTGATCCTCCCGAGCCTAAAGCCGTTATAAATTTCCCATTTAGGTCGAATTTCTGGATTCTCGAATTGGCACAATCCGGCACATAGAGAAACCCACTGGGGCTAAAGGTAATAGACTTGGGATAGCTGAACTCTCCTGTTTTAATTCCTTCTCGGCCCCATTCCGAAAGGAATGCCCCATCGCCGGTGAATTTTTGAATCCGATGATTATAGGTGTCGGCCACATACACATGACCCGTTTGATCCACGGCCACTCCAAACGGCCTGAAGAATTCTCCCGACTTATTCCCTGGTTTTCCCCAAGCGCTAAGGAGCTTTCCCGTCTTATCAAATTTCACGATCCGGTGATTATCGGTATCGGCCACATAAACCATGCCGTCAGCGGAGAGGGCCAGTCCTATTGGGATCAATAATTCTCCGGCAGGGGTATCCGATCCATTCCACATCGAGCGAAAGATGCCTTCCGGTGTGAAGACCTGGATGCGACTGTTACCGGAATCAGCGACATAGATCAAGCCGTCGGGACCGATAGCAATTCCCAAGGGATTTCTAAAATCACCGGCCTCACCCCCCTCTTTTCCCCATTCTTGCAGTAAATTCCCCTGCGGACCAAACACACGAATTCGACTGGCTCCTGAATCGGCCACGTACACCCGTTTATTATCGGGAGCAACCGCGATGCCATGAGGGTACAAGAACAACCTCTGCTCAATCGAAGATCCTTTTCCTAATTGTGAAACATACCGATACCTTTCTCCTATCTGGATCCTATAGGAATCGCTTTCGGGAGATTCGTGGGTTCCTCTTTCGCCTTTCTCGAAAGAGAACGCAGCCGGAAGGAAACCTATCGCTACGATTCCTATTGTCAGCAAGATCGTCTTGAACCGGTGTCTATTCATTAAGTGACCTGCACAAAAGGTTTTGTCGGTGTCATTTACAAGCCTGGTGTTTGAACCTTGGTAAAGATTTGAACACGGTTGTTAAAGGAATCGGTTACATAGACGGTAGCGCCGTCCCGGGTCACGGCCAAATCGATCGGCAAGTTAAACTCTCCCTCACCGGAACCAAAATCCCCAAACTCGGTTACAAACATTCCATCGGAAGAAAATTTCTGAATGCGGTGATTTCCGGAATCGGCTACATAAACGGCCCCGTCGCCATCCACATCGATGCCAAGCGGAGTCTGGAATTGGCCGGGGCCGCCACCGAATCGGCCCCATTGATGAAGCAGGGTTCCTTCCTTATCGTATTTCAAGACGCGATGATTGCCGGCATCCAACACGTACAGACTTCCATCGGCCGACGCCGCGATACCGATGCAGTCTTCAAACTGCCGCTCTCCAAGGCCATGGGTGTTGACCGGCCTGACGAGTGGAGCGGCCGCGTCCGGGCGGGGCATAAAATCGAACGGAAGCCTTTCGTCCGGAATGTTGTTGAGGCCGCTTAACGAGCGGGTATCTTTCTCTTCATGGGTGCCGAAGCCCCTCCACTGTGCGAGAAAACCTCCGGTGGTGGTGAATTTCTGGACACGATGGTTTAGGGTATCCGTTACATAGAGAGCCTCTCCAAGGATCGTAACCGCCTCGGGAAAAGTGAATTTGCCCTCCCCCATTCCGGCACCACCCCAGGACAAGAGCGAATGTCCCTCCGGGTCAAACTTCTGAACGCGATGATTGCTGGCCTCCACGACGTAGAGCGCCCCCGTCTTATCCACCGTGAGACCAAACGGACCGTTAAGCTGACCCTTTTCCACGCCCGCCGTGCCGATTTTTCCCAACAAATGTCCCTGAAGGTCGAACTTTTGGACCCGGCTGTTCGCCATCTCGGCGACAAAGACCGCTCCCCGTGTTTCATCAAGCGCGATGCCGGCCGGAATGCTGAAGGCCCCGGGTTCGGAGCCGGCGGACTTGCCGATCGTAAGCAACGGTTTGCCCTTGGAGGAAAATTTCTGAATGCGGTTGTTTCCCGAATCGGCCAGATAGATGTCGCCCTGCAAATCAACGGCGAGGCCGGACGGCACCAGGATTTCTCCCTTGCCCGCACCCGGCCTTCCCCAATGGTCCAGCAGCTTTCCGTCGGAACTAAACTTGAACAGCCGGTGCTCGCGCATATCGCTTACATAGACAAACCCTTTATCATCCACCGCGATCCCGTGCGGAAGACCGTCCACCAGCCAGGTCGCAAGGAAATGTCCATCGGCATCGAATTTCTGGACGCGGCGGTTATGCCGGTCGGCGACATACACGGCGTCTTTACCGTCCACCGCGACACCGGTCGGGAAGTTGAATTGGCCGTTGCGAATTCCAAATTGTCCGATCTGGCGTACAAATTTCCCATCGGGGGTGAATCTTTGGATGCGGTGATTAACCGTATCGGCCACGTAAACGGCTCCATCCGGGCCGACCGCAACAGCGGAGGGCACACGAAACTGTCCATCTCTATTCCCGGTTGAACCCCACTCGATCAGTAGTTTTCCTTCGGCCGAGAATTTCTTGATCCGATTGGTTGTGGCATCCGCGACATAGACGTTGCCCTCGCGGTCCACGGCAAGTCCGCGGGGTTCCCGCAATTGATCTGTGCCGACATCGGCTCGCCCCCATGCGGCGAGAAATTGTCCGGAGGAAGAGAACTTCTGTATCCGATTATTGCGCAGATCGGCTACATAGACGAACCCGTCCGGGGAGACGGCCACGCTGACCGGTGTGCGAAATTCGCCATCCTGAGCGATGGCGCCCTTTGCCCATTGACCGAAGAAGCGGTAGGACTCGTCGGCAAGCGCGACCGGTGTTTGAGGCGAATGGAGGAGGCTAATGGTCAGATAAAACAATGATACACACGCGCTTTTCTTAAGCCCTTTTCCTTGTGTCGTTTTCCCCATCACCGGGCCTCTCGATCGATATGTTTTTGAACAGATAATCCTACCTTAAATCTATCAATAAATCCAGACTTTGTCAAGGTTTCATAGAGGATAGTCCGCTTGAAAAATTATTCGAACCGCCCCTATAAATTAATGTTGATTCGCTTCCAGGTGGCCCCGGCATCCTGACTTTTCATGATGTATCCTAAAAAGGTCCCGGTGTAAAGGGTTGTATGCCGTAGCGTATCGATCGCAAGACTTGTAGTGTTATTACCTTGTTGGATCTCTCCATTGTCAATGTTCTCCCAGAAATTTCCTTCACTAAAATAGTTCCTGGACAATCCATATACCCCCGCGTACAGAGCATCCTTGGCCCTCAACGCGTCGTCTGCCGGAGTATCGTTCAGATCCGGAATGGTCGGTGGGCATCGCGGCTCCTTCTGGATGCAAAAGGTCAGAACACGGACACTGAAACTCTGTACAGCAAACGGTATCGATACAACATTCCAACTCGTCCCCCCATTTGAACCTTTAAACAAGCTTCCCAGCGATTGACCTTCTCCCCCGCTGGTCCCCACATAAAGATCCGTCGGCACACGCGGATTGACGGCGATCACAAGAGGTGAGGCCGTCGTCTTTTCGCTCAGCCCCCCCAGAAGGGCCTCCTCCCATTTATTGCTGGTTCGGTTGAACCTGTAGAGATGGCCGCCTTCCGTCCCGGCATAAATGTCCGAAGGCAACTTAATGTATGAGAAGACGGTCAACGCCGTCACGGTCATCTCGACAAGCCCGTTATTCATCTGGGTCCAATTAAGCCCATCGTCCTGGCTGACCCAGACGCCGCTTTCTTGGCTACCCACATAGAGACAGCGAGAAGGCGAACAGGGGGTAGACCATGGATCCACGGCGATCGCCGTAATGCTTTTGATGGTACCGGCAGAGGTCGACGGGTTAAACCAGTTCGCTCCGCCGTCGATCGTTTTAAATAATCCGTTATTCTCGGTGCCGGCATAAAGGGTCGCGGGATCTTTTGGATCCATCACCAGTTTCGAAATATTCCATTCAATCAGCCCATCGACGATCCGGGTCCAGCTTCCTCCGCCATCCGGGCTTTTGAAGATGCCCCCGCCCGCCGTCGCCGCATAGACGGTGGGACAGTCCACCAGACCGGTGGAGCCATCCAAACTGCAACTGTTGGGGTCCAACAGAAGGGAAGTGATGGCATAGGAACTTCCGGTCTGCTTATTCGATGCGCTTCCCCAACAACCGCTTAAACTGATGGGAATCATGAATAATACGAATAAACCAACAATAAAACCGATACGGTTCATTCTACCTTTCCATCGAGACGACCGGAGAACTGGTGGACCGAACAACCTTTTGTCCGGCCATTTCGACTACGGTAATCTCACCGTAACGCTCTCCATACGAAACGTAGAGCCGCCCGCCGTCCGAGGTGGTCGTCATGCATCGGGGGGAATACTTTAATGGAATCGTCACGACCGCCTCCTGCTTCGCCGGATCCACGACCGAAATGCTCTGCGATTGATTATTGAGGACATAGATCGGTCCTCCGGCAACCGTCAGAACTTCCATCGGCCGTTCCCCGATCCGGATTTTCCGAATCACCTTCAGATCGTCCGTTCGAACGACGTTGAGCGTGCCGACATGGGCATCGCTCACAAACAGGAGCTGTCCGTCTTCCGAGACGGCTACATCGGTCGGGAATTCTCCCACGGAAGCTTTCCGAATCACCTCGAAGGAAGCGATCTCCACCACGGACAGATCGCCCGTGCCGCGATGCAGCACATACGCGTACCGACCTTCCGGATGAATGGCCATATCGGCGGGACGACCTCCTAACGAAAGGGTCTTCAGAACCTTGAGGGTATTCTTATCAATGACGGACAGGGTATCGGAGCCGTAGTTCGTAACGAAAAGATAGGGGGTTCGGGCCGATGTGGCGGCTCGAATTGGACGGTGCCCGACCGGGATTGTTTTCACCGCCTCCGGCGTTTTGAGGTTGACGACCGTCACGTCATCCGAAAGGTAATTCACCACATACCCGATCTCACCGTCCATCGCCATCGCGATCGGCTTCCGGCCGACCGGAATTCGGTGAAGCGGACGAGCGGTCGCCGCATCCAAGATGAGCAGGCCGCTTTGCGGTTCGGAGTCGCGCAGCAGGTACAGGCGGGCATCATCGGGGGAAACGACGACGCGCATAAACCCTTCCGGGATATCCGCCCAGGCCGCCTCGCCGGGATCATCCGGTGTGTGCGGTGCGGGGCTTGCGGTAAGCGTCGACAAGGCGCAACCCATTAAGATCAATGATAAGGACGCTGCTGCTTGAACCATGACCCCGTTTCGCTTGAGTCGTTTTTTCATCTCTGACCCATTTACATGGCATCGTTATTGAAGCCGCACCTGATGCTTAACGCACTTAACGACCTTTCAGCACAAAATCAACCCGTGTCTCGTTCTTAGCCTTTACTTCAACCGGTTGGGTGATCCTATCGGGAGCGTCGTATACGGGTCGCTGTAACAGACCTGGGCCGGATTTTAATGAATCCTCATAGGAGGAACGGTTCGTCATCGTATAGCCTTCATGCCAGGCCACCAGCGTGTATTCTCCCGGCGGCACACCGGCGATTCTAAAACGTCCATTCTCTTCAGTAACTGAAAAGTAGGGGTGATCGAGTGAAACGGCCCATCCCTGCATGTGTGCGTGCGAATCACACTGGATATGAATGATACCGCCGCTTTTGATCGTCCTCTTTGCAACATGACCCATTTGGGGCAGCGCGAGGTTGAAAAGCGTGGCGCCCCGTTCATTGAATGCATGCACGTTGTGAAGCACCATGTCATTGCTATGAAACACGACAGGCCTATTTTTAAAAACGACCGATACATGGGGAACAAAAAGGCACTTAAAAGCGTCAATGGCCATGCCGGTTGGAATGGCTTTTCCTCGATGAATACCTTCAAGGTACACCACGGTATTCTTGACGCCCTTGTTGGAGGGATTGACCACAAGCACCGGATCCCACACCGCCTCCCCGCAGAATTCAGGGTTCTTGACCACCGGAATGGCCGGGATATCGGGCACCGAACCCGCAAAAGTGACTCGCCCGAAGATCGTGCCGCTTTCTACGACCTCCGTCTCATCGTAAGCCAAAGCTGCGCCCCAGGGATTCATGAGTAAGACTGTTATGGCAATCCAAACAAACCGAGTCATTTATGTCTCATTAATAGCAACAGGTGTTTTCTCCCAAATCTACGAAATAGACAAACATTCCATCCGTGGCAATCTCTAAAGGTTTTTTGAAGCCGACTCCACTGGCCAACTCCATTTGTGCAGGAGGAGGGCCGCCTTTTCCGATGCTCTTAACCGATGCGCTCCATACCTCGCTCCAGTAGACTTTGTTGTTATCCACGGCTACATTCATAGGCCAACTCAGCGATTCCGCCAGCAAGGTGCAGGATAATGAAGCCGAACCGGTTCCACAATCGGCCGGTGTAATCGGGTTCATTGGATCGGCATTCACTCCCGTAAGTTTATAGATCCTGCCCGCATCGGGACGCCCGACGTTAAAGTCCGCAAAATAAAGGATGTTTATACCATTATTCTGAACCTCCAGCACAGGCGGGTACGGCGTTGAAAGCCCGGTGATCAGATTTTCCTGAACCGGCGGTATCGTAGACGCCGTCCGGCTCATCCGAAACACCCTCCCGCCGTACATTTCAACGACATAGACATACTGGGAATCCACCGCCACACCGACAGGCACGCTGAGATTCCCGGCCAAGGTCTCGACGCCCGTAATCGTTCCGTCACTTCCAACCCGAATCTTTTTGACCGCGCCATCGGTATAGCCGTTCGTCTGTGTGCCTCGCTCGGAAAAGTAGACCGAGACCCCATTTTGATCCGTGATTGCGACGACGGCAAACGGCGAGTTAAGGCCCGTCGCAAGAACGGTCTTTATTCCGGTATTAAGGTTCACGCGATCAACGGCGCCGTTGTCGCCATACTCCGTGAAATAAAGATCCCCATTATTGACGAACGAACTCCTCGGATTATTTAGTCCCCCCACCAGCACCTCCGGCGCGGTCCCCTGTACTGCATCCGCATGGAGTTTTAGGATGCGCCCCGTACAATTTCCTGTTCCATCCTCGGTGAAATAGAGCATGCCGTTATCTACGGTCACGTGCCATGTAAGATTGAGCTGACCCACAAGCCTTTCCGGAAACGGCCCTCCGTTGACGGGCACTTTATAGAGCGCGCTTTTGTCTGTTTGAAACACGGAATCGCATTGGACTGCTAAAGCATTATTGTTCGGATTGGTCGTATTCGTGTTGGATGAAGGCGAGCTCATACAACCTCCCACCACGCCAAGCGCAGCCGAAACCGCCAGCGCGAGACCCATCAGCGCATATCGTATTTGAAGTCGCATGATCCTTAATCCCCCCTTAACGGTCCATCCCTGATTTTACATCGACACGTTCACAACTCTTATTGAAGATACGCGTATTTCAGAGCATTATTGGTGGTGTCGCGGTAGATGATGTGGATCGTCCCGTTGCCGTCCTCGGCCATGGCCGATGTCCGGCCCACGTCCCCCGCCTCGTCGATCGTCTGATACGTCCAACCGTTTGCCGTCAGCACGGCATGCTTTAAGTCCTGATGGGTCCCGTCGAAATAACTCAGACGCAACTGACCCAAATGATCGATCAGGCTTGCCAGTTGCAAATAACCCGTCGATTGAACGCCATCGCTGACGTACGTCAGATCTCCCACGGCAGACACCATCTCGGGAGTGGTCCATGCTCCGCCGGCTTTGACTGTGTGTTCCAACGTCTGCCCGGCAATATCATAA
This sequence comes from Nitrospirota bacterium, assembly GCA_016201865.1. Lineage (GTDB taxonomy): Bacteria > Nitrospirota > Nitrospiria > JACQBZ01 > JACQBZ01 > JACQCA01. The sequence continues at coordinate 12,098 of JACQCA010000012.1, forward strand.
AAAACAATATGAGGAACCGTCCCAGCCAATCTCAATTCCATCCGGGTTTCGCCGACGAGAGGAGAGGTCGTGACGTCTTCGGGATTTGAAAAACCATTGCCGGCCCCGACCATGTATTTTATCTTTTTCTCGACGGCGTCAAAAAAGGCCAGATGAAGATTATTGTTGACGTCGATCTGGAGCGACATCTGCGTTACATCGGGGTCGAGCCAAACCGATGTGGGCGCCCATGTTCCCGTTGAATCCTTTTTCGCATAATACACGCCGGACCCTGTCACGCAGTATCCAATATAGACATTCCCAAGCGCATCCAGCCTCAAATCGGCGCCGGGGCAGACCCCTCCCGGATTCGCGACAACCTCAAAGCTCCAGGGATTCCCGGTGCCCGACATCTGCGTTGTGTACAGCAGCCTCCCGTTTGTCACATCCCAGTAGGCCAGGTGAACCCGTCCAAGACCATCCACGGCAATGCTGGTGTATCGGCCGACATCCACCGAAGGATCGTAAATATTCCCATCCACGGTCTCGACCGTCCAGACACCGGACTGCATCACGGCATGCCGCAGCGCGCCGCCGCCCGACGCGATCAAATCATTCTTGGCATAATAGCTCGCATGCAAACGGCCGTCCGGGGCTATGGCGAGTGACGGATAGGCCCCGATGCGATAGTCGGCATCCACGACAAAGGTTTTGAAGTTGTTTCCCGGCGTCGCTGAATGATTCGGCGCGGCGGCATCCATGCAGGAGGTCAGGCCGTAAACCATAACGGCCGAGAGGATCCCGGCGCCCAAAAGGGTTCGAACTTTACGTTCTTGAGAAATCATTTTCCCTCTTTTTACTTTTCAATCCTTACGACGGCGGTATCCATTTGTTCGCTCTGACACGGATGTTCAGCGCGGGCAGAACGCTTCCGGAGGTCAACTCGCTCTCCAGGAACAACGTCCAGGCATTGCCGCAGCCGGCACTCGTTACACAATTTGTCAAACTATTTGCGGGATTCGTCCCTTCCATCGCGATGGCCGGATTCCCGTAATAGTCATCGCCGACGGTATAGTTATCAATGGGGGTTCGGGTCGTGGTGTCGAACCCGGCGCCGGCTTTAAACCTCATCCCGTACACACGCCACCGACCGGACGCATCCTTTTGCGCCCAGACCGCCATGCCGTTCCCGGTCGAGTCCAGCGCCACTTGGGGAGAGAAGGCCACACGGCTCACGGCGGTATCGTTCAGCACGGCATAGGGAAGGTTGTAAGTGTCATTCGTGGCCGCACCAAGCGCCGGGATTGGAAAGGAGGACCGCCAGTCGGTGGCGGTCGCCGCCGCACCGCCACAGGTCGTTGCACCGACCACCTCAAAACAGTCGGCATAGACATCGTAATACGACCCGCTCGCATCCTTCCAGAACCGCTCCCAGACCGCCAGCGCAGTGCCGCTGGCATCTCCCGCCATCGCGATCTGCGGAACATTGAGCTGGCATTCGATCAGCCAGATGCTTATCTCGGTCTGCACGCGGGCCTGCGAGGGGCAGTTGTAAAATTGCTCGGCTCCTCCGCGGTTGGTCGGTTGACTGGCATGGGCAAAGAGAAATGTCTTGTTGCCCGTCCAGCTTGTGGCCGCCCAGCTTGTGCCGCTTGCATATCGCATCGCCGCAATCGCATTGCCGCTCCAGTTAACAATTGCGTAGTTGGACAGACCGACATGCGTTTCTCTATTGACGAAGGCACATCGACCATTGGCGCCGCAGCCATTAGCAATATCCTCTTCTTCTCTCCAATAAACCTTCACCACCACGATCGCATTTCCGTTTCGATCCATCGCGATCTGCGGCTGAGAAGCCGTAATGCAGGCCGTCGTTAGACCCGCAATGGCTGTCGCACTACCTTGAGCCTCTCCAGTAGCAAAACAAGGAGTAACCGCAACGGGCGCATCCGGATCGATATTCAGTGCTCCGTTCGCGCCCCCCCAATTCGGGGTCAGGGGGGTGATGTTATCAAACTGATTCACATACACCGCGCCGTCGAAACAGGTAAACGTACCAACATTGACGGCAAGGGGCAAACCTTTAGAGGTCGGCGCAAGGTCGCAGGTCGAGGCCACCTGGCGAATGAAGGCCGCAATCGCACCGCCCGAAGCATCCATCGCCACGACGGGGCTGCTGGCAGGAGTCACTGACGTGCCGCCGCTGATAAAGCAGATCCCGTCATCGGCACCGCTATTGGTCGGGCAGACGCCGGCATCGCTTATTTCCCAGCCGCCGGAAAACCGCCGGGCCATCGTCTGCCATCCGGCGGCATAGCTGAAGATGTCTCCGTCCGTATTGGCAGTAGAACCAAATCCAGTATATAATAGGCCGTCATAGACTGCCATTGAGAATACCGCCTCAAAACTACCTGTATCCAGACTGACGGTCCAGTCCGTCCCATCGCAGACCGAGCACCGCTTGATATCCCCGTCTCCGGCCGAGCCGGTCCCCAGCCCGATATATAAGAAGCCGTTATAAGAAACCATCGAGCGCACCGCTTCATAGGTCGTGTCGGTCGGACTTCCGTTGGTAAACACCGTCGTCCAGTCCGTCGTCGTGTTGCATGCGGAACACCGCATCACATCCCCGTCCCCGCTTCCATCCCCCAGCCCGACATAGAGCTGGTTATTATAGACCGCCATCGACCGAACGGCATCATACGGCGATCCCGCGCTTAAAACCGTGGTCAAATCCCCCGCTGTCACCCCGTCGCATACGGTGCATCGCATCACAACCGCGTCCGTACTGGCCGTGATTCCAAGGCCGATGTAAAGTTGGTTGCCGCCGACGCTGTTAAAGACCATCAGGGCCGTCACTTCCTCAAAGGCATTTGTTGCCGAGTCCACCACAAGCTGCCAGTCCGTCCCATCGCAAAGGGTGCAGCGATAGACATCCGCGTTGCCGGTCGAGGTGCCCGTGCCGATATAGAGCTGACCGTTATAGACCGTCATGGATCGCACCGATTGGTACTGCCCGGTGTTGGCGGCCGGGATTCCGGTATCAAACACGGTCGTCCAGGTATTCGTCGTCACATCATACGACTGGACATCCCCGTCCCCTGCCGCACTGTCTCCATACCCCACATACAGTTTCCCATTGTAGACCGCCATCGAGTCCACTTGATCGTACGGGGCCCCATTGTCATGGATGTTGGACCAGGTGCCGCCGCCGGGATTGTAAACGTAAACATCCCCGTCTCCATCTGTGTTATCGCCCATGCCGGCATAGAGTTTGCCGTTGTAGACCGCCATTGAGCGCACCGAATCATAAGGACTGCCGGTATTAAGCGATACCTGCCAATCCGTCTGGTAATACTGCGACCAGACGGCCATCGCCGTTCCGCCGCCGTCCGGCTCGACCGCGATCGCGGGAGCCGAGGCATTGAAGGTGGTAAAATCGGTGGAATTATTAAGCTGCTGAATCGGCCCCCAACTCCCGGAACTAAACCGACGGGCATAGACCCGCTGGGCAACCGTCCCGTCTCCGCCTAAGGCGGACTGCTCCCAAACCACGATCGCATTCCCGTTGTCGTCCATCGAGATCTTGGGCGCCCATGCGCCGTATTGCGCGCTTCCTGTATCAATAAGGCAGATACCATCACCGGGTGGAGGAGAAGTAGGGTCTGGATTGCCGAACGGACAGCCGCTGTCGCTCGTGACCCAGTTGGGCCCGGTGGCCCGGCGGGCAAACAGATGATAGACGGCCGGGAGTGTGTCAAAGGGGTCCAGATCCACAAGCTTGACCCAAACCGCGATCGCCGTACCGCTCCCGTTCGGCTGTACCGCGATCTGAGGAGTTGTGGACATCCCGGTTCCGGTGTCCAGATTTGTCGCCCCTTGAAAGCCCAGCGCCTGAACGCCTGTCGAAGACGATCCCTTCCCCGGATCGGTCTTAAACCCGCAGCCGCTCAGCAGATAAAGGCCGCCGAGCAGGGCTATAAAGGTTAAAAAGTTTAAAGGGTTATGGATTTTCATCTTCATTTTTAATTATACCACTTTTTCTTCTTAATTCGACCGCGCAAAGTAGACGTCATCCCCCTCATCATCGCCGCCCAAGCCGCGGCTTGCAAACCGGTTGTTGCGCTCATCCGTCCAGATCAGATAGGCCCTTCCGTTGGGGTCCAGTGTCACGCTGGGATGGTATTGATCCGCCTTGCCGGCATCATCATTGACGCGCCGGTTCGGACCGAATGTCTTCCCCCCATCCGGACTCTTCGCGAGATAAATATCGGCATCGCCGTTTCGGAAATCTTCCCAGGCCACGGCGACGACGCCCTGGGCATTGGCCGTCGCGCTGGGGAAGGCCTGAGCCGCCGTTCCCGGATCGTCATTCAGCCGGAGATTCGCCGAAAAGGTCGCGCCGCCGTCCGTGCTTCGGGCGAAATAGATATCGGCATTACCGGTTCGGGCGGCTTCCCAATGCTGCTCTTCACCGGTCGCGGAAGGGTGCGGGGGCATTGTAACGGCGCTGTTTCGGAAATCGCTCCAGGCTACGACGATTTCGCCCGACGGCCCGAGCGCAAGGCTGGGCGAGATCTGGGGCGCCGATCCGCCCGCCGACGGCGGGTCGTCATTCACTCTTCGATTGGCGCTGAAGGTCGCGCCGCCGTCGAAGCTTTTGGTGAAATAGATGTCGAAATTGTCGTTGCGGAAGTCTTCCCAAGCCGCGTAGATGACGCCCTGAGCGTCCACGGCCACGGAAGGATGGGAATGGTCCGTCGCCTCCGGATCGTCGTTGACGCGCCGGTTTGTCGAGAAGGTCCGCCCTTGATCCTTGCTGACCGTCATATAAATATCATCCTTACCGTTGCGGGCATCCGTCCAGGCCACGACCGCCCACCCCTTGGAATTCACGGCCAGTGTCGGGTTTCCTTGATAGGCCGCGCCGCGGTCATCGTTGAGTTGGAGGTTTTTCGAAAATGTCTTTCCGCCGTCGGTGCTTCGGGCGAAAAAGATGTCGGCATTGCCCTTTCGCCCGTCCCGCCAGGCGACATAGATCGTCCCTTGCGCATCCACGCCGATGCCGGGTTTGTACTGGACCGACGTCGTGGTGTCGTCATTGACCCTCTTGTTCGGCCCGAAGGTCCGGCCCCCGTCCACGCTTCTGGCGAAAAAGACGTCCGCATTCCCGTTCCGGACATCATACCAGACCGCATAAAGGGTATCCCCCCATACGGCCATGCTGTGACCGCCAGAGGAAAAGGTATGGGTCCAATAATGGGCCGCTTCATAGTCCGAGATTCTCCGATTCGATTCGAAAGTCAAAGGCGGCAACGAGGCCGGGACGGTCTCAACGCCTGCCTGACGGGCAGGCAGGCCGTCGCTCTGCGCAATGCGCAGGCCGGCATAACCGGAGGCGATACCGATCAAGATCACCCATAGAATCACCTTGAGTTTCATGGCCCCCTCACCTCTCTAAATCTCCATTTAGAAATGAAGACAAGCCCCGTCCATCGTTGGCCGGATTCCGCGTCAAGTTAAAGGGACGCGATCCGTCCGCGCCCATCAGGTACAGCTCCCAGTTCCCGTCCCGGTTGGTATGAAACTGGATCTCGTTGTTGGTCAACCAGATCGGATCGTGATCGTCCATCACCGTGCGGGTCAGATTGCGTTGATCGGACCCGTCCGCATTCATGACATAGATCTCCTCGTTCCCGTCCCGGTCCGAAACAAAAGCGATCCGGGTGCCGTCCGGCGACCAGTCCGGAAACCGATCCGATCCAGGGTGGCGGGTCAGGTTCGTCGTCGCGCCGCCGTCGGAACGCATCACGTAGATCTCGTCGTTCCCGTCGCGATCCGAGACAAAAGCGATCCGGGTCCCGTCCGGCGACCAGACCGGATACCAACTGTTGGCCTGGTCGCGGGTGAGGTTAAACGGCCTCCGCCCATCGGAATACATCACATAGATCTCCTGATGGCCGTTTCGGGTCGACTCGAAGGCGATGCGGGTCCCGTCCGGCGACCACTGCGCGTTTTCATCCTCGCCCTTATCGTGGGTCAGCCGCGTCTGATGAGACCCGTCCGCATCCATGACATAGATCTCCCAGTTTCGATCCCGATGAGAACCGAAGACGATCTTCTTGCCGTCCGGCGACCAGCGGGGGGAATCCTCATCCTCGCTTGTGAAGGTCAACCGGCGAGGATCCGAACCGTCCTCATTCATCCGATAGATCTCTTTGTTCCCGTCCCGATCCGTCAGAAACACCACCTGTTTTATTCCCAGTATTCCGACGCTGTAATATTCCGCGGCCTTCGTGTAGGTTAAGCGCTTGAGATGCGAGCCGTCCAGGTACATCATGTAGATCTCCGGATTCCCGTCGCGGTCCGAAATAAAATGGATCTTAAAATCGGCCGGCAGCTCGCGAATCCCGCGCAATGCCGTCGATAGACAACCGACGGTGACCATCAGCAAGACGATTCCCGCTCTGAATATCCGTCCCAGCCTCACCGTGCACCGTCATAGGGGCTCGCGTCGCCCCCTCCATCCGCCTCAGGCGGACTGGAGTCTTCCCCTCTCGCTCGCTCCCGCTCGCTGGGTATCTATCCGTAGGTGTCGCTAATTCTTTCGGTCCAGACCGCTTTCATTATATAGCACCACACTGCGCATATCGTCGGCCGGATCATGGGTCAGGTTGACCAGCCCCGAACCGTCCCGGTTCATCGCGAACAGATCCCAATTCCCCTCCCGGTTTCCAACAAACAGAATCCGCCCGTCCGGAAGCCAGACCGGGTCGTCCTCTTCGGCGTTGGGCGTGCGGGTCAGGTTCTTGGGGATCGATCCGTCCGAGTTCATGATATAGATTTCCCGGTTCCCATCGCGGGTCGTCACAAACGGGAGGTACCGCCCGTCCATGGACCAGGTAAACATCCCGCTCCCGTCATCCGCCGGATTGCGGGTGAGATTCGTCGGATGGGACCCGTCGGCGTTCATGGCATAAATCTCCCGGTTGCCGTCGCGGGTGGACACGAACCCGATTCGGGTCCCGTCCGGCGACCAGAACGGGTTCCAGTCCAGTCCGGCCGTATCCGTCAGATTGCGCTGGCCGGACCCGTCGGCATTCATGAGATAGATATCCTCATCCCCGCCCGCCCGCGTGGACACAAAGGCGATCTGTGTTCCGTCCGGCGACCACTTGGCGTCGGACTCTTCGGCCTCCGTCCGGGTCAGGCGGGTCGGGTCGGACCCGTCGGCGTTCATCACGTAAACCTCGCGGTTTCCATCCCGCGCCGATATAAACACGATTTTTTTCTTGTCCGGCGACCAGCGGGGAAAGTCATCCGTTCCGGCGCGGGTCAGTTGACGCTGATCGGTCCCATCCGCCGCCATCGAATAGATATCCCGCTTTCCCTGATCGTTGTTCACATAGACGACCCGGCTGCCGTCCAATGTCACAACGGCAAAGTACTTGGACCCGCCGCTGTTCGTCAGCCGGATCGGGTGTTCCCCGTCCGCGTCCATACGGAACAGCTCCCTGCCGCCGGTTCGATTCGACGAGAAGTAGATCTTAAAATCGTTGGTCTCTTGTGGGATGATCGCTTTCGGCTTGGCCGTCATTCCGGCCATCTGTCCGCAACCGGATATTAACAGGCCCGCCATGATCGCGACCCCGCCCCACAGACTCATCCTTTTCATAAAACCCTCCATTTAATTGTACGTGCCCGGCTGCAGCCGGATCCCCCTCGTATCGTCGGCCGGGTTATGGGTCAGGTTGGTCACACCGGAACCGTCCCGGTTCATGGTGTACAGTTCCCAGTTCCCGTCCCGGTTCGTCAGGAACAGGATGCGCCCATCCGGAAGCCAGACCGGATCATCTTCGTCCGCGTTGGGTGTGTTGGTGATGTTCCTCGGGTTCGAACCGTCCGCATTCATGATGTAGATCTCGCGGTGCCCATCGCGGTTGGTCACGAACGGCAAAACCCGTCCGTCCGAGGACCAGGTGAACATCCCGCTCCCGTCGTCCGCCGGATTACGGGTCAGGTTGGTCGGATTGGACCCGTCGGCGTTCATCGCATAGATCTCCCGGTTGCCGTCTCGGGTAGACACAAATCCGATCCGTGTGCCGTCCGGCGACCAGAACGGATTCCAGTCCTCTGCGGGATTCTTGGTCAGGTTACGCTGATTGGACCCGTCGGGGTTCATCACATAGATCTCTTCGTTGCCGTCGCGGTTGGAGGTGAAGGCGACCGTGTTTCCGCGCGGGAGCCACTGAGGGTCATCCTCCATCCCGGCCGTGTGAGTCAAGCGCGTCTGATCGGTCCCGTCCTCATTCATGATATAGACCTCGCCGTTTCCATCCCGCTCCGAAATAAACACGATCCTTTTACCGTCGGGCGACCACCGGGGCGCATAGTCGTCCGCGCTGTTGTTCGTGAGCCGCACCCGATTGGAGCCGTCCGTGTTGATCCGGTAAATCTCGCGGTTGCCGTCGCCGTCCGTCACATAGACCGCCTTCTTCTCATCCGGCGAGGCCACGGCATAATCCACCTGACCCATCTTCCGGGTCAACCGGGTCTGTCGGCTTCCGTCCGGCTCCATCATGTAAAGCTCGCGAGCGCCGTCTCGGTAGGAGATAAAAAACAGCTTGAAATTCGAAGACGCCGCGTCTTGAGCGGAAACCTCCGCGGTGGTTCTGGCGGCCGGCGTCATCGCGGAACTGCAGCCGATCAATCCCAAGACCGTTAGGGCTCCGATCACGGCCTTAAAGAACTGCCCCTCCATCTTCATGGGTCATCCTCCTGTTAAGCAACTCGATTCACGATCATCAACCCGACGCACGGCTTACGGGCGCATCTCGATCGCTTTCGTCAGCAATCGTTTTTGCGCCCCATTGGGGTCCGAAATCCAGATTCGGTATTCCCCGCTCGCGTTCGTGACGTAGGCCAGCCACCGGCCGTCGGGACTGACGGTCGGATGCCAGATGCGGGTGCCGAGCTGCGCCACCGAACGCGTCAACGATACGATCTCCCCGGTTTCCAGATTCTTTCGATACAGTTCATCATGGCCGGCCTCTTCCGCGATAAAATAGAGACCCTTTCCGTCCGGGGCCCAGGCCGGCAGTCGCGCCGACGGACCCTGCACGACGGCTTTCGCATCTCGGCCGTCCCGATCCATCACATAAATGGCGGACGCTCCGTCGCGGTGCGAAGTAAACGCGATCCGACGGTCGTCGGGCGACCAGGCCGGTTGAACATCCGCGCCGGGGGCGGTCGTCAACCGCATCGGGGTCGACCCATCGGACGCCGCGAGGTAGACCTCCCAATTGCCGTCGCGATTGGATTCAAACGCGACCCACTTTCCGTCATGAGACAGGACCGGATCTTCACCCGGCCCAATCGTATCGCGATGCATCCGTCCGTCGGCCGCCCCGGTCGCCGCGCGCTCGATCCGACCGGTTTCGATCTCCACGACATACCATTCCCGAACCCGACCCCGGCCGGCCGCAAAGGTAATCCGGCGGCCGTCCGCAGACCAGACAGGGTGTTCTTCAAAGTAGCCTCCCGTTCCATGCGAGCCTTCCTCGTTCGAGCGGGCAGTAACGGCAATTTCCTGAAAATCCGCCATACGGATGGCATAAATTTCTTCCCGGCCTCCGCGGTTTGAGGAAAAATAAATTTTCGTTCCATCCGGCGACCAATACGGGCAGATATCGTTGCCGGGGTTGAATGTCAACCGAGTTTGGTTTGATCCGTCGGAATTCATGACATAGATTTCCGGATTCCCATCTCGGTATGAGGCAAACGCCACATGTCTCATGTCCGGGGAGAAAACCGGGCTGGATTCGGCCGCCGGGGTTTGCGTCAGCCGGACCCGGCCGGTCCCGTCCGCGCGGATCGTGTAGACATCCCAATTCCCGTCTTTATTCGATTCAAAAATGATCCTCTGCCCGTCGGAAGACCAGCGCGGGTGATCCTCGTCGGAGGGATAATCGGTCAGGTCAACGGCCTCGCCCCCCTCCGAGGGCATACGAAAGATGTCCCAATTCCCGCTGCGATTCGAAATGAAGGCCAAGTACCGGCCGTCCGGCGAATAGACCGGCGCGTCATTGTCTTTTGGACTGGCCGTCAAGGCCTCCAGACCCGTCCCATCGGGACGGATCCGGTAGATCTGCCAACTCCCGCGCCGGTTCGACGCAAAGGCCAGCCATCGGCCGTCCGGCGACCAGACGGGGTTATAATCCTGCGCCGGGGAATTCGTCACGCGCCGGAGGTCCCGTCCGTCCGGTTTCACGGTATAGATGTCCCAATTCCCGCTGCGCCGGGAAGAGAAAACGATCCGGCTCCCGTCGGGGGACCAGGCATAACTGCCGTTTCCGTCCTCGGCGCGGTTCCGGGTCAAATTCACGGGGTTGGATCCATCCTCATTCATCACATACAGCTCGGTGTTGCCGTCCCGACCGGAGACGAAGGCGATGCGTTTTCCATCCGGCGAGGCCACGGGCCAGATGTAAACCGGTTTGCCCTCGCGAAGATCCATGGGCTGATCTTCCCCTTCCGAAGCATAGGGCTGATTCCCCTTCAATGGGTCTATCAGGGAAGGGACCATGCTGCCGCATCCTAAGCTCAGCAGAACGGTTATTGGAATGATGAAGGCGACCAGTAAGGCCACTTGCTTTCTCCTTGCAATTGGGTCAGCCGCATGACATGGGACCCATCCGGATCCATCAGATGGATCTGATAACTTCCCTCCCGGTTTGAACTGAACGCGATCTGTTTTCCATCCGGCGACCATTGGGGTCCGATGTCGTCCGCCGGATGGTTTGTGAGGTTCCGCAGGCCTTGGCCCTCCACGTCGACGACGTAAATTTCGCCCTTGCCTTGCTGAATCGACTCAAAGGCCAATCGGCGGCCGTCCGGCGACCAGGTCGGATTCGAATCGGCGCCGGCCATCCGCGTGAGGCGAATCAGATCAGATCCATCGGCGGCCATGACATAGATTTCCCAGTTTCCATCCCGGTTCGATTCAAACGCGATTTTCTTCCCGTCCGGCGACCAGATCGGCGTTTCGCTATCCGCCGGCCCGTGGGTCAGGGGGACCGGATCGCCGCCGTTTCCATCCGGCCGCACCGCCACCCGATAGATCTCCCAGCGGCCCGCGGTATTGGACTCAAAGGCGATCGCCTCCCCATCCGGAGACCAGGCCGCCGCCACCTTATCACCCGGAAGATCCGTAAGCCGGGTTCTTGGCTGCCCGTCATTTCGCATGAGATAGATCTCCCGATGGCCCTCTTCCCCGACCACAAAGGCCAGCCGTCGGCCGTCCGGCGACCAGGCCGGTGAACCTTCCCGTTCCGGCGTCCGCGTCAGCTTGGTCTCTGCGAAATCCCGAAGGCTCATGCTGTAGATCTCCCAATTGCCGTCCCGGTTGCTGGCATAGGCCAGCCGTTCCCCGTCGGACGACCAGGAGGGCCAGATATTTTTACCGTGCCCCCGTGTCAGATTCGTCAAGTGGCGTCCATCCCGGTTGACGATGTAAATATCCCGACCTTCCCCATGCAGGAGCGTGAAGGCCAACCGGGGTCCCCGCAAATCCGGGTCCGTGGATCCGGATTCACGACCCGCATTTCCCGTCGGCGCACAACCCGCATGGATCAACCCTAAACTCATTGTGAAAAGAGCCAACCGCCATACAATTTCCTTCATCTCTCCCTCAGGGACCGCCGCAGCAAACGATCAAGGCCTTTCCTGTCTGGCCTGCTGAATTCCCCAGAGGTGCATGAGAAAGATCTGCCACGGCCCGCTGTTTTCCTTCCCGATGAAACTGATCCGCGATCCGTCCGGCGACCAGGAAGGAACCTCCTTCTCCGAAACGGCATCCGTCATCGTCTTTTGAATGCGACCGGCCAGGTCCACGACGGAAATGGTTGCTCCCGCCGTTCCTTTCGAGACAAAGGCGATCATTTTCCCGTCGGGAGACCAACGCGGGCTGTCTTCTTCTTCCGGCGTCCGCGTCAGTTGCCGCTGATCCAAACCGTCCGCGTTCATCACGTACAGTTCCCAGTTGCCGGTCCGATTGGAAACAAAGGTCAGGTGTTTCCCGTCCGGGGACCAATTGGGACAGGTGCTCTCCCCCGCGCTCTTTGTGAGCGGCCGGACCGTCGAGCCCCCGCCGCCCATGATGTAGATCTCGTTGTGGCCGGTTTGATTCGAGACAAAGACGACGTGTTTCATGTCCGGCGACCATTTCTGGTTGTCCTCCACGGCCGCCGTCGCGGTGAGCCTCCGCGTGTCCGATCCGTCCGGATTCATCGAAAAAAGGTCCCAGCTTCCCGATCGGTCCGAAATAAACATGATCTTCACGCCGTTATTCGACGCCGGGGGAGACCAGATCGGCCAGCGATCGTTGGCGGCATTCCGGCTTAAATTTTTCTGATGCGAACCGTCCGAATCCATGAGATAGATCTCTTTATTCCCGTCCCGGTTTGAGACAAACACCAGATGCTTGCCGTCGGGCGACCAGATCGGGTCGTCGTCCTCGGCCGGATTCTGCGTCAGGTTCCGCGCACGGCCGCCGTCGGCATCCATCGTGTAGATCTCCTTATTCCCGTCCCGTCCGGACTCGAAGGCCAGGCGGGTTCCGTCCGGCGACCAGACCGGATTCTCCTCATCCGTCTCGGTGCTCGTGAGCCGGACGACCACCGGCGTTGTTCGGTTGATCCGCTCGGCTGCCGTTGCATCAAAACCGGATGGCTCGGTCGAGACCCCGCGCATCCCGCAACTCGTCAACACCGCAAGATTAAAAAGTTGCGCGAACACCAGGACGGCTCTCATCTTATGACTCATTTTATGACTCATTTCGGTCCCCAAAACGGCCAGGTATTGTCCGCCGCCGTGTCGGTCAGACGCTTCTGATGCGACCCGTCACGGTTCATGATATAGATCTCGTTATGTCCGTCCCGACCGGAGACAAAGGTGATCTGACCTCCGTCCGGCGACCAGGTCGGGATGTCCGCATCGGTCGGGCCGGCAGTCAAGCGTTTCACGTTCGACCCGTCGACGTTCATCAGGTAAACCTGCCAATTGCCGTCCCGGTTCGAAATCACCGTCAGTTGCCGGCTGTTCGGAGCCCAGAAAAAGGCCCCGCGGCCGTCCTCCCCTTTATGACGGGTCACGTTGGCAGCCTGCGACCCGTCGGCGTTCATGACATAGATCTCGTTGTTGCCGTCCCGGTTCGAGACGAAACCGATCTTCGTGCCGTCCGGCGACCATTTCGGGTTGAAATCGCTTCCGGCGCTCCGCGTTAAATTCCTCGGGTCGGTTCCATCGCTGTTCATGACGTAGATCTCGCTGTTTCCGTCCCGCTTGGACAGAAACGCGATCCGGGATCCGTCCGGCGACCAGAACGGTCGGGAGTCCTCGGCCGGATCATGGGTCAACCGATGGAGATCGGTTCCATCGCTCTTCACCACATAGATCTCGAAATTGCCGTCCCGTGTCGAGATGAATGCCAGCCGGCTTCCATCGGGAGACCAGAAAGGGTCTTCATCCTCCGCTGGATCGTGCGTCAATCGAACCGGATGCGAACCGTCCGCATTCATGATGTAGATTTCCTTGTTTCCATCCCGGTTTGAAACAAACGCCAATCGCCGGCCGTCGGCCGACCAGACCGGCCAGATGTCGTCGCCGGGGTTGCGGGTCAGGTTGATTTGACGGGACCCGTCCGCGTCCATCGTATAAATTTCCCAGTTTCCATCCCGATGGGACTCGAAGGCGATCTTCCGATCGTCGAGTCCCTGCTTGGCCGAGACAAACCAAGGCCCGGCCGGAATCAGAGCCGTCCCAAAAAGAATCATGACCGCCATCTTCTTCAAGAAGCCGACCCCAAAGAATCCCCGAAGAATCCGGAACGATCGCGGCAGGCCGTGCATCTTCATCAAACCTCCTTCATTTCAGCTTTAGTTCATCAACCACTGCGGATCGACCTTTTGTCCTCCGGCAGCGGTGACCTGCAGAACGTTGGAGCCGTCGGCATCCGCCACAAAAAGCTGCGTCGCCTCGACCTGATAGGCCACAAACAATAATCGTCGGCCATCCCGCGACCAGACCGCCTTGGCCTCCTCCGGAAGCCGTCTCATGAGCCGTTTTTCATGCCGTCCGTCCGCATCCATGACATGAAGTTCTCGACGGCCGCTCTGCTTCAAGGCATACGCGATTTGACGACCGTCCGGCGACCAGACGGGGTCCGCCTCGTCGCCGCGGCTCCGGCTCAACCGGACCACTTCCGCGCCGTCCGCTGACATACGGTAAAGTTCCCAGTTACCGGTGCGATTCGAGACAAACAGCAGCTGCCGACCGTCCGGCGACCAGGCCGGGCATTGCTCATCGGCCGCGCTCCTCGTGAGATTCATCGAATCGGTTCCGTCCGCATTCATCGAAAAAATCTCCCAGGCCCCGTCCCGGCGAAATTCGTAGGCGATCCGGCGGCCGTCCGGCGACCAGACCGGGTTGGCCTCTTCCGACATCGTCTCCGTCAGTCTCCGCTCATTCGAGCCGTCCGCATCGATGCCGTAAAGCTCCCAGTTTCCATCTCGATTCGATTCAAACACCAACCGACGGCTGTCCGGCGACCAGACCGGTCCTTCATCAATACCCTCGGCATAGGTCAGCCGGATCTGATCCGACCCGTCGGTGTTCATGATATAGATCTCGTAGTCCCCGTCGCGTCTTGAAACGAAGGCGATCTTGGTTCCATCGGGAGAAGGCACCAGCCCTTCCTCTTCGGCCGGGGTTGACGTCAGTCGCTGCGCGTCTCGACCGTCGGTCGTAATGGAATAGATGTCCCAGGAACCGTCCTGGTTCGACGCATACACCACTCTGCCCACGGCCGTTTCCACCGACATCGGCGCAGGGAACACCCTTTCTTGCAAGAGAAGGTTTTGACCACAGCCCATCATCAGCACGGTCACGCCATACGCAACCAAGACCGTTGCTTTATTCACTCCACCGTTTCTATCCCAGACACGATCCCACATAGGACTACTCACCGCTCGATCGGATGGCCAGCCCGCTCGGCCTCACGCCCACTTTCACGGTCCGGATCAGATGCCCGGACGGAAGAGCGATGACCGACAGGTCGGATGATCCTTCATTCAAAACGTATGCATAGCGACCGTCCCGGCTGATCTTGATCTCCACGGGCGTTTTGCCAACCGGAATGCTCTTTACGACGCGGTAATCGCCGGCATCGATCACCGAAATATTGTCCGTGCTGACATTCGTCACATAAACAAAACGTCCGTCCGGAGAAAAGGTCAGGCCCGCCGGAAAGCTGTCGACCGTTACCGTTCGGGCGATGGCTCTGGAAACCGTGTCGATGATCGTCACCCCGCGGGGATAATCGGCCACCCAAACGGTCCGACCGTCCGGAGAAACAGTGATCCCGGTCGGCATCTCACCCACCTTGATTCTTTGGATCACGGAGCTGGTCTCCGTTTCGATCACGACCACTTCGCTGGAGCTGCCGTTGCTGACGTAGACAAACCGCCCATCCGGCGTGACGTCGATCCAGTTCGGACCCAGCCCGACGGGAATGGTCTTCACCGCCCGGCCGCTGCTCCGGTCGACAAGGGAAACGGTATTGGAAGAGCGATTGGTCACGTAGAGGAAACGGTCATCCGGCGTCAGCACCAGTCCCGTCGCTCCATTTCCGACTTCAATGGTATCGATTACTTGATTGGCGGCCGTATCCACCACGGTAACGGTGTTCGTGAAATTGGCTACATACAACCGCTGACCGTCCCGCGTCAGCGCCACGCCGCCCGGCATCGCGCCCACCGGCAATGTTTTGATCGGCCGATACCGCTGCGTATCGATGATGACCAGATCATTGGACCCTTCATTCGTTACATAGAGATAACTTCCGGGGCCATTTTGACTGCCGAATGTCGCGCAACCGGCTAAAGCGATGAAACACAGCAGCGGGACGGTTTTAGCCAACGTCATTTTTGCGCCACTCCCTCATGAATGGTATCTCCCACGGCAAGCGATTTAACCACTTTTTCCGTCTCCAAGTCCAAGATCGTCACGTCGCTTGAATCACGGTGCGAGATAAAGGCCTTTCGCCCGTCATCGGTAAAAAGGATATCGACCGGAAATTTTCCTCCGGTGGGCAGCGTCTTCACCACGTCGTCCGTCGTCGAGTCGATCACGGAGATATTATTGTCCCGCTCATTGGCCACATAAACATACCGGCCGTCGGGGGCGAGCGAGACCCCGGCGGGCGCATCTCCGACCTTGATGGTCTTCACCACGGTGAGTGTCCGAAGATCAATCACGGAGACGTCGTCGCTGACATTGTTCGCCACATAGGCCCGCGATTCATCGGGGGTGAGGACGATCCCCTCCGGAACCGTCCCAACCGTAATGTACCGGACGACCTCGATCCGGGAGGTGTCGATCACGGCCACATTGTTCGAATCGCAATTGGTCAGATAGGCCGTTTTCCCGTCTCGACTGAAGACCAGATTATCCGGCGACTTTCCGACCGGCAGGGTTTTGACCACCGTCCAGTCCATCACCCGGATCACGGTCAGATCATTCGAGCCCGCATTCGCCACGTAGGTGAATCGTCCGTCCGGCGTCATCGTGACCCCGTCCGGTCCGATTCCGGCCGGAACGGTCCGGATCACCTTCAGGGATTTCAAGTCCACCACCGAAACATTGCTCGAGTCAAAATTGGCGGTCACCGCATAGAGACCGTTCTTCGTCAACGTAACGCCCAGCGGTCGCTTTCCGACACGAATCGTTTTAATGATCTGTTCGGTGACGGGGTCCACGATGGCCAGCTCGTCCGTCGCCGCGTTGGTCATATAGAAGAGCCCGTTGCCCTGATGACCGGGTTTCACGACCGGTTGAGTCGTCGTGAGGGCGGCCTCGACCCGATGGCCGGACGGAGCGTTGCCGCTTTGATGGCTCGCCCAAACCCCGCCGGGAACAACAAACAGGATGGTGAATGTCAGAGCGGCAGCTAAAAAGTGGTCATCTGTCGTTTTCATGTCGTCTCTCTCTCGCACCTATTTTCAGCGTGATCAGCCAGATGTCGCTGTTTCCGGAGCGCAAGGAAGTATAAGCGATCTTCTTGCCGTCCGGACTCCAGGATGAGCGCCACCCGTCCACCATCCCGTCAACGGTCAACGGCGACGGACTCGATCCGTTGGAATCCATGATCCAGAGATTGGAGTCGGCCGTCCGAAACACGATGCGCTTCCCGTCCGGGCTCCAGGACGCCGCCGGATTATTATCGAACCGTTTGTCGGCCGCCAACCGGACCAGATTTCCCCCGCGCAGATCCGAAAGCCAGAGGCCCCATGCCCCGCTCATGTTCGATGAAAAAAGGACTTGTTGCCCGTCCGGACTGAACGAAGGATGCCAATGTTCGGCCATGCCGATGGAATGCGGCCACTGCTTTTGTGTCGCAAGATCCATGATCCAGTTCTCATCCTTGCCCGTTCGGTTCGAGGTAAAAATAATCATCGTCCCATCGCGGCTCCAGGAGGGATCGCGACTCCAGGTGGTTGGAAGAGGATCGGCCTGCGTCAAGGGTCGCGGGTTCGAGCCGTTCGCATCCATGAGCCAGATCTGGTTTGCCCCGCTGCGGTTCGACGTAAAGGCAATCGCCTTCCCATCCGGACTCCAGGCCGGCGACCAATTCCCGTTGGGACCGTTCGTCAGCGGGCGGGCATGGGTCCCGTCCAGATCCATCACCCAGATCTCTTCGCGACCGGTGGCGTAAGAAGTAAAGACCATCCGCTTCCCATCGGGGCTGAAGCTTGGGATGTAGTCCATCTCTTCGCTCGTCGTGAGCTGGACCTCGAAGGCCACAAGCGGACCGAGCGTACTCGGCCCCGGAGAACCTGCAACGGCCGCCGATGAATTCAGGATCATTACAACCATCAAGAGCCACAGGAATTTACGCATGGGATTCTCCCAATTCTTAATCAACTTAATCATCGCTCGGCGAGAACTGCTCCCTTCGTTTCGCCATACCCGCCGAGGCCTTCTTTCTCGGACCGGGGCCGGTATAAGCCACGTAGGCGATCTTTGAACCATCGGGCGACCATCGATGCCGGTCCCGACCCTTGTCGGCCATCCCCCGGGTCAGCCGCCGCTGATCGGATCCGTCGGGGTTCATCATATAAATCTCGTTGTGCCCGTCCCGATCGGAGATAAAAGCGATTTTGCGCCCGTCCGGCGACCAGAAGGGGTTAAAGTCCTTTGCCCGATTCGCGGTCAACCGATGCGGATCGGCGCCGTCTGCATTCACCAGATAGATCTCCCAGTTTCCGTCCCGCCGCGACGTGTAAACGACGCGACTCCCGTCCGGCGACCAGGCCGGCCCCTCCGTCGGCGCAGGGAGAGGGCTGAGATTCCGCTGATGACCTCCGTCCGCGTCCATGCGGTACACCTGATAGGTTCCATCGCGATTCGAATCGAACAGGATCGAACGGCCGTCGGGGGACCACTCGTTCCAGCAGAATCCGTCCATCGCCGGATCATGCGTTAAGCGTTGTTCGTGTGTTCCGTCCGCCGCAACGACATAAACCTCCCAATTCCCGTCCTTGTTGCTGACATACGAAAGGACGTGTCCATCGGGCGACCAGGCCGGATTGATGCTGTCGCCTGCAACCGTCCGAGTCAGACGGCGTTGTTCCGAACCGTCCGCCGCCATGGCATACAATTCCCAGTGACCGGTCTGATCCGACGTAAACACGATCCGGAAACCGTCCGGCGCCCATTCCGGATCATCCTCGTCGGCTTGATTGTATGTCAATCGAAGCCCATTGGATCCGTCCGCGTTCATCACATAAACTTCATCAGTCCCATCCCGATTTGAGATAAAGGCGAGTTTGGTCCCATCCGGAGACCAGGCCAGACTTCGTCCTTCCACGGGAGGAAGCGTTAAACGATAGGGACGAGAGTCCTCAACGGATGTCCAAAACAGCTCCCACCGACCGTCCGGCCGATGGTTTAAAGGACTCCGATGATTAAAAGCCCCTCCCTGATCCAATAGACCACACCCTGCCAACGCGAGAAGGCCCAAAAGCTTAATCGCGGGCAGGGGGATTTGACTCTTTGAATTTTGATCCATCATCGTTGGACTCTTCATAATCCTGCGGCTTTGGGTGCCAGCCAGTGGCTTCCGCCGTCTTCCGTGTAACGAATCACTCCCCCTGTTCCTACCGCCGCCCCATGTTCATGATCCGAGAAATGAACGCTGTAAAAATCATTCGTCGTGTTTGATTTCTGAAACCGCCATCGCTTTCCGCCGTCTTCGGTCGCCAGAATCACGCCTTTATCTCCCACGATCCAACCGTGCCGGGTATCCGGAAAATAGACATCGCCCAGTTTCTCAGTCGTGCCCACCGTCTCCCGGTTCCAGGCGGTTCCACCGTCCGTCGTATGGAGGACAACGCCGTCGCTCCCCACCGTCCAGCCGTTCTGCGTATCAACGAAATGGATATCGCCGAGCCATTTGCCGTCCGGGGCGCGTTGCATCCGCCAGGTTTTTCCGCCGTCTTCGGTCGAAAGAATCACGCCGCCGCGACCGACCGCCCAGCCCCGAAGGTGATCCTGCATAAAAAGTCCGTCCAGCCAATCAGTCGTCCCGCTCTCTTGCTTCTCCCAGGTATCGCCCCCGTTTCGGGTGTGGAGAATGAGCCCATTGCGTCCGACCGCCCAGCCTGATTGTACATCCACAAACTGAATATCATAAATCCAGTTCTCCGTCGTCCCGCTGGTTTGTGCGGACCAGTGTCCGCCTCCGTCGCCTGTATGCCAGATCGCCCCGAAACCGCCCACCACCCAGCCGTTCTTCGGATCGATGAACTGAACACCGCAGAGCCAGCGCATCGTCTCGATCGGCTGGGCCGTCCATCGTCTCCCGCCGTCCGTGGTATGAAGGATCACCCCGCTGTCTCCTGCCGCCCATCCGTTTTGAGAATCCGTGAAATGCACGCCGCATAACCAAGCCGCAACCTCCCGGCTTTGAGCGACCCAGGTTTCACCCGCATTGGTGGTATGCCGAATCGTCCCGCCGCGGCCGACAACCCAACCGTTCTGTCGGTCGGTAAAAAACACACCGAGCCAATTGGACGTCCCGCTGGACTGCAATTTCCACCGTTCTCCGCCATCGGTGGTATGAAGCACCGTTCCGGCAACACCGACCGACCATCCATGGCGCTCGTCTGCAAAATAGACGCTATAGAGGGAGCGATTGGTTCCGCTCACCTGGGGCCTCCACGTCCGACCACCGTCGCGGGTCGAGAGAATGACTCCATCCTTGCCCACGGCCCATCCCTGCTGATCATTCAAGAAAAAGACCTCATAAAGCCAGTCGTCCTGGGCCAGGGTTTCGGTCTTCCAGGTCTCGCCGCCGTCCACCGTATGGAGTATCAATCCGTCCCTCCCCACAATCCATCCCTTGCCCGCATCCGCAAAGGCAACACTATACAGATTCTTCTGCGTCCCGCTGGCCTGGGGCCGCCAGTGCCGCCCGCCGTCTTCGGTATGGAGAATCGCCCCATCACGTCCCACAATCCAACCTTGTTTGGAATCGACAAAATGGAGACTGAAGAGGTGAGTGGTTGTTCCCGCATGCTGGGGCTGCCACCGCTTTCCTCCATCCAGGGACATTAAGATGGTCCCGTTGTCGCCGATCGCCCATCCCTCCAGTGGATCCAAGAATTGGACGCCGCCCAGGCCGTTCTGTGTGCCGCTGTCCTGCATCGTCCAGTTCTCCCCGCCGTCTTCAGTATGAAGGATCAGCCCGCCCTTGCCTACGATCCAGCCTTTGGCCTTATCCAAGAAGAAGACACGATCCAGATCCTGTTGAGGCCAGGGCGGAGACTCCACCGTCTCGCGCCATAAAACACACCCTGAAGCGAGCGTCATCACAAGAATCATACCGACAAAGAACACAACCCAACGGTCACGGTCGACCATTTCATTCAATCGGCTTTCTTTTCATTTCATTAACTGAGCCACTTGCAGCACGGCAATCTCTCCTCGACCCTCGTCATTCACACGCGTAAATGCAAGGTCGCGACCGTCCGGGCTCCATGAGAGATAAAGGAAGCTCAAACCGTCGAAGACCTGTTTATCCACATTATATTTAAGCTCATGCGCTCCCAAGGCGCCCTTTGCAATGCGCCGCTCATTCTTTCCATCACGGTCCATCAGCCAGATATCCCGTCGGCCGTTCCGTTCCGAGACAAAGGCGATATGGCTTCCGTCCGGGCTCCAGGCCGGGAGAAAGTCCCGGCGGGTTTCCGTTTTCTGGGTCAATTGTTTAATCGTTCGCTCCGCCGTATCAATGATCCAGATATCGCTCTTGCCGCGCATCGAGGAAACGGCCGCCACGGATTTCCCATCCGGACTCCAAGCCGATACCCAATCGCCGCAGCGGATATTCGGCATCCCCTGGACGTTTCCGCCGTCCGCATCCATAACCCAAACGAGGACGTCCATGGATCGTGAAGAAACAAAGGCGATGCGTTTTCCATCCGGACTCCAGACGGGGGCGATATCCAGTCCATTGAATTGTGTCAGCTGGCGGTTGTCGGTCCCGTCTAATTTCATGCTCCAGATATCCCAATTTCCGCTGCGATCCGACGCGTAAGCCAGCCGGGCGCCGTCCGGACTCCAAGAAGCAAAACGCTCATTGCTCGGATTATTCGTGATCTGCTTGAGCCCTGTCCCATCCCGGTTTATCGTCCAGATATCCCAATTTCCGGCCAGATCGCTTTCAAAAGCCAATGCCTTGCCGTCCGGGCTCCAGACCGGATGAATCGCGTTGGCCGGCAATGCACGGATCGGCATCACGGTCGCATTGCTCCACGCACAGCCCGCAATCAGCAAAAGAGGGATGAGGTATAAGGAGTAAGTGATCAGCGCATGGCTGATATTCGACCCGGACTTGATCTTTAGATGTCTTAACCCCTTCATTTTTGTTTCCCTCCTCATCCCGCGGCTTTTGCGTCGCTTCACGGCTGCCATCGGGGCGCACTGACCTCGCTACGGTTGAACGTCAACCGTTGCGGGTGATCCCCATTCGCATCCATGACGTAAACTTCCTCCGCACCGTCCCGGTTGGAGACAAAGGCGATCCGCTTCCCGTCCGGAGACCAGACCGGCTGGATATCCGCCGCCGGGTGTCGGGAAAGGTTCTTCACGTCGGAACCGTCCCGATTCATCGCATAGATCTCGCTGTTTCCGTCTCGCGTCGTTGTGAAGAGGATCTGCCGACCGTCCGGAGACCAGACCTGCATCCCCATTTGCTCATCTGATTTTGTCCGTGTCACGTTGCGCGGCCGGGAGCCGTCGGCATTCATCACGTAGATCTCCCAGTTTCCATCCCGGTTCATGTCCCGATCGGTTCCCCAAGCAATCAGCATGCCGTCCGGAGACCAGGAATGGAAGCCCCGGCCGTCCTCGGCGGGATTCTGGGTGAGATTGATCGGATGGCCTCCATCGGCATCCATGGTATAGATCTCATAGTTGTCGTCCCGTCGGGAGACAAAGGCGATCTTCGATCCGTCCGGAGACCAGTGGGGGCTGTAATCCCGCGCTTCATTTCGGGTCAGTCGGCTCGGATGGCTGCCGTCGGCCGCCATCGAATAGATCTCTTGATTCCCGTCCCGATCCGAGACAAAGGCCAAGCGTCCCCCATCGGGAGACCACATCGGGTTATAGTCCTGTGCGCCGTTCCGCGTCAGGTTCGTCGGGTGCGAACCATCGGCATTCATGATATAGATCTCTTTGTTTCCATCACGCTCCGAAACGAAGACGATCTTCTTTCCATCCGGGGACCAAAACGGGGAGCGGTTTTCGGCCTGGGTGTCGGTCAGACGCACGGCGTCTGTACCGTCGGCATTCATCATGTAGATTTCCCATTGACCGCTTTGCTTGGATTCGTAAACGATCTTTTTCTCTCCGGCCGCAACCGGGTTCGACAGAAACAGCACAACGGCGCCGATGATTAGCACCCCAAGACCCAAAGCGGATGCCCGACCGGCACGGCCTACCATTAAAATGTCCTTCATCGTTTTCACTCCTTTATATATGCCTCAGGATATATGCCTCAGGGTTGCCAACGGGGGTAGTCTTCCCTCGTCCGCGTAAAGGTCAATTGGACTTGATGCCTGCCGTCTGTATCCATGACATAGATCTCGTCAAAACCGGTCCGATTGGATACAAACGTCACCTTCTCCCCATCCGGGGACCAGAGCGGGACATCATCCATCGCCGGGTTTCTCGAAAGATTCAAGGAACCGGTTCCATCCCCATTGACGACATACACCTCTTCGTTGTTGTCCCGGTTCGAAATAAAGGCGATCTGTTGACCGTCCGGGGACCACACAAACATCCCGATCCCTTCCTCGGCCGGATGATGAGTCACATTGATTGGTTTAGAACCGTCCGCATTCATCACATAAATCTCCCAGTTTCCATCCCGGTTTGTAACCCAGGCAATCTTGGACCCGTCCGGCGACCAGGAATGACTTCCGCGGCCGTCTTCGGCGGAGTTTTTCGTCAGGTCTGTTTGCTCCGCTCCGTCCGGGTTCATGAGGTAGATCTCATTATTGCCGTCGCGATTGGAAACGAAGGCCACTCTTTTACCATCCGGAGACCAGTTGGGATTCCAGTTATCACCGGCCGCGGTCAAGCGGGATTGGCGCCGTCCTTCCGTGTCCATACGGTAGATCTCACGATGACTGTCCCGCTTGGAAACGAATGTGATCCATTGACCGTCTGGCGACATGGAGGGACTGAAATCCTGTCCCTCGCTGCGGGTGAGGTTGCGCTGATCCGACCCGTCCGCATTCATCAGATAGACTTCTTTATTCCCATCGCGGTCCGAAACAAATAGAATCGTACGCCCATCAGGAGACCAAAAGGGGGCCCGATTCTCAGCACGGGTATACGTCAGGCGGACCTGGCCGGTCCCGTCTGCATTCATGAGATAGATTTCCCAGTTCCCGGATCGCCGCGATTCGAAGACGATCTTATGGCCCGGATCAGGCCGTAGAGAACCGCTGTGCTGAGCATCCGAGAATGTTCCGGCCAAGGCTTTATGGGCTCCGGTCTTCGCCGTCTCTCCTCGATCGAGAACGGTAAAAGCAAACGGAGCAAGAAACAGAACCGCAAAGAGGGCCGACACAAACGGGATATGTTTGATCCGACCTTTCTCTTTTTCTCTGCGCCATCGATACAGCATGCGCCGCAACCCTCTTGGGAAAATTCCCTTCACCGCCCCGAGCATGACGGTCGAAACGACTTTATAATGATCGGCGTCAATCACCGAAACGCTCGATGAGCCCTGGTTCACCACATAAATCGTCCTTCCATCCGGAGAAACGGTGATGTCCCATGGATCCTTTCCCACCGTAATCTTCTTGACGACCTTCTCCTGCACCGTATCGAGAACCGAGATCTCATTGGCGTCGCGGTGCGCGATGTAAAGATAGCGGCCGTCCGGCGATAGGGCCAGTCCGCCGGGATAGCTCCCGACCTTTACCATTTTCCGCATTTGGTTCGTTCGAGTATCCAAAATCGCAATTTCACCGCTGTCCTCAATCGCCGCATAGGCCGTCTTTCCATCCGGCGCCATCACAATATCCCTCGGCCCCCGAAGGACCTCTTCGCCATCCGGCAGGATGACGGTCCGAGCCGCATCGGAACTCGGATCCTTCAAGTCCAATCGGGCTTTAACGGCGCCGGTGGCCGTATCCACGACGCGAATCGAATAGAAATCGGTTACGTAAACGGATTTTCCATCCGGCGTCATCGCCACATTCTGCGGCCCCACGCCGAGCGGAACGCGTTTCTTGACGGTACGGCTGGCCAGATCCACGATGGACAGGTTATTGCCGGATTCGGTCGCCACGTAGATCGTCCTCCCGTCCGGCGAGACGGCCATCCCGCCCGGATCCATATAACCGCCCTTTTCATCCTTTAATGAAATCTTGGCCCGGATGCTGTTGGAACGGGTGTCCACCACCGCGATCGCATCCGCCTCGCCCAACGCCACATAGAAATCCCGTCCATCTTGAGTAATGAAGCCGCCGCAGGGGGGAGAGTCGATCGACACCTTGCGGACCTGCGCGGGATCATTCCGGTCAATGATGTAGAACTGCCGGAGGCCTTTCAACGTCACGAAGAGTTGGGTCGGCCCATAAATGATCCGGCTGGCCGTATGCTTGGCCCAGACCGCGTCGGAACTTTGGAGCACAAGGCCCGCAGCAAAAATCATCCAGAGAAAGATCGTCTTCCGAGCCCTTATCTTCCCCATGACACCCATTTCTCCTCCGCATCGGTATGCGTCAATCGTCGCGGGCGAGACCCGTCCCGGTCCATGACATAGACCTCCGAATTCCCATCCCGTGTTGAAGTAAACGCGATCTGTCTTCCGTCCGGAGACCAGACCGGCCAGAAATGATCGCCAGGAGCGGTCGTCAGCGGCGTGAGTTCCGAGCCGTCCGGTCTTATCCGGTAAATTTCCTGGCGGCCGCTTCGATCGGACACAAAAAGAAGATCGCGGCCGTCCGGAGACCAGACCGGTCCGTCATCCGCGGCCGGATGGTTCGTCGCGTTCCGCGCCCCGGATCCGTCGGACGCCATGACATAGATCTCGCGATTCGCGTCCCGTTCCGAAACGAACGCGATCTGTCTTCCGTCCGGAGACCAGACGTGGCTGTCCATGCCGTCGCTCGCCGAGTTGTACGTCAGCCGGATCTGATTGGAACCGTCACGGTTCATGACATACACCTCAGGGTTTCCATCGCGGGTCGAGACAAACAGAATTTTCGTTCCATCCGGAGACCAAACCGGGATGGCATCCATGGCCGGGTCATGAGTCAATCGCCGCTCATGAAGCAAGGATGTTCGTTCATCGCCGCCGACGTCCACCGCGTAGATCTCTTCATTCCCATCGCGCAAGGATGTAAAGACGATCCGCTCCCCCTCCGGCGACCAGTCCGGATCCTCCTCATCGGCCTCGGTGTAGGTCAGCCGCGTCTGCCCTGTGCCGTCGGCCCGCATCAGATAAAGCTCCTTGTTGCCGTCACGGGTCGAGATGAAGGCGATGCGCGTCCCATCCGGAGACCCGGCCGGCCAGATGTCATCCCCGCGGCTTCGGGTCAGTCGTTCTTCTTTTCCGGTCGTCGCATCCATGAGATAAATTTCCCAGTCTCCGTCCCGGTTAGAACCGTAAACAAGTCGCGCATGGGGAGCAGGAGATTCGGAATGGATCCGAACCCCCATGCAGCCTGCCATCATCAATCCCAAAACCCCCAACCATTTCAGCACCGCTCTCGACTCTCGACTCACACTATTTGTCAATCCTTAGCGCATCGAAACCCGTAGGTATAATCCGAGTGCCAACCGTCCGCCTCACGGGGCCCGACGGTCGGAAGAACCGCTAATCGCGCGGCGGTTCTTGAAAAAGCGGCGTCGGTTAAATACGATCCGCCCCGGATGATCTTGAACGATCCGGACCCGCTCACGGCTCGCGCGGTGTTGCCCGGATAGGACCGATAGACCGTCGCCGTCCATTCTCTTACGTTGCCGGCCATATCGTACACACCGTACGGGCTGAGATCCTCCGGATGACTCCCAACCGGCGCCTTCCAACCCTTCACTCCGTAATGCTCTTGTCCTTCCGGCGACTTCCAGCGCGCACTGGTCTCCAAGGTATTCGCGCGACCGGGTTCAAACCGATTGCCCCACGGCCAGAGACGCCCATCCGTCCCCCGCGCGGCCTTTTCCCATTCCGCCTCGGTCGGCAGGCGTTTCCCGGCCCACCGGCAGTATTCGACCGCATCAAACCAGTCCACATCCGATACGGGATAGGTTTCATATCCTTCCGGAAAGGAATCCTCGCGGCCCGCTTCCTTCCAATAACCCGGATACTTTTTTGAGCCGGTCGCCTTCAAAAATTGAAGATACTCCGCCTCCGTAATCTCATAGCGGTCGATATAAAACGACCGAACATACATCTTTTGCTGCGGGAGCTCATCCACCCCGATCTCAAATCCGATCTTCCCATCCCGGTCGGTGCTGCCGATCAGAAACGAACCGCCGGGGACATAGACCATAGGAGTCATAGGAGTCGCAGAGCGAGGGTTCGGAACGGCGGGGGTCATAAAGACACACCCTCCCAGAACCGGCCACAAAAGCAGCATCGTTAACCGGATTCTTTTTCTCATCTAATTCGCATCCTTCGCGCACCGGAAACCGAAATCCGGCTGGGCGAGATCGGCCAGCCGGTAATGCCGGTGGGCCGCACGCGCAAACGGATTCGCCGGCATTTCCCATGAACCGCCCCGCAGGATCCGAAATTTCTTGTCCGGCGCAATCGTCCGGGGTGATCCCGGATAGGATTTTAGAATTGACGCGGTCCATTCCATCGCATTCCCGGCCAGATCAAATACTCCATAGGAACTGGCGCCTTCCGGAAGGCTTCCGACCGGCGTCGTCCAGTTACGTTTCGAGTCCTCGGTGTTCATCCGCTTTAAATCCAGTTCATTCCCCCAAGGCCAGATCCGGCCGTCCGTCCCGCGCGCCGCCTTTTCCCATTCCTCCTCGGTCGGCAAGCGTTTCCCCGCCCATCGGCAGTAGGCCTCGGCATCATAGAAGTTCACGTCGATCACCGGGTGATGATCCTCCGGCGCCGGATAACCGAATTCCTTGTAGTCCTTCCAGATCGCCGGAGATTCATGACCGGTTGCGGTCACGAACGGCCGATACGATCCGACCGAGACCTCATAACGATCGATCCAGAACGCTTTGACGGAAACCGCATGCTTCGGCATGGAATCCACCCCCACTTCGAATCCGATCTTGCCGTCGTTCGCGTCGCTCCCCATCATGAATTCACCGGCCGGAATAAGCGCCATGTCCGACGGCGGCGGGGATGCGGAAGCGGCATCAGCATACTGTTGAAGTATTAAACCGGCCGAAAGCATGATCCATACTCCCACCCCCGCACCCCTTAATACTTCAACCCTTGGACTCATTTTAGATCCGCCGCGCACCGAAAACCGATCGACCGATGCCTTTTCCCGGGCTCGCGGGCCATGCTGCGACTGGCCGATCGGGCATATGGTTCGCCCGGCAAGGTGTAGGCGCCGCCTTTGACGACCTTGTTTTTGCCGAACGCGTTCCGAACGAGTTTACTCCCCGGATAGGCCTGATACCAGTCGGCCGTCCATTCGGCCACATTACCGGCCATGTCGTATACCCCGTACGGACTGACACCTTTCGGAAAGCTGCCCACGGGAAGCGTGCCCGCCGCTTTATACTCTTGAACATTGGCCTTTTGCGGATCGAACATATTTCCCCATGGCCAGATCCGACCGTCCGTGCCGCGCGCAGCCTTTTCCCACTCCGCCTCGGTGGGCAATCGCATCCCGGCCCATTTGCAGTAAGCATCCGCATCGTCCCATGACACATAAATCACCGGATGGTTTTCAAACTCCTTCGGAACGCCGCCCTCGCGGGCCCATGGATAAATCTCCGGGAACCGCGGATCGCCGGGCGGCTTTCTTCCGGTCGCTTCGATAAATTTTCGATACTGCTTTGCTGCGACCTCATACCGGTCGATCGAGTACGCTTTCAGATCCACCGCGTGCTGAGGCAGCTCGTCCACCCCCACCGTAAAACCCACGCGACCGTCTTTGGGCTCGCTTCCCATCAAAAACGTCCCGGCCGGAATCGGCACCATGTCGGCTGTAGGTTGCGAGCGGGCCTGCCCCCCGAAAAGCAATGAGCACGTTACCGCTTGAGTCATGAGCAGACTCCACTTGAATAATGTTCCTCCACGACTCACAACTCTCAACTCTCAATTTCCAGATCTCAACTCTTTACCCGCTCGTTCCCGGGTTTCTTCCTCCCGCGCACCACCGGGCGTTCGGCGTGCCGGTGTTGCTCGACTGATAAGCGCAGGAATCCATCACTTCGTTATGACAACGGAGGTAGCACCGGAAACTGGTGCCGTCATAGAACCACATCGGCTTCTGGGCCGTGGTCCCTTCCGCCTGAGGACCGAAATTAATCAGATGCGTTCCGACCACCCCGTCCGTCATGCCGTCCACGCTGTCGGGCGGCAGCATCCCGCCGCGACCGTCGCCGAAGATGGTATTGAGCGCTTCGACATTCGAATGGACATTGTAGTGGCATTCATGGCACATCGCGCCGGTCCACCGGAGGTGATACATATGCAGATTGCCGTTCCACCAGGAATCCACACCGCCTGAACTTGCCGCCGTATTCAGACCGAAGAAATGGGTCCAACTCCGATCCTTATCCAGGGATGGGGTACCCGATTGACTATCAATCGGGTTTCCGGCCGAAGGGTCGAACCCGCGGCGATCGTGGCATTGGAAACAGAGAAGAAATTTCCTAAAGTGGGTCGGATTGATTCCTCCCCCGCCTCCGGCGATGGCATGGGAGGGTGTTCCTCCGGGAGCGCTATACCCATCGCCCTCCTTCCCCGCGCAACTGATCTGAGGATTGTTCTGTTCAAAACACCGGATAGGACTTAGAATATCGGTATCGTAATTGGCACGCAGGATGCGCCGGTTAATCGAACCGTGCGGACCGATCGGCTTGCCCGGCCGATCCGTCACGTAATTAAAACCGATGACGGCATTTAAGTCCGGCCAGACATCCGTAGGTCTCAGATTGGATTCGGTCAGCGGCCCACGGATGCCAGAATTATCTTGCGCCGCCGTTGCAGCATCGAGATTGGCCTGGTAAATATTGGAGTAAACGTCATACGCATTGTTGTTGTGACAATCCGTGCATTGAATCGTCAGATTGCTCAACGCGGCCGAGGCCGCGGCCGGATTGCCGGGAGCAGGCACGACGTTGCCCGGCCCGTTGCCGCAGTTTAAGCTAAAGGCAACGGCCAGTTGGTTGCATAACTGAAAGGCGCCGTTGCGACCGGGTTTTACCACGGGATGGTAGGCCGGGTTTTTTATTTGCTGGGTATGTGAAAAGACCACTTGGCCATAGCGGGTCAGATCGATGCTCAACATCGCAGGCGTTTCGACATCGGCCGTTTGGGGATTCAGTTCCCGCCATTTGTTGCTGAAGCCGCGGAACGAGAAGGCGGTGCCCGTGGCCCCATTGGTCGGATCGGTCCTGGGTGAAAACAGGGTCGTCTTGTAAGAGGCAAAACCATCCGGCACCGCAAGGCTGGTCACATCGTTGGGGTAGCGCAGGTTGGGCGTGCCTGTATCCGGACCGAAGACTTTTTCATAGCTGTTGCCGTGGCAACGGAAACAGACTTCGTAGACGTAGGGATCTCGATTGGCTGAGGTGCCGTCGACCGTGGTGTCCCTTCCACAGATCACATAGCCGGGCAGACACCGGCTTACCACCACGGGCCGCGTCCCCGTGATGTCGATGCCGACCCCCTTCGCCCCCTTCAATCGTGCTCCTTGTCCGTTCGCGCCGGGACTTCCGATTCCGCCCGGAGGATTCGGGGCGCCATTGTAAGACAGCGCCGCCAAGTTGGGACTGTTCACTTGGTGGGGGTTGTGGCAGTCCACGCATTCCACATGGGTCGTATCAAGCGTCGTGATGCCGGGCGTCGTCTCGTTGTTCACCGGAACAAGCGCGGCTCCCTCGCTCCTGAGCTGGACTCCTTCTTGGGAGCGGGATATGATGACCGGCTCATGCCCGCCGGCCAACTGCAGACACATCGCGCTTCCCCCTCCCGATCCTCCCAAGCAGATCGCGCTGTCTTTGGCAAATTCGCTGTAGATATCGGGAGCGACGCGCGCCGAACCGGAACTGCCGCAGGCGCCGGACGTGTTGGTTCCGTCGCAGAACCGGTGATTCACATTTTGGACCGTGGGATCGCCGGCCGGAAGGAAGACGTTGGACACCGTTTGGTTGTTGGGCGAATGACAGAGGAAACAGGTGTTTTCCACGGCATCCCCGGCTCCAAAGGCCGTGACGCCTTCCCGGTGAAGCCTCTTCGCCCCCTGAGCGGTGTGGGGATCATGACAGTTTCGGCAGGCATACGCCGCAACTGTGTGGCCTCCGTCAAAATCATACGGGCTGCTCGCGCCGGGATAGGCCGCATGAACGGCCTGGCTGATATCATGCGTGCTGTTATCCCAGCCGGGTTTGCTGTGGCAATAGAGGCAGATGATTTGGCCGGCGGGAGCCACACGAGCAGGCTCGCCCACTAAATATCCCGTCTCGGTCGCGTCCTGGAACCGCGGCGCCCGAAGAAACTTGGGGTAGGTCACCGCATGGGGATTGTGGCAGGAGGTGCATTGGACTTTGTTGAAGTCGAGGGGGTCCGCGGGGTTGTTTCCCGGATACCGTTTCACACCGGTCTGGTATCCCCCGGCCGGGGCCAAGGGGGTAATGGAGCTCAGAGCGGCGGGCGGTCCGGGATCCACCAGCTCCGCATCCACATTGACCGCGAGGTTCGAATCAAACGAAAACGAGATCGGATGGTCGTTCTGAAGATTGGTGCCGAGCACGCGCGTGTCGCCGGTCAGCAGTCCCGCCCCAACGGCCCCGGCTTGAGTAGACATGGCCCCGACTCCTAAGAAATCCGTCGTGGGCGTCTCTGTGCCGTATCCCCCCGATCCCGGTTTATTGATCACGCTGCCGATGGCGATCACCCCGTCGTGACACGAAAGACACAACCGGGAATAGCCGGTCGGCTTGCTCGGATCGTTCAGCGCTCCTTCGAATGAAAAGCTCCAGGCCTGATCATATAAGACATACGCCGTGGTATCCCGATAGGAAAGGTTCCGGTTCCAGATCGGCGCCTTAATCGCAGGAAGAGTGGAAGACGCTCCGACACTGCTCGCCCCGTGAGGGGTGTGACAGAAAACACAGACCTCGGACTGGCTCGCCGAGTGGGTCGTCCCGAACCCTGAAGAGGAAAGGTTATGTCGGCTGAGCCTGATATCCTCCTCGACAGCCACCGTCCCCGGCGGCAACGGCGGACATTCGGAACCGCCCGGACATGTGGCCCAGGCCTGCGAGTCGAGTATTGGGAGTTGAACGTTGAAAGTTGAGAGCAAGGCGAAAATAAACCAAAAGAATACCACCTTGCCAGCGGCTGGGGACAGATTTGAAATCTGTCCCCTCCCGATTTTCAAATCCGTCCCCTCCCGGTTCATCACTCTTCGATCCTTCCCTTTCATCCTTCCTCCGCTTTTAACCCACGGGACAAACAGCCGCCATCCACTATATCACACTTAATCCTTTCATATCGATGGTCTTCTCACGGACCCGGAATAATCAGCTCATATGTATTCGTATCGCCACTGCCGTTTCCGGCCTGGATGAAATAGCCTTTCCACGGCTCTAAGATCGCCTGCGGGGCGCTGTACACATCCGGCAAGGCCGGTGCCAGATAAATATAGTTGGCGCCCTTCAATTCATAAATGGCGCCCGCGTTTTGGATCCAGTTATTGGGATAGGGATTAGTGTACGCAGCAGTGTAGGTAACACAGCTTGCGTCATTGTTAAATATTCGAACCTTACTGTTCGTTAAATCCTTCCGTGTGGTGAACGGATTGCCAATCATGTTCCAACCCTTACTCAAGTGAATGGCGAAACTGTTGGCCACACCACAATATGTCCCATAGTTCACATCGCCCGCCTGCAGCGCACGCGATCCCACCGGCACATCAATCACGGGATTGTACGGTCCGCCGATTAAGAAGTAGCCTTCGCCGGGCTGAATCAGTAACGTTGTCGTCGTAAGGGGACCGGTGGCCGTGGCATGGGCCCAAATCTCGCTTGAGGTCAGCGCCCGGTTCCAGATCGCGACTTCGTCAACGGTGCCGGCCAAGAATTGACTTTGTGTTCCGACCGCATCCCAAGCCGCCCCGATCGTGAGATTTCTGATTGTCGTCAGATTCGCCCCGATCAGGCTTGGGTTGGTCTGATTTATTTCTAACGCACCGTCAACATACACGAGAAGTTGACCTGTTGTGCTGTTCCATGTCATGGCAATGTGATGCCACTGCCCATCATTGATTACTTTTGTGGAAAGAGCAGGGACACCGTAATTTGCTCCTGTATTGGTTGTCACACCCGAATAAATGGAAGCGCTGAGTCCATTGTCAACGACAACATTATTTAATGTTGAAGCGCCGGAGATTTGCCAGCCCGCGGTGGTGCCTGCGTTTCCTGTGCCCCGTTTTTGGACAAGCCGCCATTGAGTCCCCTGGGTCGTTTTGATCCAGCCTTCAACCGTAAAGCTCTGGGCGTTAAAATTCAAGACATTGCCCATATCCACATATTGCGTCGCCCCGTTCAAGGAAAGGGCACTGGTGAATTTACCCGCACCGTATGAAGGACCGCCAACTAATGTGCCGTTATTTGCATACCCGCTCGAATCCGGCGTCGGACTTCCACCATCCAAATGCCACACGCCCACGGCATCCGATGACAGGCCGTAGCCGGTATAAGTGGCATTATAGTTTATAAAGGAGCCGTTATCGGCGTTGAAGCCGGTTGAATTCCACCGGAAGAGCTGCGGCGCCCCGCTAATGTCATCCTCGAAGATGACCATCGGATTCGGGCTGGCCGGCTTGAGCGGCACTGAGATAAGGTTGAAGTTCGTCCGAAGCGCCGTGCGGCCGGCCTTGCTGCCGTCGGTCGTGTTGTCGCCGCAGGAGGTCGTCGTCCCGGCGCAGTATGCGACGTTGGACATCAGCGACTGTCCCGTCGGAAATCCTCGCTCATCCGCGGCCTTGAGCGCAAAGTAGTAAATCGTATTTGTTGCCAGACCGGTCACCGTAAACGTTTCGGGAGACCCGGCTAATTGGGGCGCGGGTTCACCTGTGGCCTGCACCACGCAATCTACCGGCTTGGTGGAATCGGCGCAGGCAAGGTTGCTCCAGTCCACCTGATTGGCGCCGGGAGTTCCATCCACAATCGGCAGCATGGAGTACCGCACGTCGTAACTGGCGGCCGAGCCCACACCGGGCGCATCGAAATCATCTGGCGGCGCGGTCCAAGTCAGCGTAATGGAATCTTTGCGCTGTTCTCCCTGCTTGATGGTAAGATCCGTAACCGCTGCAGGAGCCTTCGTATCCGAACTTCCGGAGGTGGGGTTCGGAGCCTGAGCCTGGTTCGAGTAGGCCGAATTGATATCCTGCGAGCCGTCTGAAGCCGCCCACACAGGACGAACAAAAGCTCTCACTTGATAGCAATATTTCTTCCCGGGTGTAAGCCCCGTGTCGGGATAATAGACAAGGCCGCCGGTCGACGCCGACTGAACGGTGTCGCTCAAGACTTCTTTGATCTGGGTGAAGCCCGTGGTCGTACCCGGACAGACCCCGGTCCCGGTTATATCCAACCGCTCCACTTTAAACCCGGTTTCCGGATCCGGCGGACTGTTGGCGGAGCCGGAGTTGTCCACCCAGGTCAGATTAAGCTGCGTCTGACTTAACGTCGCATCGGGCGGATTCGTGACCGTCAGGTTCGGCGCCCTGATCTGGGAAGCGGTGGGCGCAATGGCCGCAACGGCCTTGACCGAGTCGGGATTCGCAGCCATCGCAGCGTTTACTACGAGACCGCTGGTGGCTGCGGCATGGGCCTGAATTTCAGTCAGGGTCAGCGCCCGGTTCCAGATCACAACTTCGTCAATGGAGCCGAGGAATGGGGACATGAAACCCGTGACCCCGGACACCCCGATCTTCAGGCTCCCCGTGGTGGCCACGCGAGGTTCTCCAACAATGGCTTGCGTCGTGCCATTCCGTGCCTCATTCACATAGAAGGTCACATTCCCGCCGCTCACTACCGCGGCGACATACTGCCAGATGCCTGGCGTCAATGAAGCGCCGTTGGAGATCGTATCCTGTGATGTTGCGCTCTTTCGATGGCTGAAATTGAGCAGGCCCGCCGAGGTAATACTTAATCGATATTCCGCATCGAAATTACCGCTCGGTTGCGCCTTGGATAAAATCCACCGCGTCGCGGCAAAATTAGTCGGATTCACCCATGCTTCAAGCGTGAGATCGCCGGTCAGTTGCAGGGGGGCCGCGTTCGGCACCTCCACATAATCATCCACGCCGTCGAAGGAGAGCGCGTTGACGAATCCTGATTTACCGGTGGTCCATGTAGGCATGGTAGAGACTCTGGTAAAGCTCAATTCATCCACCCAGCCATTGCCTGCAGGAGTGCCATCCGCAAAGCATCGGACATTAACGCTTGTCGTCCCCACCGGAATGAGTACAGTCTCAGTTGCAAACGTCCAATCGGCGTTGACATCCAGCCGTATGCCAGAAGAATCGATCCCTGTGCCCTGCACATCGCATTGCAAAAACTTATTCGTGCTGGTCAGTGAATTTCTCAACCAACCGCGCAGCACATATTGAGCATTGGCCGTCACGGCGACTGCCTGTTGTCTACCGAATGCCGCAGAGGTGCCGTTAAAGACAAGTTTCATGCTCTGCAAGCCGCCGTGTTGCACGGTGGCGTCCACATTTGACGAAGTGCCGGTGCCGATGACAACAGTCCAACTCGTCGGAGCCCCGGAAGTGGGAGTTTCAAAGCTGGGGTTTAATAAGAGGTTGGTTGCCGAAAGATACCCCGTATTGTTGTTGGTCGTTCCATCAGAAGTTGTCACGCCACTGCCCTCATCAAAATGCCACAGGCTTGCAGCAACACCCGATGTACAGGCCGAGGTGGTCGGGACGATGTTCACAATGATCTGCTCAGTCACAGCCCCAGAGAGCGGTGGTGTCGCCTTCAAGGTATACATCGCCGAAGCCCCCGGCAATATACTTCCTGTCGGATAGGATCCGTTGGATGTCTCGGTTGTGCCGTCGGTTACAGAGACGGTCCAGTTCGTGGGAGTGATCCAACTTAACGTGAATGTCGTCGCCGTAATCTGCTCGTTCTGGACCGATAACGCATAAGAAGACGTCGCGCCGGGCGTCACGGTCAGCGTCTGCGAGCCTCCGAGCCCGCTCCCCGTAGCGTCGTACACATTATCGCCGTTGCCGCCGATGATTCCATCCGCGCGGCAGGGAGCCGTGAAATCAGCATCCGCCGGAGTGGTTGGCGGACTGCCGTCGCTGTTGCTTCCGAACGAGACCCAGCCGCTGATTCCATCCGAACGTGCCGTGTCATCCAGCGCCCGCGCGCGCCAGTGATAACTTCCGCCCAAGGTCAGCCCGTTGACCGCTATGGCTTTGACGCCCGGCGCACCGTAAGTTGTCGAAGAAGGATTATAATGCGTCGCCGTTCCCGTAAAGGACGCCCCGACCGGCTGGACCTCGATTTCCAATCGAATATTGTTGGTCGGAAGCGTGTTCGTATCCGATACGGCCGCCTCAAGGCAGATGCCGGATGTGCTGATGACCCCTCCTACGGCCACCCCGGCTTCATTGCCGTCGCACGACCCATCATAGAACCGTTGTAGGAGGGAGATAACCGGCGTCGCATTCACCACCATAAAGTCCGTGTTCCCCGATGTCCCGAACTCGGTCCAGCCGGTGAACCCTCCCGCGCTGTCCACCGCGCGGTACTTCCAATGATAACTCGTCCCATAGGACAACGACCCCACTTCGACCTTTGCAACCGTCCCGGACTTGACCGCAAGGCTGCTTGCGGTGACGTTACCGATAAAGGTCGAGCTCATCGGCACGACCTCCACCTGCAACTGGAGCTCCTGAGGCGGGAGGGTATTGACATCCACCAGCGTCGCATTCATGCAGATGGTTTGCTGTAAGATGGCGCCCGCCGCGGCGGCGCCCACCTGCTCAACCACCGTCGCTTCATTCGCATCACACGAACCGTCATACACCCGCTGCCGGACCGTCGCGGCATTAATCGTGGGCGTTGCATTCGTCACGGTGAAATCGGTATTGTTCACCGTCCCGAACTCGGTCCAGTCGCTGGCCCCGCCCGCGCTGTCCACCGCGCGGTACTTCCAATGATAACTCGTCCCATAAGAAAGACTGCCCGTATCAAAAGCGCGGGTATAGTGGTCGGTGATTTGGTCCGGGTTCAGGGGAATGTTGAAGATGGCCACTTCGTCCATGCGGCCGTCGAATGGCCAACCCGGCAAGTCCGGACGGTATCCGATATCAACCGTATCGACTGTATCCCCAACACCTCCCGTAAAGGTCCCGGTCGCATCGAGGATTGCATTCAGATACAAATTGATATTGGTTCCGTCATACGTCATGGCCACATGATACCAGTTACCGGGAACCAGAGGAGTGCCTCCTGTGACCTCAGCGCTCAACCCAAATGCTACCCCGCCATCTCCTATATAACCAGCTAACAGTCCATCCGGTCGGACCGCGAGTACATAGTTTAACTCTTTGGCAACAATGGTCTGAGGATCTGGGGTTGGGGTCAAGGAATTGAGATTGACCCATGCTTCCACACTCATATTGGTCATCCCATCCAGGGTCGGACTATCCGGCACCACCACGTGATCGAGCGTCGCGGCAGCGAAACTGCCCGCGGCCGCGCCCAGTCGGGATGCGATCGTAAAGGTTGCGCCATTGACGGCCGTTCCGTTGTTGACGGGGATATTGAGCGAGCTGTCCAACCAGTCATTATTCATATGCCACAAGGCCATAAGATTCGAGTTCAACACGCCGGGGCCCAAATCACCGGGGGCCAACCCCCTCCCCGGTGTCCCGGAAGGCCCTGAAACACGGGCTATCCCCCCGTCGATCACGAGCCCGCTCGTTGACGATGCCGTTCCGGTAAAGGTCTGGCTCACCGGCTTGACTTCCACCTCCAGCGTGATCGTCTGGGACGGCAGCGTGCTTGTGTCCCGCAGAGAAGCTTCAAAGCAGATATTCTGCTGAAAAATGCTGGTATTTTCGGGCACGACCGCGCCGCTTCCGTTGCAAGGAGAGGGAATGCTATTATACACCCGTTGGTTTGCCGTTCCGGCCTGAATCGTCGGCAGCGCATTCACCACTTTGAAATCGGTGTTCCCCGACGTCCCGAATTCGGTCCAGACGCTGGCGGCATTCAACTGATCCACCGCGCGGTATCGCCAGTGATAGCTCGTCCCATAGGACAGCGACCCCACCTCTATCGTTGCCACACCTCCGTCGCTGACCGGGCCGCTCGTCGCCACGGCCCCCCCAAAGGTCGAGGTAACCGGCTGCACCTCCACCTGCAGCGTGATCGTATCGCCCACATTGACATCCGACAGCGTCGCGTTCAAGCAGATGCTCAATTCCCCGATGGTGCCCGCCGGGGTGGCGCCCGCCTGTTCAGCCACCGTGCTCCCGGCCAACGTCGGACAACTTCCAAGGTCCTTCCGTTGCTGCACCGTGGCGGGATTGATCGTTGGGGCCGCATTCCCCACGCTAAAGCTCGCGCCGCTCACATCCGTCCCAAATGAGGTCCAGGCGCTGTATCCATCCGCGTCACGCAAGGTGGAGTCCTTCGCGCGATACTGCCAGTGATAACTGCCGTCGGCAAGCCCGCTCACACGGACCCGTCCAATGATTCCGTCCGTCACGGCGGTGCCGCGGCTTACGGTCGTCGCATTGCAGGCCCCTGTCCCCGTGCAGCTAAAGGTCGACGTCGTCGGCTGCACTTCGACCTCTAACGTGATCGTCTGGCTCGGAAGCGTGTTCGCATCCGACAGCGTCGCATTAAAACAGATATTCCCCACACTGACGACGCCTCCGACGATAACCGTTGTCTCGCCCGGAACAGTACTCCCATTGCAGACCCCGTCGTCATCCACCCGTTGCTGCGCCAGAGTCGCCGTGGGCGTCTTATTCACGACATTAAAATCCGGATCATTCGGATCGAAATTCGTCGCAAACGAGGTCCAGCCGCTCTCGAGACCGGTCGGATCCACCGCCCGCGCCTGCCAGTGATAACTCGTGCCGTAGGCCAAAGGCGCACCGCCGCGAAGATAGTGATCGGCGATCTGCGGCGCCGTGAGGGGAGCGCTAAAGATGGCGACCTCGTCAATGAAGCCGTTGAAAAAATCGCTGCATGTCGTGCTGGCGACACCACTGCATGCCGCTCCGATTTGGTTGTCTCTTGTAGAATTGTTGATGGTCCTTGCTGCGGAGTTCCTTAGCGTCCCGTCCACATAAATATAACCGTTTGTCCCATCCCATACACCTGCGATGTGATGCCATGCCCCGTCAGAAACAGACACGCCCGAATCTAATGTGCTCCCGCCAATTACGACCGCGGCATTACTCCATGTAAAAGGGCGTCCTGATTGTAGATAAAGTTGATATCCACTCCCGCCGTCATAGGTTGAGAATACCACCTGAGTCGTTGCACTGGTTGTTTTGACCCACGCCTCTACTGTTTTAGTGGTGCCGGTATTTATGGCTGACGCATTACCTACTATTACAAAATTACTGCCGCCGTTAAACGAAAGGGCTCGGTTAAATCTGCCCGCGGTGGTCCAGGCCGTGCCGCCGGTCAACGTCCCTGTATCCGCCGGCACGTTTCCACTGTCGGCCGCCGTCAACCCCGTCCCTTCATCGAAATGCCATAGGGCCAGAAGGCTCGAATCCGCTACACCCGGCCCTAAGTTGCCGGGAATGGACAATGGATTTATAGGTCCTACTTGTATTACAGTACCTACCCCCACGCTTCCACTGTTGAGCGGGTCAATCGCCACCGTCGCAGTATTGGAAAACGCCGTCCCCACCGGCTGCACTTCAACCTCCACGCGAACGGTCGCACTATCAAGATCATCTGCCTTCGTCTCCAAGCAGATGGTCTGCTGAAGAATATC
Source organism: Nitrospirota bacterium (assembly GCA_016201865.1). Classification (GTDB taxonomy): domain Bacteria; phylum Nitrospirota; class Nitrospiria; order JACQBZ01; family JACQBZ01; genus JACQCA01. Next base: position 51,852 of record JACQCA010000012.1, read on the forward strand.
GCCGCCCACTCTCACCGTCGTCTCGTCGCCGTTGCAGGCAACTCCATCCCAGACCCGCTGCTGCAATGCGCTGATGGTCGGCGGGAACTTTGTCGGGATAAAGTCCGTGTCGAACGGATCGAAATTCGTCCCGAAGGAGGTCCAGGCGCTGGCTGCTCCGATGCTATCCAGGCCGCGTGCCTGCCAGTGATACGCCGTGTTAAAGGTGAGGGCGCTGAACGTGATCCGCGCCACCGTCCCGCTGTTCACGGCGCCGCTCGTCACCACCTGCGGCGATGCCGCGCAGGTTCCCGTCCCCGTACAGCCGAAGGTCGTCGCCGTCGGCTGCACCTCCACCTGCAACTGGATCGTCTGGGGCGGATTCGTATTGGTATCGTTTACGGTCGCCTCAAGGCAGATCGTCGTTTGATCAATATTGCCGCCCACCCCCACCGTCGTCTCGATGCCGTCGCATGAGCCGTCGTAAATCCGTTGCTGAAGACCCGTGACCGACGGCGCCGCATTCACCACCGTAAAGTCCGTGTTCAGCGCCGTCAAATATTCCGTCCAACCGGTCTGCCCATCCGTCCGAGCCGTCGAGTCCAACGCACGGTACTGCCAATGATAGCTCGTCCCGTACGACAACGACCCCGCCCGCACCCGCGCGATCTGCCCGGTGTTCACGGTGCCGCTCGTCACCACCTTCGCCGACGCCGTGCAGGTCCCCGTCGCCGGACAGCCGCAACTCCCCGATCGTCCCCGTGATCTCGGCCACCACGTTCCCGGCCGTCGTCGGACAACTTCCCAGGTCCTCCCGCTGCTCGACGAACGCCAGCGTCGGCGTCGCATTCACCACCGTAAAGTCCGTGTTCCCGGACGTTAAATACTCCGTCCAGCCGCTGGCTATTGCTTGGTCATCCAACGCACGGTACTGCCAATGATAGCTCGTCCCGTACGACAACGACCCCGCCCGCACCCGCGCGATCTGCCCGGTGTTCACGGTGCCGCTCGTCACCACCTTCGCCGACGCCGTGCAGGTCCCCGTCGCCGGACAGCCGCGCCGTGCAGGTCCCCGTCGCCGGACAGCCGAAGGTCGTCGCCGTCGGCTGCACCTCCACCTGCAACTGGATTGTCTCGGCCACATGGACATCCGACAGCGTCGCATTAAAGCAGATGCTCAACTCCCCGATCGTCCCCGTGATCTCGGCCACCACGTTCCCGGCCGTCGTCGGACAACTTCCCAGGTCCTCCCGCTGCTCGACGAACGCCAGCGTCGGCGGCGTATTCGTCACCTTAAAATCCGAATTCGCCTCGGGATTCCCCCCAAAGGACGTCCAGGCGCTGACCACGTTGTTGTTGTCCACGCCGCGGTACTGCCAATGATAGTTGGTGCCGTACGTGCGCCCGGAAACAGCCACCGTAATAACGACACCCTGGGTCGTAAAACCGGAACAATCCGGCGAACAGAACTGTGCGGTATTGCTGAAGGTCGTCAAGACCGGTTGCACCTCCACTTCCAGCCGGACAGAGTTTCCTTCGACATCGGCCACATTGGCCTCAAGACAGATGGAGGTCTCGTTAATCTCGCCCCCCACCGGCACCGTCGTTTCGCTGCCCAAACAGACTGAGTCGGCAAACACATCCACACGCTGCTGCACCGTCGAGGCGTTGATCGTCGGCGGGAAATTATTCATTCTAAAATCGGTATTGTTCGCCGCTCCAAACTCGGTCCAGACGGTGGCCGCTCCACGGTCGTCCACCCCACGGTACTTCCAGTGATAACTGGTCCCGGAGACCAGCCCGCCCACCGAAATAATTTTAGTCCCGCCGGAGGCAAAGGAACCGAGAGGCGGTTCGGAATGCGTGGCTGTTCCAGAAAAAGTGCTGGTGGTCGGCTCCACCTCGACCTCGAGACGAACCGGATTTAGGTCCGGATCGGTTATATTCCCCTGAAGGCATATGGTGGTTGTAAGAACGTCAGTCCCCTCCGGAATGACGATCCCGCTCCCAACGGCACAAGTTCCGTTGAAGAGGTTCCGCTGCAGCGGCGGCGACGTTGTCGTGTCGATGATCGGCGGGTGATTCGTCACGGTAAAATCGGTATTGTTCGCCGTCCCGAACTCGGTCCAGGCGCTGATTCCATCGGCACGCGTCGTATCATCCACCGCGCGATACTGCCAGTGATAGCTCGTACCGGACTGGAGCGGACCCACCGTCACCCGCGCCACAGGGGCAGACTCGGTCACGGCCGTGCTTGTCCAGTTCTGAGTACCCGAGAAGGTCGACGTGGTCGGCTGGACTTCCACCTGCAACGTGATCGTCTGATTGCTCGTCAAACCGGATAGCGGCAACTTGTTATTGGGATCCGAAAGCGTCGCATTAAGACAGATGCTTGTCTGGTCAATTGCGCGGCCTTCCACCACGGTGACTTCCCCGGCCCCCAATCCGTCGCACGCTCCGTCATATACCCGCTGCTCGACGGCCGATGCCGTCGGCGGCAAGTTCACCACTTTGAAATCCGTGTTCCCCGCCGTTCCAAACTCGGTCCAGCCGGTGGCCGCGTTCAGGTTATCCACCCCACGCGCCTGCCAGTGATAAGAACTGCCATAGGAACGTCCGCTGATCGTCACAATTTTTTGGCCCTGTGCCGATGTGCCGGCACAGGTGGAAGCGTCGTCGCAGAAAATATTTGTGGTGCCGTCAAAGGTAGACCCTGTCGGCTTCACCTCCACCTCAAGACGGATGGTCTGTACGGGATCGATATCGGTCACATTCACATCAAGGCAGATCGTCGTGGTTCCAACGCTGCCTTGCTCCGACACCGTGGTCTCATTGCCTTTGCAGCGTAAGCTGTTATCGAAAATCCGCTGCAGCATTGTGATCATCGTAGGAGGCAGGTTGACCGCGCTGAAATCAATCCCAGACGGCTCGGGATTCGCCCCAAACAAGATCCAGCCGCTGGGCGCTCCCTGTTCATCCACCGCACGTGCCTGCCAGTGATATTTTGTGCCGTAAGAAACAGTAACCGGCAAATACTTGCCGGTCTGCAAGTCAAAGGAACCGGTCGTAGTAGCGGCATTGCCAAAGGTCGTCCCGATCGGCTGCACCTCCAACTCAAGACGGGTTTGCTGGGTTGAATCCGTATCGTTCACAGTCGCTTCAAGGCAGATGGTCTGCGCATTAATGCTGCCCCCCACAACCACCGTGCTCTCATTGCCTTTGCAGCGCAAGCTGTTATCGAAAATCCGCTGGTTCAGGCTGCCGGCGATGATTGTAGGCGGCACATTGACCGGTATAAAATCGACGTTCGAGGGATAAACTGCGCCGTCATTATTCCCAAAGTCGCTCCAGCCGCTGTCTGCTCCAAAGCTGTCCACCCCACGCGCCTGCCAGTGATATTCCGTGCCGTAGGAAAGCCCTCTGATCGTCACAATTTTTTGGCCCCCTGTCGATGTGCCGGTACAGGTGGAAATGTCGTCGCAGAAAATATCGGTGACAGTGTCAAAGGGCTTGACCAACGGCTTTACTTCCACCTCCAACCGGACGGCATTACCGTCAGGATCGGTGACATCTGCGTCAAGGCAGATAACCCGCGTGTTAATGCTGCCCCCCACAACCACCGTGGTCTCATTGCCTTTGCAGCGCAAGCTGGTATCGAAAATCCGCTGCAGCATGGCGCTGATCGCGGGCCGGGTATTACCCACGGTGAAATCGGACGCCGCAGAAACGGTCGGAGGATTGCCGTCGCTGTTGTTCCCAAAGGAGAACCAAGATGTGGTCGTCCCCCCGGGGAAATCCACCACACGCGCGCGCCAGTGATAGCTTTTACCGTTGGCAAGCCCGGTCACCGTCACAATTTTTTGGCCCTGTGCCGATGTGCCGGCACAGGTGGAAAGGTCGTCGCAGAAAAGATTGGTGGCGCCGTCAAAGGACGTTCCCACCTCCTTTACTTCAACTTCGAGACGGACACTTTGGCCGGCGGCATCGGTCACATCCGCCTCAAGGCAGATGGTCTGTGTTCCAATGCTGCCCCCCACGGCCACCGTGGTCTCATTGCCTTTGCAGCGCAAGCTGGTATCGAAAATCCGCTGCAGCATGGCGCTGATCGTGGGAGAAGGAGAGCCTATACTAAAATCCGGATCAAACGGATCGGTATTCGTCCCAAACGAGGTCCAGGCGCTGACACCATCGGTGCGCCCCGTATCATCCACCCCACGCGCCCGCCAGTGATAAGCCGTGCCGGAGGAAAGCCCGGTCACCGTCACAATTTTTTGGCCCTGCCCCGATGTGCCGGCACAGGTGGAAAGGTCGTCGCAGAAAAGATTGGTGGTGCCGTTGAAGGTCACGCCGACCGGCTTCACCTCCACCTCAAGACGGACACCGTTTCCGGCGGCATCCTGCACATCTGCATCAAGGCAGATGGCCTGTGTATTAATAGTGCTCCCCATGTCCACCGTTGTCTCATTGCCTTTGCAGCGTAAGCTGGTATCGAAAATCCGCTGCGTCATTGCGCCGAGGGTGGGCGGCGTATTCACCGTCTTGAAATCGGTATTCCCCGCCGTTCCAAACTCGGTCCAGCCGGTGGCCAAACCTACCATATCCACTCCACGCGCGCGCCAGTGATAAGAACTGCCGTAGGAAAGGCCGGTCACCATGGCAGGGAACGGAGTCTGGACACCCGTGGTGACGCAGTCATTTGAAGGTGAGCAGAAAATATTGGTGGTGCCGTTAAAGGTCGCCCCTGCCGGTTTTACTTCGACCTCCAGCCGGACGGTATCGCCGGCAACATCCTCCACAGTCGAATCAACGCAGATGCTCCGCGTATTAATCGTGCCTTGCTCCGACACCGTGAACTCATTGCCCTTGCAGCGTGCGGTGGCATCGAAAATCCGCTGGTTCATTGCGCCGATGGTGGGCGGCGTATTCACGGCGGTGAAATCCGGATCCGAGGGCAATGGATTCCGATCGATATTCGTCCCAAACGAGGTCCAGGCACTGGCCGCTCCCGTGAAATCCACCCCCCGCGCGCGCCAGTGATAAGAACTGCCGTAGGAAAGGCCGGTCACCGTGGCAACATAAGTAGTGTTCTGGATGCCGGTGGTGATACAATCAGATGAAGGTGAGCAGAAAATTTTGGTGGTGCCGTCAAAGGTTATGCCGACCGGTTTCACTTCGACCTCAAGCCGGACGGTATCGCCATCGCCGTCGGTAATATTGGCCTCAAGGCAAACGGTCTGTGTATTAATAGTGCTCCCCATGGCCACCGTTGTCTCATTGCCTTTGCAGCGTCCGGTGGTATCGAAAATCCGCTGCAGCACACTGCCCGGGGTGATCGTAGGGGCAACGGCCGAGGAGGCGGTTCCGCTGAAGATGATTGGAAGAAGTTGGAGGGCAAAGAAGGCCGTCACCCCTACTGCTTTGAGGAGCAGAGGTCCTTTCAGAACAGTTCGCCCTCTGTCGGCTTGCAATCTCATGGCTGTTCTATGACACCCTCAACACAAAATGCCGAATCTGCCCGTCAGCGGCGTAGGTAAGCGGGCCGCTCGCGCAGAGATCCGTTTGGGGCAGTTGTCCTTCTGTGTTCCAGAGCATAAACTGATGGGTGGCGCAGCTTACCCCGCCGGCAGGCGGAACCCAGGAAACCGTGACGGTTCTCCCCGATGCCGCAACCACCTCGATCCGCCATTCCGCAGGCAGATTGAGCGATCGGAGATCCTGCCACAGTTGTTGGCTGTTCGTGTCGTAACCGGCATCGCCGGCATGAGCGAAATAGGCCTGAATCGGCGCATCGGTGTACAAGAGGGCTCGGACATCCCCTGCGTTGTCAAACCCGTCTGTTGCAGTTTCTCCTACTCCGGCCGACAGACGGTTATACGCCACGCCGCCGTCCGCCCCACTCTCCGGCACCGATATCTGAAGTGTCAACCGCCAGCCCGCGGGCTTGGAGCCAATTTGAGGCGCCGCTCCCCCATCGGGCGAAGAGGATGAACCCCGATCCTGGCATGCAAACAGCCCAAGCATCCCGAATACTAAAACGAGCCCATGAATCGCGCGCGTCATTTGGTTTATGCTTGACGGTTTGTGGTTGAGGGCTGCCGTAAGGGTATGCATCACACCTCCAAACATTCTAATTTAAGATTTTCCCCTATGTTACGGCAATAAAAGAGATTTTCCCTTTTTAATCTTACCACTTTTAGACCTGCTGTCAACGACAAACAGGCCTTATTGTATTGGATTTTTTGTTCCTTCAACAGCGCCTCCGGCCGGTTGTGGCTGAGAAGCCGACGCATCTTCTTTAGGACTGCCTAAAAATAGAAATACCTGGACCCGTTGGTTATAAGTGTCCGCCACGTAAATCCGGTTCTTGTCGTCAATCGCGATCCCCGCCGGAAGGTAGAAATCCCCTTCTTTTTCACCTGTTTGACCGAAATTCATCAATAAATCCCCTGTGCGGTCGAAGATCTGAATCGTGTCGAAGATCCCGTCCACAACGTAAATATGCCCTTCCAAATCCACGGCGACGCCCTTCGGCTTTGAAAAACTACCGAGGATATTGCCCATTTGACCTAACTTTCCCTGAAATTTTCCTTCCGAGTCGAAAATCTGCACGCGGAAATTCATCGAGTCCGTAATGTAGAGGGCGCCTTTGGAATCAACCGCAATGTGGGTCGGAAAATTTAATTCGCCCTCTTTTTCGCCCCGTTGGCCGAAGGTCGTTACCACGTTGCCGTCCGGATCGAATACCGTTACCCGATGGGCCGCGGTATCCACCGCGTAGAGGCGGCGCAACTTCGGATGATACGCGATGCCGGTCAGCCGCTGGAACTGCCCCGGTTCGCCGATCGTCTTTACCAATCGTCGTCTTTTGGGTTCGTAGACAAAGATACGGTTGAGTTGGGAATCGGAAACATAAAGCAACCCCTTTTCATCCAGCGCCACGCCCACCGGCGACATCAACCGGGACCGGCCCCGGACAATCCAGAAGATTTGCTGATAGCTCTTCGATGGAAAATCGTAGATGTGGACCGTCTGTAGACCGGTGTCCGCCACATAAACGCGGCCGGAACCATCCGTTGCCACGGCATACGGACGAAGCATATGAGGGCTGCCTTCCTCGCCGAACAGAAATTCGACGGCCTTCATGAACCAACTCCGCTTGGCCCCCATGTCCTTCGGTTCGGAGAAACTATTCAGATACGAAATCACGGGAGGATCCGGCGGCGTCGGCCAAGACCGCTCGACACGAGATCGGACCGGTTCCATGGCGGCGCACGCCGATAGAACGACGACGATGCCGATCCCGATAACCGTCTGAATCGCCCGCTTCATCACTAAAATGCCCGGCTGGCTCGACCCATAACGGACCGGGATCCAAATCGCTTCCCGGCCGTTCGGGTTTCGACCTCTTGATACTGCGCTCCCAATGTTACGGCGCCGAGTTGATAACCAAGGTTCAGGTTGCCCTCCACGACATTGACGTCCGCCTGGTAACGATTGTCTTCCACGGAATCCCTTGCCGATATCAACGTGTTGATGCGCGAGAAGAGATACGTTGCGTACTGAACCTGCGTGGTGAGGACTTGCCGGTCCAAATGAAGCTCGGTCGGGTAATTGTCGATATGGTAGTTGGCTGTGGCGGAAAAACCGATCAAGGTGCCGTAGCTCGCAGTCAACTCACCGGACATGACCCTTCCTTCCACCCCGAAACCGGAGGTGTGGGAGTAACTGCCCCCGCCCCGGAGCCCCACGCTATCCCCAATCAGGATCAGATTCCTAAAATAAGAGCTGTCGGCCGATAACTGAATCAAATAGCTGCTCTGTTCCGACTTCACCGATTCGGTGACACGTTGGATGTCGCTAAAGGTCGCGCCAAGTCCCGCATGGATCTTTTCGGCGTTCGTGTTATCCACGCCGAAGTTGACGCTATTCCCCAAATCCCTTGAACTAAAACCGCCCGGCCGCGTGTCCGATTCACCGTAATTGATATTATAAGCCGCTCGGTACTGAAAGCGTTGCCACGGTTTGGTGTAACTGATGCTGGACTGGTAGTGCTGAAAGAGATTGTCCGTGTTTGCGGTGCCGGTCGCGCGCATTGACGTCATTCCCCCGCTCCCGCTCAATCCGGTGGTCAAACCGAAAAAGGGACGGTAATTTAGGCTCGCATCGGCCGATTCGGAGTTGACGGTCGAATCGGTAGAGGAAACGAGCAGGTATCGAGCGCCGAAGCCCGAGTCCGTTTTTTCGTTATAGCGCAGATTGGCCGAACCCTGCACGGCATGGCTCTTAAAGTCATTCACAAAGGGATTCTCGCTGTAGTTGTAAGAAGCGCTGCCGTCCCACCAGTACAACGGCGGCCGATAGAATATTCCCATCCCGGCGCTCCGCTCTTGAAAGAGGGTGACTCCGGGCGTCTGTACATTTTCAGGAAGATGACTGCTCGAGTACCGACCGTAGGCCGTTACGATCAGGCTGGTGGTCAACTGGGAACTGGTGTCGATATTAACTCCGTGCGAACGGGACGTCCCGCCCGGGGGGGCTTCGGTCGTGCTCAACTGGTAACCGACGGCAATGCGGGTGACTCCGACCGATGTATCGGTAAAGGCGCTGTAAGCATGGCTGGTCGATCTCCCGCCCGGATGCGTCGCCGTCTCCTGGTAACTCAAAACCAACCGCGGCAGATGGCTGATACTCATGACCCAATTGGCGCCGAGAGAATCAATGCGGTCTTTGGTCGTGACCCTCAAGGTGGCGAGCTCCAAGTCGGTCTTCCGCACGGTTCGTTGACCGGTCAGACCGAGCGGCGACCATTGCGGAAACAAATTCAGCGCAAGCCGGTAACTCGTCACGCTAAAACGGTTCTTCTGATCCGTCGTCTCGACATTCACGGTCTGATTCAACAATGAGACCTCCCCGTTGTAACTACCCACGCGATAGGCGTCTCCGGACAGATTAAGATTGGCCTGCAGGCCGGACGAGTTGACCGCGGAATTTCCGTTGTCGGCCAAGGTGATGGCCCGACTGTAATTCACGTTCAACGATCCGCCGAGATTGAGAATCCGCGCTTCCGCGGTAGAGACCGGCCACGGCATCTCTCCGCCCATGACGATGCTGAAAACGGCCCCGATCCAGAACCAAAACCATGGACCCCGGCGGCGGTTAACGGCCGGCTTCGCGCAAGGGCAATCCACACCCTCGTTTCGATGGGGGCAGGCGTTCGATTCACCCTTGCAACGGGTCACATCCAACGACCGGAATCGACTTTTCACGCAATGGGATCCCTTGCTCGTCTTTCGTATCAACGGCCTCGCGCCCAGGATTCATGTCGCTGCTGACGAATTAAATGGCGATCTATTTATCCCGCCGCCTCGTCCTAACGAAACGGCGTTCCCACGGTTTTTTACGCTTGAATCAGTAAATCTTGATCTCGGCCTTCGTCTTCAGGCCCGCAGCCCACTCCGCAAAACGTTTTTCGATGGCCGACGTCTTCATTTCTCTTCGTAATAACTCTTTATCCACCTCCTCGTAACTCAACGGCTTGGAGGGACGTTTTTCCTCGATCTTGAACACGACATAGCCTTGAAGCAGTCTCACCGGATCGACGACGTCGCCGACCTTCCGTGAGAATGCCGCCTCCTCCATATCCGTAAACGGCAGACGACCCTGATGGAGCAAACCGGTGTCTCCTCCGTTCACCTTCGTTTCGTCATCCTCCGAAAATTCAGCGGCCAACGAGGCCGCGTCCTCGCCCGCGCGGATTCGATCCGCAAGCCCCTGGGCTTTTTTACGGCCTTCTTCCCAGTCCGGCTCGCTCCCGCCGGGCTCGACCTTGATCAGGATCATTCGTAGACGAATCGCATCGGGTATGACAAACTGCTCCCGATGCCCGTCGTAGTAGGTTTTGAGCTCGTCGTCCGTGAGCACAATCTTGGAACGAACCTCTTGTTCCGTCACCTTTCGGATCATCAGATAACGCCCAAGCCCCTCGCGGACGTCGGACGGCGTCAGGCCCTGTCGATCCAGGTTTTCCTTAAACTGCTTCTCGGAAGGGAAACGGCCCGCAATCCTGGAAAATTCGGCTTCCACCTCATTGGATTCAACCTTGATCCCAAGCCGAATGGCTTCCTGATAAATCAGTTCCCTCACGATGAGCTTATTCAATTCTTCCTGTCGAATCTCGAAGAGACGATTTTGGGATAAAGATCGGTGGCCGGTGGCCGGAATTCGCTCTTCGATCGCCTGCTTCAACATCTTTACCGTAATGGGCGTATTATTGACTTTGGCGATCGGATCGGAATCCTTCTTTCCGCCTGCGGCGGACGATTCCGCGGCCCGGCCCGTTCCGGCCAACACCAAGAACATAAGACAGGCGATGATGGTCCTCATGACTTGTTTGCTCCTAATGAATCAAAAATACCGTAACTCATATACAAAAGCGGGTAATCCTCCCCGACGTCGCATCGGGGAGGATTACCCAAGCTTCTGTAGGGGTTTGATTAATCAAACCCCTACAACACAAGGGCATTGCGCCCCTTATTTCTCATGGCAGGACAGGCAGACCGCGCTCCCCGCGTTCGGATTATCCGCGATCTTGGTGCTGTCAATAATGCCAAGCACCGTGCCCACCGTCGTGGTTCCGCCGCCCTTTTCGATGCCGCCGGGTACAGCAGTAGTGGTCGGCAACCTTAAGAACAGAGGCCTCGGCGCATGCGGGTTGTGGCAGGAGGCGCACTCCACCCATGTCCCCACAGTGGTACTTCCACCGCTTGCAGGATAGAGCCGTAGCGCATCCCGTCTATCTTGCGGCGGCAAAGCCCCGGTCCGGCCTATCTTCTGGATAAGGCCGTCCGTAACAAGAGCGCCGCTCAGGAGCACGTCACTGAACTGTGGATCACCGGCAGGCATCGGGAAGCTGATCGGATGGTCATCCGACAGATCCTTTGTCAGGTTCGGGAACGGAATGGCGCCTCCCAGAATCGTCCCGTAGTTCGGACCGGTATCGGTACGATCCGGCGTGCCTAAGGCTGCGCCCTCCATCGACAGATCGAGATCCAAAAACGCGCTGCCAGCGGGCTTTGTGATCGCACCGGTCGAGGTGGTGTTGGTCTTCCCGAAGAACTTACCCGAGCCGCCTCCGTTGATAAAGGCATCCAACGCGGCCACGCCGTCATGGCAGGAAAGACAGGCAAGTGAAACGCCCATCGGTTGGCCCGCGCTGCCCTGATCGAAGTTGGGGCTGGTGTAGGTCGAGTAGCCCGAACTGGTCGGGATGGCCCGGTTCCACAGAGGCGCGGCCGCCGTGCCTACATTGGCGCCGTGCGGCGTATGGCAGAAGACGCAGACCTCGGTCGTCGGGCTGCCGCCCGCGCCGATGTTCGTTCCGGCGACCGGGTTGGATGTGCTCAGGTTATGGAGCGTATTTCTTACATTCTCCGCCGGCCAGCTCGTATGGGCTATGCCCAAATGCAGCGCCCATGCGGAGATCGGGGCGGTGATGAAAAACGCCCCTGCAATGAGCAGAGTCAGGGCGAAAGACCTTCCGCTCCTGCTCCGGCTTTTTGGGTGTTCCATCTTATTCCCTCCTTTTTATTTTTTCCCGTTTCGAGATCCGGCTCTCGAGTGGCCCGATCTCGGTTGGTTCACAGTTCACAGCTTCATGGTCGCCGTGCCTGTCCTATGATCCGAGGCGCCATGCATTGCGCCTCTTTACTTATGGCGATCCATGAATCGCCCGCGACAAACCGGGGTCCAGCCCCTCATCTTGGGCGCAATGAATTGCGCTCCTGCATTTCATAACATTTCCTCCTTTCTTGTATTTTTGTCTTGTGTTCTTGGTTCATCTTTTCCAATGGCCGCGGAGATAAACTCCGCGCTGTATCGGGCGCAATGAATTGCGCGTTACTTCTGATGACAGGACAGACAAATGGCGCTCCCTGAGTTCGGTTTCTGCCCCCAGGTTACCCCGGCATCCGTCGCAGACCACGCTGTATCAATCGTATCCGTCGGGCCGGTAATGTGCCAGTAATCAAGCGGATTATCAATTACACCCGTAGTCCTAATATCTTTTCTAATGGAGCTTGGGAGTCTTAAGAACGAGACCCTCGGCGTATGCGGGTTGTGGCATGAGGCGCATTCAACATAGTATCGGTTAGTGGGATAATCTGAGGGATAGAGCCGGATTCGATCCCGTTTGTCGGTTGCTAACTGTCCATCCTTCGTAACAAACATCACGCTCGAGCCGGCGGTGCCGCCGTCTAATGATGAGTTTTTTCCGATAAGAGAGAACTGCGGATCGAACGACGCGCATAGCCCTCCACAAAACCTGGGATCCGGCACCGCCATTCCGATGGGATGGTCATCCGAGAGATCGATGTCCAAGTTGGGAAAGGGATACGCGCTCTCGATAGGGCTTGCTCCGCCAATGACACCGGTAATGGTGTCATGAATACCCCCTGAATAAGGGCTTAGAGAAGTGAGGTTTGTTTCAGTGCCATTCCGGTAGTCGGGTGGCAATGCTCCTCCTCTCATACTGGAATCAGTATCGATGATTCCACCGCCGAAGTCGATAGCGGGAATGCTTATATTGCCGGTAATGCCTAAGTTCAATTTCTCAAATCCGCCGGAACCCGGCGCATTGATCAGCGCATCAACAGCGATCGTGCCGTCATGGCAGGATAAACAGGCCAGCGAGACCCCCTTCGGTTTTCCTGGGGTGTTCCCGCCTCTATCAAAGTTAACCGCGTTGTACTCTTTGTATGTTCCTGAATCCGGAAGGTTCCGGTTCCATAACGGGGCCAAAGCCTGGGTCGCCCCGTTTGCGCCGTGGGGCGTATGGCAGAAGACGCAGACCTCAGACATCGGGGGAAATGTTGTCGCCCCCCTGGCCAGGACATCCGGGTTTCCGATCATGTAATGTTTTGTATTTCTGATATCCTCCGTTTCGGTCACGGTATGGGTCGCCATGACTTCCGAGGCCACAAACCCACAGGCGGATATCATCAGCAGAGGAAGCGCATATCGCCGCAGGCCCTTGCTCTTCCCTTGAAAGGATTTCATTTTCTTCCCTCCCTATGTCGGTTCACCGTTGCCGCACGGACAACGGCTCGCCGCGCCAAAGACAAACACACGATCTCGGTCTACTTCTCATGACAACTCAGGCAAATGGCGCTGCTGGCATTCGGTTGCTGACCCCAATTCTTTCCTCCGGGATGCCCGAGACTGTCCGTCGGCGAAAGATTCGTCCTCACCAAATCCGGCACTCCGCTCGGCAATCTTAAGAATGAAACCCGAGGCGCATGCGGGTTATGGCATGAAGCGCATTCGATAAAGTAACGCCCGGGCTGATCGGTCGAGGGATAAGCCCGAAGCCGGTCTCGTTTCTCAAGCGGCCAGATCACCGATCGGTCCGGGGATGTCCGGCTGATGAAGGCCACGCTGGTTCCATCCGTTCCTCCGTCCAACTTTGAGGCCGTCAATTCTTCGCAGATCTCGCTGAACTGGCTGTCGGTTATACATGGAATCTCCATTCCGACCGGATGGTCATCCCGAAGGTCCTGGCCCAGATTCGGAAAAGGCTGGGCGCCTTCGCTGCCTTTTCCGACGCCGCGCACGAGATCATGAAGGCCTCCTGAATAAGGGCTTTCCGCCGTCGGCTCAACCTCTGTGGAATCTCTTAAACCCTCGGCAAACGTGTCGCTGGCATCCACAATCCCGCCCCCCAGAAAACTGATCTTGGGATCGCCGATTCCAGGACCCCGTCCTACGCCCAGATTGGCCGGAACGAATCCGCCCGAGCCGGATCCATTGATGAGGGAATCAAACGCAATGCTTCCATCATGGCAGGACAGACAGGCCAGGGACACCCCTTTGGGCCGATGGGTTCCCAGGATATCTTGCGCGTCGAAATTAGGTGAACTGTAAACCTCATAGCTGGAATCGTCCGGAAGCAGCCGGTTCCAAAGGGGGGCGTGGCCCGGAGCGGCCATGTTGCCGCCGTGCGGGGTGTGACAGAAAACGCAGATCTCGGTCGTGCCGATCGCGTTAATGTCCGGATTGGAGGAAAGATTGTGCTTTGTTTGGCTCACGTCTTCCGACAACCTCACATCATGACTTGCAATCGCCCATGTTCCCCCTAATAACAACAGGAGCACGTAAGTCATCGCTGGTAGCAAATAAACTGTTTTCGGCCGCATCGTTGCTCGTCCGCTTCGGGGGCCGTTGCCGCTCGCTGCTTTCACTTTCGTTTCCTCGCGACTCTACTTTTTACCCTCCACGCCGGACCCCACAACCTTTGCTTTGTATTTTTCGCCCATGTATTGATAGATATTAATACGGTGATTGTATTGATCGGCTACGTAAATCTGGTCGTCCTCATCAATCGCCATGCCGGCTGGTAACCAGAGTTGTCCCGGTCTGCTTCCAAACCCCCCGAAGAAAAGGAGAAGCTGGCCTTGTTGATCAAAGATCTGAATGTTGCTGAAAGCGGCATCCACCACATAGACATGCCCCTCGGAGTCCAAGGCAATCCCCTTCGGTTTCGCGAAATGCCCGAGGGCGGTGCCGACGCCTCCGAATTTCGCTTGAAACTTTCCATCCGCGTCAAAAACCTGGACCCGAAAATTAAACGTGTCCATGACAAACAGCTTGCCGTCCTTGTCGACGGCGATGTTGGTCGGCCAATTGAATAGGCCGTCCTCAACCCCTCGACCCCCGATCTCGAAAAGGAATTTCCCTTCGTCGGCATCAAAGACCGAAACTTTGTGTTTTTTGGTGTCCGCGATATAGACGCGTTTCAACGCGTCGTTCACTGCAATCCCCACCGGTTGGTCGAAGCGGCCTTTTTCACCCATCGCCAGCAAGAAATTGCCGCTGTGATCATACACCACGGCCCGGTTTTGAACGACGTCGGTGACGTAGATCCGCCCGGCGGCATCCGTGGTCACCCCCATCGGCTTGGCCAAGACGCCCGGTCCCTCCAACCCGATCAATGTGAACTGTTGATTCTTGGTGTCAAAAACTAAAACGCTGGCCCATCCGCTGTCCGTCACCAGCAACCGGCCTTCTCGATCCATATGAACGGCGTACGGCTTGGCCAAACGCGCGCTCGGTTGGGCGCCGACAATCAGCTCTCCGACTTGTTTCCAGAACGTTTGTTTTTCGACGTCGCGCGAGCCGGTGATGCTCTTTACAAACTTGATCTTCGGCTCCTCCGGCGGCAGCGGCCAGATCACCTCGGCCGGTTTCGGCGTCGCACAACCGGCCGATATTGATAAAGCACAAAAAAGCAGTAGAAACCCTATTCGTCTATCTTTTGCGCCTTGGAACACCGATCGGACCTCCCCCCTGTTCTTTTTTAACCTATGAAGCCTTGACTCTCTCATTGTTTTAACCTTTTACCCCTCATTTCTGGTGACATGTCAAGCATAAAGCGCTGAATCGGTTCGATGCCCGTAAAAACGGATCCCGCCCTTCAATATTCTTTTCATCCGGATTATGGGGATCATGACAGGATGCGCACTGAACCTTGTCGTCATCAAACGTCTGAACTCCGTTCGGAAAGGTGCGACCCCCATCCTCCTTCGCGATGGGAGGCTGGTTAAAGGCCGAGTCTTTGCTGAATGTCGGGTAAGTGATCGAGATGGGGTGATCGTCTTTGAGGTTCTTGGTCAAGTATCGGATCGTCGCATCGTGGGCGCCGCTCAATCCCGCGTAGGCCCCCCGTTGCCGGTTATGGCATTTTCCGCAACTGTCCGAACCGACCGCTCCCTCCGGACTCATACGATAGTGAACACCGGAATCAAACCAGTCATGAAATTTTGGTTTGTTGATCACGGCATCCACCGCCACCGATCCATCGTGACAGGACAAACAGCCCAAGGAAATGCCGTCCGGCGCATGGGGCGCGGCCGAATCGAAGTTGGGGCTGGAATACATCTGGTAGCCGTTGCCGTTCAGATCCGGAAGTTGGCGGTTCCAGAGGGGGGCCATCGTACTCGCCTTATGGGGTGTGTGACAATAGACGCAGGTTTCCCGGTAGTCGTTGAAGGAGCCGCCGGTCATCGGACCGGTCTCGCTGCCGTAACCTCTCATATTCAACGCAGACAGATCATGCCGGGAACCGATGACGGATCCGCCCATAGAGGAAATCGCTGCTACAAACAGCCCTCCACCCACAACAACGGCCGATGCGACAAACCGAGAGATCTTCACGGCCCCCTCCTCTGATTCTCCCTTATTTATGATGATAGAAGAAGAACGGTGATCGGTCAAGGGAAGTATGGATAAATCTCTTCACATGGTTACCAGTCCCTCATCAGGCAATTGCAATGACCTATATCATATATCATAGGAGAGAAAACGATACAGAATTTATCAGAATCTGTCAAGAAAAAAGACCGCACAATCCTGTGGTATGTCTTTTGTTTGTAGCGGATGAAATACCCGCCTGTGAAAAATACAACCCCTGCGAACTTTAAGCATGGAACACACCACAAATTTTATTATGAAGTTGGAGGCGTTACTGCGGGGAAAACCCTTCCAATTTGCTGATGCCTTTTAACGTGCCAAACCATTTAAATCCAAGAGGATCCGTAACCACGGTGAAGACCCCGTCATCCACCAGGCCGTCCTTCACCGAAAAACTTCTCCAGCGGCCTGCGCTCAGAATGCTCACACCTCCTTCCGTGGCTATGTACAGAGTGTCGTCGTGATCAACCAAGATATCCGAAATAAAGTTTCCGGCTAATCCATCCCGAGTGGTGAACGTCGTCCAATGTTGACCGTCAAAACGGCTCAATCCGGCTCCCCATGTGCCGAACCATTTATTATTCCGGGAATCGACAGCGGCGGCCAATATGTAATCGGGGTTGTATCCCTCCGCCTCTTTTCCGGGTGTCGTTCGATGGTGAAAACTGGGGTTGGCAATTTTTTCATACGAACCGATCGTCTTCAGGTCGGCGCCTAAACCCTCCTTGTGTGTATAACTCACAAAGCCCTTACCGTCAAATCGCGTCACCCCGCCTTCCGTGCCCAGCCAAATCACGCCGTCCCGATCCATGGCCAGCGCATAAACCCAGTCGTCAATAATGCCGTCCGCCTTGGTATAACTCTTCCAAGCCGTTCCGTCAAAGATACTGACCCCCTTCCAGTTGGCCACCCACATCCGTCCGGACCGATCAAACAGGATATCGTAAACGTAGGGATCGGCCAGATCAGGCACATTGAAATGACGCCAGGCGGTTCCATCGAACTTCGACAGTCCTCCCCCGTGAGTTCCGATCCATTTATTCCCCCGGGAATCCATCTTGATCGTCGTCACAATATCGGATGAAAGACCGTTCTTGCTGTCGTATCGGCTGACGATCCGATCCTGGATAAGATCGTACTTGATTAACCCCTGCTCCGTCCCCACCCACACATTGTTTCCCTCAAAGGCCATTGCAAAAACAGTCGTAGTGATCTCATAATTGGTCCAGACCGGACGCGTCCTGACCGGATCTTTGGAAGTCGTGCATCCCCCAAGGCTCAACAGGGAAACGATTCCGAGACAGACGCTCAACGTATAAAGACGGCGGATCATACTCACCTCAACAATCGTGATGATTCTACGCACCGAATGGAAGGGAGTCAAGGTCCATTCTCGACTTGACATCCGGTAGCCATTTTTATATCATAGTTTTCATCTTTTTTAATGGCCGTGAAGAGGAGTAGTAGGTCAACAGACCGAACTCGCCTCGGAGCCGCGCCGGTGAACGAAATGTAATCGGCGCCGCAACGCCCGCGTCAAGGGCCGAATCAAGGGTTTCTTTGGCGGGCGGGTTTTTCAGCAGCCAAGAACCGAAACAGGGTGGTACCACGGAGTGAGCAAGCCTTCGTCCCTGCGTCGCACCGAATCGATCCGGTGCGGTAGAGATGAAGGCTTCTTTATTTTAATCGGGAGGGGACAGAATTTAAACCAGGAGGGGGACAGATTTGAAATCTGTCCCCAGCCTCTCCCCAGCCAGTACAGGAGACCGGCATGACACGGATGATTCAGATCTTCGATACCACGCTGCGGGACGGCGAGCAGTCGCCCGGCGCGAGCATGAACGTGGAAGAAAAATTGATGATCGCGAAGCAGCTCGCGCGGCTCAACGTGGATATCATCGAGGCTGGATTCGCCTTCAGCTCCCCCGGCGATTTCGAGGCTGTGAAACGGATCGCACACGAAGTAGAAGGTCCCGTGATCGCAAGCCTGGCCCGTGCCAAACCCGAGGATGTCGACAAGGCCTGGGAGGCGCTCAAGGGTGCGCCCAAGCCGCGGATCCATACCTTCATCTCGACCTCCGACATCCATCTCAAGCATCAGTTCCGTCTGACACGCGACCAGGCGCTACGTCGCGCGGTCGAGATGGTCGAGCGCGCGCGGGGCTACGTCGAGGATGTCGAGTTTTCCCCGATGGACGCGACCCGTTCGGATGAGACCTATCTCTGCGAGGTTTTAGAGGCCGTGATCGCGGCCGGGGCCCGTACGGTCAATATCGCCGATACGGTCGGCTACGCCATCCCGCATGAGTTCGGAGCGTTGATACGGACGATCCGCGAACGCGTCCCCAACATCAACAAGGCCGTGATCTCGGTCCATTGCCACAACGATCTGGGACTGTCCACGGCCAATTCGCTCGCGGCCGTATCGGAAGGCGCCGGCCAGGTAGAATGCACGATCAACGGGATCGGGGAACGGGCCGGCAATGCCTCGTTGGAAGAAGTCGTGATGACCTTGCGGACACGCCGTCATCTCTTCAATGCCGACACACGGATTCATACCGAAGAGATTATGAAAACCAGCCGTCTGGTGAGCAAGATCACCGGAATGATGGTTCAAGCGAATAAATCGATCGTGGGGGCGAATGCCTTCGCGCACGAATCGGGGATCCATCAGGACGGACTGCTCAAGGAAAAGATGACCTACGAGATCATGACACCGGCCTCGGTCGGCCTCGGGCAGAGCCATCTCGTACTCGGCAAGCATTCCGGCCGCCATGCCTTCAAGAACCGCCTGGAAGAGATGGGTTATCGCTTGACCGAGGCGGAGCTGAATACGGCCTTCGAAAGGATGAAGCGTCTCGCCGATCAGAAGAAGGAAATTTTCGACGAGGACATCGAGACGATCGTAAACGAAGAGCTGTCCAAGATCCCCGAGACGTATGCGCTCCGGAAGATCCATGTCGAAAGCGGAAGCGACGTGACTCCCACCGCCACGGTCGAGCTGGCGGTGCATGGACAGTCGATCCAGAATGTCGGAAAAGGCGACGGCCCGGTGGATGCGGCTTACAAAACGATCGCGGCTATCACTCAGACGAAAAGCCGCCTTCTCTCCTATGTCGTCGCGGCTATCACGGGCGGGACGGATGCGCTGGGCGAGGTGACGGTGCGTCTGGAGGAGGACGGAAAGACCGTGATGGGCTACGGCGCCGACACCGACATCATCGTCGCCTCGGCCAAGGCCTACCTAAACGCGCTGAACAAACTGGCCTACTGGAAAACGAAACGCGGCCAGGAGGGCGGCAAGGTCGGCTTGATTTAGCGGCGCGGGCCGTTCCTGCCGTCATTGATGCGAATCCCAGATGAGCCAAGAGCAGATTTAACCCCTATTTTTATCTGCGATTAGGAAAACCAAATCACCGTGGCACTCGTAGCATATTTCGATGAGAGCGGGCACAGCTCGAACACACGTTTTGTGTGTATTGGCGGCCTTATCACAACCAATGATGATTGGCAGGTGTTTTCGAAGCATTGGACCGCGACGCTTAACGCTGTTGGCGTCTCAGGGTTACATATGCGAGAGTTTGCCCATTCGCGAGGACAGTTTGCGGGGTGGGATGAGCAACGCCGGCGCGATTTGCTCACAAGGCTGATGGCACTTGTTCACGGTGCCGATATGACAACCATTGGTGTAGTGTTTCCAATGCCGGTCTGGCATTCACTTAGTGATATTCAGAAGCGAGAATTGGTTGATCCCTACTTCCCATGCTTGCAAGAGGTATTCAACGGCGCTCTCGTACATGCAGCAATAACTGCAAATGATTCTATAACGTTGGTTGTTGCTGATCACCCCGAGTTTGGTGCAAAGGCGCAGTCGCTATGGAATACATATCGTGCCTCACATCCGTTTGGTCATTATGTTTCAGACTTTCAGCGCCGGTCTCCAGGCCAGTCTGCACCGTTGCAAGCAGCTGATTGGGTGGCGTACGAGGTTCTAAAATCCTGCGAAAAGAATAGCAAGGGCAAACAAAATGACCGATGGCCGTTCGCCCAGTTTTTGAGGACAGATGCGATGTTGAAGTTCCTCGATGCCGATTATATTCGGCGCCAAGTGGCGGGATTTGATTCGTAACCTGAGCACGGAGGCCCTCCATGCGCAATGAGTTTATGATTGGCGCTTATTTAATTCCGGGGACACGACACTTAATTCCCGGCAAGCTCCGCTTCAGCCTCGCCCGCGGGGGGGGGATATATTGGCGCAACGCCCTGCGAATCTCCGCCTGTTTTTTCAAAGGACGCACATCAATTGCCGGCCCCATCCTACTAATAAAGATAAGCAGGGTGGCCCTGATAATGATTCGCGGTCACGGGACGCGCGTGAAGGCGATATCCATCACCTCCGGCTTCTTTCCGGGCTGGGATCTCGTCCAGTGTTGGACGATCTTTTCTTTTCCGTCAAAGGTGACCGAAAGCGCGTGCATGTGGTCCTCCTTGGCCGGATTGATATCGGAGCCTTTCGTAAAATCGAACGTCAACTCGTTCGCCTTCGCGGTTTTCAAGGCCATTCGGGGCTGATTGTGGAGCATGCAGAAATGGGTCATGTTTAATTTGTGCTTTGGATTATCGTAATAGACCGTCACCATCTCCATCGGCGACCCCTCAAAAATCGTCTCCACGATCGCGCTGCCGCCGGCTGTGAGCTTGTAGCTCGCTTTCATCTTCATCGGCCCCTGCCCGTGATCCATGGTGGTTTCCCACGAACCCGCGAGAAGCTTCATCTGTTCGAACGGTTCGGAGCCGACGTACGGCTTCTGGTCCGGCTCGGCGGCCTGAATGGAACCAAAGGCCAAAAAGCTCAAAAGGACCGAAAGGCCAATGACGCCTGCGAAGATCATTCGGTATGGTTTCATGATGGATTCCTCCTATCGGGGTTGACCGGCTATGGACGATCTTTCAATTCCTGCGTATACCTTAGTCGGCCTCCAAGCCCTTAGTCAAGAAATTTGTCGCGAGCGGTTCTTCTTGACCCAAATGATGGGAAGGGCTTGAATAGGAGCGAGAGATGGGTTATGATCGTGACATATCGAGTATATGGATCATCATGAAGCTTTCTCTCTCAGGCATCCTTTTCCTCATCCTAATCGCCGCGCTGATCGTTTGGCTCGGCGCCTTCCGGGCCGATGCGAACCCGCCGGAGCCGGCGGTTGAGGAGGGGCGGTCCGCCCCCGATTTCACGCTCCAGGACCAGGACGGAAAACCCGTGACACTTTCGGAGCAGCGTGGAAAGTGGGTGGTCCTCTATTTCTACCCGAAGGACGATACACCGGGCTGCACCAAGGAGGCCTGCTCCTTCCGCGACAACCTGACGGCCATACAGCAATTAGACGCCCGGATCCTCGGCGTCAGCGTCGACTCGGTCGAATCCCACAAAAAATTCGCGGAGAAATTCAAACTGAACTTTCCGATCCTTGCGGATGATCGCTACCAGGTCACCGCGAGGTACGGCGTGCTCTCGAGCTATATGGGAATGAAGGTGGCCCGGAGGAGCACCGTGATCATCGACCCGCTTGGCATCGTCCGTAAGATTTTCCCCTCCGTAAAGCCGGAGGATCATGCACTGGAAATCCATCGCGCCCTGGTCGAGCTTCGGAATTCCGTAATAACCGCCCCGAAATCTTAATCCATCCCGGCATGAAACGCACGACATTACAGTTATCGCTCATGACGCCAATATTTCCAAAACCACTTAGGGAGTTCAACAAGGAGCAGCCGAGGGTCCGCCGATGAGCGAGGAAGCCTCCGAACGCGTGCGTAAAGAGGTGGACGCCGTCTACCGCGCAGAGTCGCGCCGCGTCCTTGCCACACTGATCCGTCTGCTCGGCGACTTCGACCTCGCCGAGGAGGCGCTGCACGAGGCCTTCCGGGCGGCGCTGGAGCAGTGGCCGCGCGACGGTCTGCCCGCCAATCCCCGGGCGTGGCTGGTGTCGGCCGGACGTTTCAAGGCCATCGACGGCATGCGCCGGCGCGCGCGTTTCGAGTCGCTGGACGATGTCCCCGAGCCGGTTGACGCCGCAATCAATGACCCCGCGGCGTTGGAAGACGAAAGCGTCGAAGACGATCGGCTGCGACTCATCTTCACCTGCTGTCACCCGGCCTTGTCGCCGGACGCCCAGATAGCGTTGACGCTCCGCGAGGTGTGCGGCCTCACGACCGAGGAGATCGCCCACGCCTTCCTCACGCCTGCGCCCACGCTGGCGCAGCGCATCGTGCGCGCCAAGGCGAAGATCCGCGACGCGCGCATTCCCTATCAGGTGCCCGCGCAAGCCGAGCTGCCGGACCGGCTCGACGCGGTGCTGCGAGTGGTCTATCTCGTGTTCAACGAGGGCTATGCCGCGTCATCGGGCGCGTCGCTGACCCGGTCCGATCTTTCGGGCGAAGCGATACGTCTCGGCCGGCTGCTCGTCGAATTGCTGCCCGAGCCCGAGGTCCTTGGACTCCTTGCGCTAATGCTGCTGCAGGAATCGAGGCGCGTCGCACGAACCTCGCCGTCGGGCGATCTGGTTTTGTTGGAAAACCAGGACCGCTCGCTTTGGAATAGGGACCAGATCGCAGAGGGACTGGCGCTGGTGGGACGGGCACTGTCGTCGCGCCGGTTCGGCCCGTATACGCTCCAGGCCGCGATCGCTACGGTGCACGCCGAGGCGCCCAACGCCGCAGCAACGGACTGGGCCCGGATCGTCGCACTGTACGACCTGCTCGCCCGTGCGGAGCCGTCGCCCGTGGTCGAGTTGAACCGCGCCGTGGCGGTGGCAATGCGGGACGGGCCGGAGGCGGGACTGGCGCTGATCGACGCCATACTGGCGCGCGGCGACTTGGAGGACTATCATCTCGCCCATTCGGCGCGGGCGGACCTGTGCCGGCGGCTGGGAAGAACGGCCGAAGCACGCGCCTCCTACGAACGGGCGCTCGGCCTCACGCGGCTTGAGCCGGAGCGGCGATTTCTTGAGCGACGGCTGGATGAGCTGCCGGACTGACAATTTTAGACTAAAAGCCGGCGGGTGGCTGCAGGCGGGGCGCCCCATCCGCCCGCAACGAAAAGGCCAGGGGATTTCCAGTGAGGTTCACCTGTAATCTGTGTCAGCCCAGAAGTGAGGACGGATGGGGCTGCCGAAGGACAGGACCCGCCGATGTCGATTTCGGCTCCCCTCGAACGACTATAGGATGTCAACCATAAACGTCACGGGGGCCCGTAATCATCCTTCAGCGAGCAACGCTCGCGAGAGGGGGAGGCTCCGTCTGGCTCCGCCAGCGGAGGGGGCGACGCGAGCCCCAAAAAATAGGAGGAAGCCATGAAGTACATCTGCCTTGGATACATGGATCCGAAGAAGTGGGAAGCGATGTCCGAAAGTGAGGTGAACGCCTTTGTGGACGGCTGTTTCGACTACGATGACGTGCTTCGGAAAAACGGTCACTTTGCGGGCGGCGAAGCGCTGCAGCCCCCTCAAAACGCCACCACCTTGCGGTTCCAGAACGGAAAAGTGTCCGTCACCGATGGACCCTACGCAGAAACAAAGGAACAATTGGGCGGGATACTGATCCTGGAGGCCAGGGACCTGAACCACGCCATCCAGTTGATGTCGAAGCATCCGGGTGTGAAGGGAGGCCCCTTCGAAATTCGCCCGGCCGCGGACTTGACCGACATGATCCGTGAAAGCGAGAAGCGGCGGTCAGTCTTAAAAGGAATCTAAACATTAGATAAGGAGATGCCCATGCGATTCATGATCATTGTCAAGGCCAGCAAGGATTCGGAAGCGGGCGTCATGCCGAGCAAGCAACTTCTGACCGAGATGGGCAAGTTCAACGAAGAGCTGGTGAAGGCCGGCGTGATGCTTGCCGGCGAGGGGCTCCACCCCAGCTCGAAGGGCGCGCGCGTCCGGTTTTCCGGAGCGAAGCGGACCGTGATCGACGGGCCGTTCGCCGAAACAAAGGAATTGATCGCCGGGTACTGGCTGTGGCAGGTGAAGTCGAAGCAAGAGGCGATCGAATGGGTCAAGCGCTGCCCCAATCCCATGAAGGGGGAGTCCGAGATCGAGATTCGCCAGGTGTTCGAGGCGGAGGATTTCGGCGCCGAGTTCACGCCCGAGCTCAGGGAGCAAGAGGAGCGCATGCGCGCGAAGATGGCCGCAAAGAAAAAGAAGTAGTTACAGCGCGCATCGTGATTGCGCGAGCGCCAAGGTAATGAAGAACCCGCTCCAAGCATCAATCGAAAGGAGAGAACGCATGCAATACATGCTGATGTGCTGTTTCGAGGAGAATGCATGGGAGAAGTTGTCCGATGCGCAGAAGGACAAGATCATGAAGGAGTATGGAGAAGTGGTACAGAGCCTCGTCAAGAGCGGACACTTCCGCGGCGGCGGGCAACTGCATCCGACGTCGTCGGCCACGACGGTGAGGATGAAGAACGGCGCGCCGGTCTTTACCGATGGGCCCTTCGCGGAAACAAAAGAGCAGCTCGGCGGGTACCACTTGGTTGAATGCAGGGACCTGGATGAGGCGATTTCGATCGCGGCGCGCATTCCGACGCTCCCCGCGGGCGGTGCAATCGAAGTACGTCCCGTTGCAGTGCCGGAGGGCTGAACCTCGAATTGAACCATCCAGACAAGGGGAAGTTTAAAGGGTGTTTAAAAATGGGAATGTGTTGCTCTGCTATAAACCGGACGAGGTCCGATAAAACAAAGGAGAAAAGCCATGGTTAAATCAATTCCGGAAGGTTATCACTCAGTCACACCAAGCTTCACGTTCAAAGATTCGCAGAAGGCGATCGATTTCTATAAGAAGGCCTTCGGCGCCAAAGTGCTGGACACGATGAAGAGTCCGGATGGGCGCGGCATCATGCACGCAACGATCCAGATCGGCAATTCGATCTTGATGATGGGTGACGAAATGCCCGGCGCGGAGAACTGCGCCAAGAGCGCCGAAACGCTCGGCAGTTCTCCGATCAGTCTCTACATCTACGTGCCCGATGCGGATGCGGCGTTCAAGCAGGCCGTCGCGGCCGGCGGCACGGAGGCGATGCCGGTGGCGGATATGTTCTGGGGTGACCGCGCCGGGTCGATCCGGGACCCGTTCGGCTACTCGTGGATGATCGCCACGCACAAGCAGGACCTGACGAACGGGCAGATCCGAAAAGGCGCTGAGGCCTTTTTCGCGCAAATGGCGAAGAAATAAATCTGCCGGGTGGCGACCGGCACGCTGAACTTAAGGAGGCTGTATGCAAAGAATCACCCCCTGCCTATGGTTTGACAACCAGGCCGAAGAGGCCGTAAAGTTCTATGTCTCTGTTTTTAAGAATTCAAAAATCCTGACCGTGGCCCGCTACGGAGAAGCGGGGGCGAAGGTCTCCGGAAGACCGAAGGGATCGGTCATGACCGTGACATTTAAGCTCGACAGGCAGGAATTCATGGCCTTGAACGGCGGTCCCATATTCAAATTTACCGAAGCGATATCGTTGATCATAAACTGCAAGACGCAGCGGGAAGTCGATTGGTATTGGGAGAAGCTCTCCGAAGGCGGAGCCAAAGGGCAATGCGGCTGGCTTAAAGACCGGTACGGCCTGTCCTGGCAGATCGTTCCCACCGTTATGGAAAAGATGTTTCGAGACAATAATGCCGAGAAATTGGAACGGGTGATGAAGGCGGTGCTTCAAATGACCAAACTTGACATTAAAACCTTGAAGAAAGCCTATGCAGAAGGATGGGCGGTTGACGAAAAGAGCTCATGAGATCCTGAGCGCTAACGACAATGTAAATATCTGACGCCGAATCTACTGTTTTACAACGTTCTCGCGAAAGGAATCGCCATGACCATGACACCCCGCCTCCGCAAGTTCGCGCTCACCGCGCATGTCACTTCCTCGGTCAGCTGGCTCGGCGCGGTCGCTAGGAGCCTGTCCGAGTAATGGGCTTGTTTAATGTATTCATTTAGTGTATAGTCCTTCCGTCCCATTCTGACGAGAGGAGACCCCCATGAGCAAGACCTATCGGCCCTATGAACCGGATCAGGCATTCCTGCTGCCGTCCAGTCACTGGGCACCCCGTGGGGATTATTCCGGCACTATTGGGTCCTGGCGAAACTCTTGCTAACCGTCCTTGCCACCATCGTCTTGCTGCTGAAGATGGAGCTCATTGGCTACATGGCAGACGTAGCAGCAGAGACGACGTTGTCCAGTGCCGATTTTCGCACGTTGCGCATCCAACTCGTGGTCCATGCAGTCGGTGGCCTGCTGGTGTTGCTCGCGGCTGCGACACTGGCGGTATTCAAGCCTTGGGGCATGACCTCATACGGGCGGCGTAAGCAACACGAGGCGGGTAAGATGTCGCGGGTTGAACAGCGTTCCCGTCTCGATTCAAATGACGACCGGGTAGTATTGACGCCCACCACGCCACGCTGGATGTATGTGGTTGGATTTCACGCCCTCGGTTTGGTTCTGCTGGTTGTCGTCCTGCACATCGCTGGCGGTGGTCTGCGGCATCATTGAGCATCGCATGAACATGCTGGCTAACCAGAGCGCTCCAGCGAACCGCCGCCCCGCTGGGCAGTCGGACGGTTCGGGAGAATTTCACCGCGACCGTTGCAATGCCGGAGGGCTGAACCTCGGTGAGCGGATGAGGAATGATGCTGTAACGCGGCCGAACACGAGCGTTAGATTGATTAAAACAGAAAGAAGAAAAGAACAGGATCAGAAAAAGTCGGCACTGCATTTCCTATCGCTTAAAGAGTAACTATTTGTAAACTGCGATTGGAAGGAGATGATATGGATTCGGTTTTGATCAGTGTTATCGTGACAGGGATATTTATTGTGATGACTTCAGCGGTAGGGAGTCGCATTGGCCGTTCAGGTAAGCCATATGGTGTTGTGAAATTGGCTATTCATATAATTCTTTTCTTGCTCATAACGGCTGGAGTAATCGCATCGGCATATAAACTCCAGGGAGTCATTCAAGACAAGTTGTATTCCACGATCTCTTTATATGCGACGGGATTGACATTGCTGACAAATTTTATTATCGGGATCAGAATGACGATTATCAAGAAAGTAAACCCGAAACTGGTTTTAGTCCATAAGCGATCAACGTTTCTTATGGGCGTTTCGATTATAGCGAGCATTATATTTCTGACTATAAAAATTTGAATTGAAGAAAACCCGGCGCGCATTAGCTTAACCCTGCATTCGAGAGCAGCGCGCCCCTCAACTTTACGTTAGGCGGCTTGGAAAGCATCACCGTTACGGAGAATCCACGCTATGAGTCGACGTCCGAAGGTCACAAGCATTGATGATTATCTCGCAACGGTCTCGCCCAACGTGCGAGACATCATGGAAGAGATTAGAAAGATCGTAAAACGCACAGTTCCGGCTGCGGAGGAAACCATCAGCTACCAGATGCCCGCTTTCAAGCTCGGGCGCACTTTCATCTACTTTGCCGCCTTCAGGAAGCATGTCGGTATCTTCCCGCCGGTGAAAGGCGACAAGATCCTCGCCAATGCGTTACTTCCATACCGAGGCGAGAAAGGCAACTTGAAGTTCCCTCTCAATCGGCCAATGCCTTACGAACTCATCGGCCGCGTAGCAGTGACACTGGCGCAGGAGTACGAATGAGCCGCCTAACCCTGCATTCGAGAGGGGCTGCGCTAAAGCGCGCCGCCCCTCAATGTGAACGTTGAGGCTGTAGAAAAACCTTAAACGCGTCGCAATGTTCTTTCTTTTTTCGTTAATATGCTGTAAAAGAGCAGGTATATAAATGAGAGAGGGAGGAGCCATGGCCCGCTATAAAGAGTACTCGTACGATCAAGGCA
>JACQCA010000013.1 GCA_016201865.1 Nitrospirota bacterium
AAAGATCAAGACACTCGAGACCCAGATTGAAGCGTTAACGCAGATCCAAGAGCGGCTGATCCGATATCATCGGAAATGGAAGGTCCAAGGCGGCTGCCCTCCGATGAGCCCCGGCGAGATCTGCTGTCTGATCGAGGCAGTGCCGGCCACAGAGATCGAAACCGCTCCCCAAGGGAGGTGATTCGAATGGATCCGAAAAAAGTCATCACGCTTTGCCCGGCCTGCGGAAGCTGTCCGACGGTCGAGTTTGACGGCGAGACGGTCCGGCTGGGCGAGGAAGGAAACCGCGTGACGCTCAAGAAGGCCGAATGGAACGATCTGGTTGATAAGGTCGTCCGCGGGGAACTGGGTCCTGTCTGATCCGTATTGGTTTGTATGGTGCAGGGGCGGCCCTCAAGCCGCCCCCAGGCACTCTGCATATCCAAATCTCCATGATCAAGGAGGCTCAGATGCATCTGGGTGGTGGCCCAGATATTCAATAAGGATGTCTCCAGGCTTTCCTGTTGCGCCGAGTCAAACATATAAAAGGAGGAGGATTCCATGAAACGCCGATTACTGGCGGGTATGCTTCTGATGATCACCGGCTTGATCCTGAGCCATTCCGCTGTCTCTGCAACCGAACCGAAAACGATGTTGATCCATCTCAAGACCAGCCTCAAACACGACGACGCCCAGATCTGCGTGGCCTACAACGCCATTTGGGCCGCTCTCGAAGAAGGGATGAAGGTCGACGTACTGGTGGATGCGGATGCCGTGAATACCTATAAGATTGGCTGGTTGGGCAAGGACGATATCGAAACCTATAAGCTGCCGGAGCGGATGCGAGAGGTTCTGGCTCGGCAGTTCACCGTGCCCTTGGAACGTGTGCCCAGTGTCTATGGCGAGTACCTGGTGATGCTGCACGAGAAAGGTGCGCAGTTCTACATCGATGAAGAGATGCTGATTACGGCCGGGATATCCAAAGGACCGGGCGATCTTTCCAAAATCTCGGCTAAGTTCTTTACGCCCGTGACCTTGCCCCAACTCATCCGGCTCAGAACAGATGCGGGTTTCTATCTTGCCTATTAAAAAGTAAGCGCCCGCCGATGGACATATCATGATATTAAATCTCCAAGTGTAAGCTCACTTACATCGCCTCAGGAAGAAGCAGGATAGACTGAAGCTAATATTATTGATGAATCGAACGGCCGCAGGATTCTTGCTCGTCCACAAAGATAAGGAGGGATTGCAATGTCAGAACCGATGATGAAGCTCTATCAGGCGGAGTGGTGCCATTACTGCCGGAGGGATGTGTGATGTCTGTCAAAGTCCGTATTCCAACACCGCTGCGGTCGCTCGCGGCCGGGCAAAGCGTGGTGGAGATCGCTGGAAAGGATGTCGGAGAAGTGATCGATCTTCTGGATAAGCAATATCCAGGCATCAAGACCCGCATCTGCAATGAGGAGAATGAAATCAGGCGGTTCGTCAACATCTACGTCAACGAAGAGGATATCCGGTTCAAACAAGGTCAGGCGACCGCGCTAGAAGAAGGGGATGAGGTCTCGATCATCCCGGCGATTGCGGGCGGCGCAGGAGAGGAGATTGGGGAGTTGGCCGGACTATCTGGAAGTCACTTGGGCCGGATTCAAGACGATCATGGGGAAAGGAAAGCTCGATCCCAAGACCAAGCAGGTCATCGCCCTGGCCGTCTCAGCCACCAACAATTGTGAGTACTGCATCCATGCTCACACGGTTGTACTCAAGCAGATGGGTTATACGGATGAAATGATCGTGGAGCTTATGGCGGTGGTGGACCTGTATAATGGGTTCAACAAGTTCCTGGATGGTCTGCGGGTAGAACCGGATCTTAAATCCTGAGAGATAAATCGCAACCCCAATTTTCCGGATCGTGGGGAGACATCTCTCTGCGCGATACACTTTCAGTGGAAAGGATAAAGATGGGGGTTAGATCCGTTATGCGAGACTCCGGGTCTATTCAGGCCGATACTCGTAGGGCCCTGGTCCTCTTTGCAAAGCTACCGGTGGCGGGCGCCGTCAAAACCCGACTTTTCTCTGTACTCTCACCGGAACAATGCCGAGATCTCTACGAAGCCTTTCTTTTCGATACACTGCACATGATCTCGCAGCTTTCAGGAGTGGTTCCCTTCGTCGCCTGTACTCCTTCCCGGGAAGAACCTTTTTTCCGCGGCATGGCGGATCGTTACGGCGTCAATTTATTGGACCAAAAGGGAAAAGATCTGGGAGAGAAAATGGCAGGGACGTTGAAAACACTGCTTGACAGGGGATGGAATCAGGTCGTGATTCTCGGGACAGACAGTCCAACCCTGCCTTCTTCGATTCTTGAAGAAGCCTTCGCGGCATTATCCAAAGGTCCCACGGGACACGTGGTGATCGGGCCCTCCTTCGATGGCGGATATTATCTGGTGGGTGCTTCAGGGCAAACCCCGCCGATTTTTTCGGAGATTCCTTGGAGCACTCCGGAGGTTTTCCCGCGGACTTTGGACATCCTTCACGAAAAGAAGATTCCCTGTACGGTTCTGCCCTTTTGGTATGACGTGGATGCACCGGAGGATCTCCTTTTTCTGAAAACACACTTTCGATCATTGGAAGAGAGAGGCCGTTTTCCGGCTCCTCTCTCAAAGCAGATTCTGGACAGACTGCATGTAACAAACAGCTGACACAGGCATAGTCTCGCCTCAAGGGGCCCGGGGCAACGCGGCAATAAAAATCTATGCCTGGGAGATAACGGAGCGGCAAAGGGGAAGCAATCCATTTTGATGATTTGGACAATCTTTTACACAAGACTGATCGGTCTCCTCACATCGGTTGCCATCTTCGTCACGTTGGCGTTAATACCTCATCTGGGCCATGCAGGTTCAGCTTTGGTCATCGAGGTGGGAAAATTCTCTTCGGCTCAGGAAGGGACGGCGCTTCCGATCGGATGGAGGCCCCTGACCTTTCCCAAAATTCCACGGCACACCCGGTATGAGATCATCAAAGAGGGTGAAACCACTGTGGTGCGAGCCAGCAGCGAGGCCGCAGCTTCCGGACTTGTCAATGCGGTAAGAGTTGATCTCAGGGAATACCCCATCCTTCAGTGGCGGTGGAAAATTTTAAACGTCATCTCGAAGGGCGATGTTCGGACCAAGCAAGGGGACGATTACGCAGCGCGGATCTATATCACTTTTGAGTACGATCCGGAGAAGGTGGATTTCTCAACGAAGGTAAAATACAGAATGGGGCGGCTCTTGTTTGGCGATATTCCCATTGCAGCGATCAACTACATCTGGGATAACCGCACGCCCCCAGGGACGATCGTGGATAGCGCCTACACCGACCGATCGAAACTGATCGTGGTGGAAAGCAGCCGTGACCATGCAGGTCAATGGATCGAGGAAGAGCGCAACGTCTATGAAGATTACAAAAAGGCCTTTGGGAAAGAACCCCCGTTGGTTAACGGCGTCGCCATCATGACGGATACAGACAATACGGGCGAGAAGGCCATTGCCTACTATGGTGACATTGCTTTCAAGAGTGCCCGGTGAATGGTTGCGTAACGGACGGACGGGTACTTGGACTATATCCGTGGAAGACACGGTTATGATGACTGCCATGAAGAATGAACGGACAGAGGCTTCGGCCGCCGCGTCACCGGTATCCTCGGCTCTCGGCAGAATCATTATGGCGTCTCTCTTTGCGGCGGTCATCGTCGGCTTTTTTTACTTTGATGTCGACCGATACGTTATGCTGGACGCCCTCAAGGAGAACCGGGATCGCCTCCTAACTTATACGCAGGCCCACTACCTGTTAGCGGTTATCCTATTCATTTTCCTCTACTGCCTGCAAACGACCTTTTCCCTCCCTGGGGCCGCACTCTTTACCCTGGCCGGTGGGTTCCTCTTCGGCAGCTTGGCCGGGATGCTCTATGCCAACCTTGGAGCCACGAGCGGGGCGACACTGGCTTTTTTGGCAGCCCGCTACTTGTTGCACGACTGGGTCGAGGCCAGGTTTGGTCAGCGGCTCGTGTTCGCTCAAGAGGGCTTTTCAAAAAATGCGTTCAGCTACCTGCTGACGCTGCGGTTGATCCCGATATTTCCCTTCTTTCTGATCAACCTGGTCTCCGGACTGACTCGCATTTCACTGGGCCGGTTCGTAGCGGCCACAGCCATCGGTATAATTCC
>JACQCA010000014.1 GCA_016201865.1 Nitrospirota bacterium
AAGGGCAAATGAATGAAGCGATCGCTGCATTCAAACAGGCTTTGCAGATCAAGCCGGACTTTCTTCCCGCACAGAAGGCGCTTGAATCCCTAACCAAATAATCAGCCGCCTCACCGATTGAGATGGGGCGGCTTTGGACCTTTCATCTGGACTTTCTGTATCTAAATTCAAATTCCACACCGGCCATTTTCTAAACCTCATCTGAGGCAGAAGTTCGGGTCACTCAAAAACTGAGGCTTACCCGTCGCGGTAGTCGTGGATGAAACAAGCCGGAGCATACACTTCTTGAAAATTATGTCAAGCCACAAAATATGGTGGAGTATCCTATGTGCACTACCAGCCGTCCTATTGAATCCGTTGATTCTGACCCCTCGCTCTTTTATACCTCTTATTGGAGATTGTGTTTGTTTCATAGAGTTGTTAGAATCCGGTCATGACTTCGGAAACGTCTGATTTGTCCCGCCCCATCGCCGAGGTGGTCCTGCTCAAGCCGCTCGACCGCGTCTTTCATTACGCCGTGCCGGAGGCCTTCCGGGATCGGCTTCTCCCCGGCATGCGCGTGCGGGTCCCGTTTCGGAGCGACCGGCGGACCGGGATCGTGGTCCGTCGCCTCCGTCGGACGGACGGAATCGAGCTGAAACCGATCCTGGAGATCCTGGATTCGTCCCCGCTGCTCGACCGCCCGATGATGGCCTTGGCCCGCTGGCTCTCGGAGTACTACATGACGGGATGGGGTGTTACGATCAAGGCGATCCTCCCGCCGGGATTGGAGGCGGCGACCCAACGACATTATCGGATGACCGCGGCCGGGCGGAACGCGATTTCGGGACCGTTCCGTCGAGGCGAAGCCGGGCGGCGGTTTTTATCCGCGCTCGAGCGCGTGCCGCGCGGGCTGCGACTTGCGGCCTTGATTCGCCGAGCCCTTCCGAACGAGCCGCCCCCTCGCGGAGGCCTTCGGCGATTCACGCAGCAACTGTCGGCGCTTGTCCGGAAGGGCTGGATCGAAGAGACGAGGGTCTTGCCCCGCCGTCAAGAGGCGTTTCCATCGAGATCGGCCCCGTCGTCCGTCGGCTCGATGCTGCGGACGGGTCCTGAGAATGAAGGGCCGTTCGTGCCGGAGGAGATCAACCAAGCCGTTCGTTCCGGGCGGTTTGCGGCCTTCTATTTGGAAGGAGAGCCGGAACGGTCGCGGTCCGTCGTGACGGCGCTGATATCCGAAACGATCCGTCGGGGACGGTCCGTCGTCGTCCTGGTTCCCGAGATCGATCGCGTCGGCGGCTGGGCCGCGCGGCTGAGAAGCCGCGGAGATGAGGCCGTCGGGATACTCCACAGCGGACTTTCTGATCGGGAGCGACGGGCCGAGTGGGAGCGGATCCGCCGCGGCGAGAGGCCCGTCGTCGTCGGAACGCGACTGGCGGTTTTGGCGCCGATTTCAAATCCGGGCCTGATCGTGGTGGAAGCGGAAGAGGACCCGGCCTACAAACAAGAAGAATCGCCACGGTATCACGCGCGCGACGTGGCCGTGCTTCGGGCCGCCCATCACGGCGCGCTGGCGATTCTGACCGGCCGGTTTCCGTCGGTCGAGACCTACGCCAATATCCAAAACGGGAAGTACCGGTCGGTCCGGTTGACGGACCCCGCGGCCGAAGGCCCGGTGCGTCCGTCGGTGCGGATCCTGGATCTCGCCCGTCAACCGCGGGGCGCGTTTGTATCGGAGGATCTCCTTTCGGCGGTGGGGGCGCGGCTGGAAAAAAAGGAGCCGGTCGCGCTGATCCTGAATCGACGGGGGTTCGGATCGGCGCTTTACTGCCGGGACTGCGGTTCCGTCGTCCGTTGCGTCCGTTGCCGGGTAGCTGCGGTCTATTCAAAACAGACCGGCCGGCTGATCTGTCCCTACTGCGGCTCGGTGTCCATTCCTCCGACGGCCTGTTCGGAATGCCGCGGAGCGCGGCTTGAGATCCTGGGCGCCGGAACGGAGCGGGTCGAGGAGTTTTTCAGCGCCCGCTTTCCATCGGCCCGGATCGCCCGATTGGACCGGGACACGGCGCGTCCGGACGAGGCGGCGGCCGCACTCGAGCGGCTCGATCGCTCGGAACTGGATATCCTGATCGGAACGCAGCTCCTGATCAACGGCCCCGGCATGGCCCGATCCGGTTTGGTCGGCCTGTTGCTGGCGGACGGGGCTTTTCATCTTCCGGATTTCCGCGCGGGGGAACAGACGTTCCGACTGATCGCCCGGATCCTGGCCTTTTCACGGGGCGGTGAGGTGATCCTCCAAACGTATCATCCGACCCACGAGAGCATTGTCTGGGCCGCCGCCGGCGATCCGAAGGCGTTTTATGAAAAGGAGCTGGCCCAACGGAAGGCGTTGGGTTATCCGCCCTTCACGCGTCTTGCTGTCGTCACGGTGAAGGCCCTGAAGGAATCCGAGGCCGAGGCCGCCGCGCTTCGGTTGAGCGAGCGATTGAGGCGGGCAATACAGCGTCCCGGTCTGGAGGGCATTCAGATTCTGGGGCCGGCGGCGGCGATGCGGTCCCGGCTGTACGGAAAATACCGCCGTCAGATACTGATCAAGGCCCCCGACAGCCGCCGCCTTCACGAGGCGCTCCAGGCCGAAGTGCGATCGGCCCGATCCGAATCCGGCCGATCCCGGGTCTGGCTGGAGGTGGATGTTGATCCGCAGAGGATTTTATAACCGATTCTCGCTCGCCGTGCTCGCTGGGTAGATTGACAGCATCGCAAAAATAGTTTATTTTTAGGGGCATTTGTTTTTAAAGGAGCTTCTTCCCATGGACGAGAAACGCCCCACCGTTCTCATCGTGGATGATGATGAGGGCATCCGGGACACCTTAGAGGCGGTTCTTCGAAAGGACTACGCCGTCCTGAAGGCCGCCGACGGCCGGACGGCGCTCCAACTCGTCAACGAGCACGAGGTCCAGATCGTCCTTCTCGATCTGTTGCTGCCGGATCTCAACGGCCTGGAGGTGCTCCGGGAGATCAAGGACCGGTTTTCGGACATCGAAGTGATTATGATCACGGCCGTGAAAGAGGTGGGCGCGGCGGTCCAGGCGATGAAGCTCGGGGCCTATCATTACATCACCAAGTCCTTCGACTACGACGAAATCCTGGCCCTGGTCGGGAAGGTGGTCCAGCGCCAGCAGGATACCCGTGAGCTTTTGTACCTCCGGTCCGAGATCGAGCAGCGGGCGGAGACCGAGTTCATCACCGGCCGGACCAAGAAAATGCAGGAGATCTATGACCTCGCCCAAAAAGTGGCGCGGCTTCCGGCGACGATCCTGATCCTGGGCGAGTCCGGGACCGGGAAGCAGCTCCTCGCGCGGTTCATCCACAAACAGAGCAGCCTGGCCGATCGGCCTTTCGTCACGGTGGATCTTGCGGCCGTTCCGGAAACCCTGGTCGAGAGCGCGCTGTTCGGCCATGAGAAGGGCGCCTTCACCGGCGCCTACCGACAGCACATCGGAAAATTCGAGTTGGCGGATGGCGGGACGCTGTTCCTGGATGAAATAGGCAACCTCCGGTCGGAACTGCAGGCCCGGCTGCTTCGCGCGATCCAAGAGGGCGAGGTCGAGCGGGTGGGCGGGAACAAAACCATCCGGGTGGATGTCCGCCTGATCTCGGCGACCCATGTGGATCTGGCCGAGGCCGTGCAGAAAGGGATCTTCCGGGAAGACCTTTATTACCGGCTCAACGTCATTCCGATCAAACTCCCGCCGCTTCGCGAACGGATCGCGGACCTGCCCCAGCTCGTGGAGTTTTTCCTTCAACGGTACAACCGGCGCTTTAAAAAGAACGTCCGACAGATCGGCCAATCGGCCCTGGAAATGCTGTCTTCCTACGACTGGCCCGGCAACATCCGGGAACTGGAAAATCTGATCGAGCGATTGGTGGCCCTTTCCGAGGGCGATATGATCCTGAAAGAACACATTCCGCTGGAATACGGTCTCGGCGGCCTCAGTCACCCGGACTCGAACGACGGGCTGTTGAAAAGGGCTGTGGATGATTTGGAGCAGCGGCTCATTCTCAAGACGCTCGAAAAAGTAAAGTGGAACCGCACCGCCGCGGCCCGGATGCTCGGCATTTCCTTCCCCGCGCTTAAATACAAGATGAAGCGAATGAAGCTCGACCGATCTCTTCAACAAGAAGAATAGCGCCGCGGCCTATCGATGCCCCTTCCGCGCATTCTCACGTCCGACCGGCCGGTCTTTGCTCTGATCGTTTTCACCCTCTTATCGTTCGCCGATCGTCCGGCCGTTGCGGATGAGACCGTCGCCTCATACGAAGTCCGTCTCGGCATAACGGCCACCACACCCGCCCGGCTGGAGGAGCCGGTCGAAGCGTCGCCAGGCTCCGTCTCGATCCTCACGGAGCCTGAGATCCAAGCCCGGAACCCGGTGTCGGTAACGGAGATCCTCAGGGACCTGCCGGGGGTGAGCCTTCAGGAGTCGGGGACGATGGGCGAATCGGCCGCGCTGACGCTCCGGGGAGCGGAGCCGACCCAGACACTGATTCTGTTGGACGGCATTCGACTGAACTCGCCGTTTCGCGGCGGCTTTGATTTGGGCAACTTGGTTGTGGATCAAATCGAGCAGGTGGAGGTCGTTCGGGGGGCGCAATCGGTTCTTTATGGTTCCGACGCGATGGGCGGGGTGGTCGATCTGAAGACTCGGAGAGGGAGGGGATCGTTTGAGACCTCTCTTACGGCCGAGGCCGGTAACGAGGGGAGCGTTCGCGAGGTTTTATCGGTCGGCGAGGAGCGGCCGCGGGCGGACTATAGGCTGACCGTTTCGCGCACCGACACCGATGGCCGGTTCGACCGCGACCGTTTCGGGGCATCGGCCTTCTCCGGGCAGGTGGGAGTTCCGATACGGGATACCGGCCGCCTCCAATTCATTTCGCGTTTTCAGATTGATCGCAAGGAGCTGGCCATCGACATCCTCCCGGTCTCGGCCGACACCGTCCAGGTCGTTTTTGATCAAAACAACGAGCTCCAAAGGCGATTCGTTTTTCATTCCATCCAGCTCCAACATCGCGTCGCTTCGCGGCTTGAGCTGTCCTGGAAGGCGGCCGTGGTCAACACGGAGCTGAACTGGGACAATCCGGCCGATTCCGGACCGGCGAGCGGCGATTATTTTGAAAAGACGGATACGCGGACGCTCATTCTGGATCTTCAACAGAACCTTCTTCTCGGCCGATCCGATACGCTCTCTTTTGGGATCGAGCGGCAAAGGGATCAAGTCGACAGCACGATCGTCACGTTCGGGTCGTCATTTCCGGTCGATCAATCCCGCGGGAACACCGCCTATTATCTCCAAAACCTGTTTAAGCGGGAAGACCGGCTTGTGGTTCAGGCCGGGGTCCGGCGGGATGAGAACGAAAGCGTCGGGCCGGTGACGAATCCGAAGATCTCCTCGGCGTATCAATTGAAATCCACCGGAACACGGCTGAGGGGAAGCTGGGGCACGGCGTTTCGCGCGCCCACCATCCAGGAACTCTTCTTTCCCGTCTTCGGCAATCCGGACTTAAAGCCCGAGCGAAGCTGGAGCTGGGAGATGGGGCTTCAGCAAAAGTTCCTGGGCGAGGCCGTTCTTTTGGATGCGGTCTTTTACAGGATTGATTACCATGATCTGATTGAGAAGAGCCCGACCGGCGTGGCCAATATCGGCCGGGCCCGGACTCAGGGCGTCGAGTCCGACCTCACGATTCATCTCCATCCGACGTTAACCGCCAAGACGAATTATACCTATTTGAAAGCCACGGACCGAACCACGGATGAGGAACTGCCTTTTCGGCCGAGGCATCTTGGAAATATCGCCCTTCTCTACACGCCCACGGTTCATTTTATCGCCGAGATGACGATTCATATGGTTTCAAGCCAGGCGATCACGGCCGATTTCATACTGCTGGACGGTTCAGTGCTGCAGGACCGAAGTCCGGGTTATACCGGCGTGGACCTGTCGGCCGCCTACCATCTTTTCGGCGGCGCCTTGGGTCTTCGAGAGAGCCGGATTTTTGTCCGGATCAAGAATCTCTTCGACCGGGAGCATCAAGACGTGCCCGGCTTTCCGGCGCCCGGAATCCAGTTCTGGACCGGCGTAACGGCGATGCTCTAACCGGTCTTTGATTTACACCCCGCAGGCCGTCTGGTATAGTAGCCCCCGTGAGCAAGACGAAGCGGAACAAAGAGCGGCAAAGAGAGACCGAACCTCATCGGTTGCAACCGGCTGCTCCACAACAGAATCCGGAGGGTCGGGCATCCCGTTACGGCTGGCTTTTTCCACTGCTTTTAGCGGTCATCGTCAATGCCAATGTCTTGCTGAACGGCTTCGCCTGGGATGACAAGAAATTCTTCGTCGATCAATCGAATCCGGCTCGGAAGATAGACGGCCCCACCATTTCACCGGATGTTTATTACCGTCCGCTGATCGAGCGGAGTTACCGGTTCGATCAGGAAATCTGGGGTCTAAACCCCTTCGGCGCGCATCTTCCGGTCTACCTGGCGCACGTTCTCACCACCGTGTTCATCTATCTGAATATTCTTGCCCTTCTGCGTCTCTACCGCAAAGACGAATCCATCGTCCTTCTGGCCGCTTCCCTTTTTGCCGTCCATCCCATCCATGCCGAGGCCGTGGCTTGGATCTCCGGGCGAAACGATGTCTACATGGCCTTGTTTATGATGGTCGCGCTCTATGCCTACCTGCGGTATCGACAGGGAATCGCATCCCGGATCATGCTCCCGTTATTCGCCTTGGGCTGTGTTCTCAGTCTGTTGAGCAAAGAGACCGCGATCCCCTTTCTCATGATCTTCCCGGTCTTAGACGTTCTGTTTCACCGTTCGGGTGTGATCCCGCCTATGGCGGGCGGGGGGATGAAAGATCCTCTCATCTGGATCGGGGGCATGGCCCTCATCGCGTTTATCCTTTACCGTTTTTCCAACGTCCCAATGCCTTCGGCTCATCGAGAGGGGGCGGCATCGTTTGGAAATGAGATCATGACCCTGCTCATTGCGCTGGGCTATTACCTCAAATTGCTGTTCATCCCCTATCCCTTGAACCTGTTTGTCTCCGAGCTGCCGAAGGGAGATCTTCAGGCGGCGTTCTATCTCGCGCTCGGAATCGGCGGAATCGCCGTGCTTCTTTGGATGCTTCTGCGATGGAGCCGTACGCTGTTTGCGGTGGGGGCGGTCTGGTTTGTGTTGGGCATGGCCGCCCCATTGGTGGTGCCGTTGGCCAAGGTCGCCGTGACGCCGGTGGCGGAGCGGTATACCTATCTTGCATCGGGGGGGTTCCTGTTGCTGGTGAGTCTCGGCATTTTTGAAGGCCGGCGGTGGATCGAAGCGCGGGTTGCCGCGCCGATGAATGCCCGATGGGTCGTCGGAGGCCTGCTTCTAATCGTGGGTCTGTTTTCCTGCCTCACCGTGGAGCGGAACGGCGTGTGGCGGGATGAGGTCACTTTATGGAAGGACACCATTCGAAAATCGCCCAAGGCGGTGTTGCCCCACAACAACTTGGGGGTCGTCTATAAAGATCTGGGACAATCCGAGCCGGCCTTGCGAGAATTCCAGACCGCCATCAGTCTGCAAGCGAACTATTTCCAGGCTCACTACAATTTGGGAATCATCTACGAAAAACTGGGACGGATCGATGAGGCGATCCAGGAATATCAGACCACGCTAAAGCTTAGACCGGACGATGGCCAGGCCCACAATAACCTGGGAATCGTCTATAAAGATCTCGGGCGGTTGGAGGAAGCCGAGAAGGAGTTTCAGGCCGCGCAAAGACTGCAACCGGATTCTCCCGTCGCCCACTACAATCGGGGCACCAGTCTGATTGAACAACGACGCTCGGAGGAAGCGATCCGGGAATTCCAGACCGCCGTCCGTCTGGACCCCAATTATCAAAACGCCCATTACAATCTTGGGCTGGCCTATGCCGACCAAGGAAAAATTCCAGAGGCCATTGAAGAATTTCAAACGGTCGTTCGCTTAAAACCGGACGATGCAGGGGCCCATGCCGTCCTTGGAGACCTCTATAAGGATCAGGGGAAGCTGAATGAAGCGATTGCCGAATATCAGGCCGCGCTGAAGCTTGATCCGAACCCGGTCGAGGTCCATTATAGTTTAGGTTTGGTTTACGGCCGCGCCGGGAAGTTGGAGGACGCGAAGAAAGAATATCAACAAGCTTTACAAATCAAGCCCGACTTCATTGCCGCCCGGAAGGCCTTAGAGTCCATCCCTCGATAAAACGGCTCTCCTTACCCTCTCCCGTCCCGCAATGGAGCAGCCTTCAACACGATAAAAACGAAGCAAACCGAAAAAAATAATCCAGAATGGATCATTTTTTTCGGTTTGATACATAATCCCATGTAATAAGGGAATTCTTGTACCCATGCCCGTCTGGTTCTGTAACCGATCAGTTAAATTTTGATCGGTCCCGGCCGGAAGATATCACGGCCATTGCCGGCAACTCGATCGTAACATTGATCGGCATCAGAACACGAATCGTTATAAATGAATCGTCGCTTGGCCCGGCAGAATTCTATTGAAAATTAAACGGTCAAGTCTCCGAGGCGGTTTTTTATTGAATGCGATTCGACAAATCCGGCGCGTAGATTTCCGGCCCTGCCGGAGCGGCTGATCAAGGTTGCCCGCAAAAGGCACGCCTCTTGCTCTTATAGCTTTCGTGTTCTCCATGCTGTTCATCCATGAGGGGAGGAGACAACCATGAGACCTTCCAAGTTCAATGTCTTGGTTCCTAACTTCCCCCGTACCGGCGAGGTTCTTATCTTTAATACTTTCTCCGATTCCCGTCTGGTAATCAACGAGCAGCTTAAAAGCGTCATGGACAGGGCCAAAGGCCTGACCGACTTAACCGTCCTGACGGAGGAGGAGCGAAGCCATTTGGAGGCGCTTCGGGACTTGGGCGTGATGGTGGATGAAGATGTCGACGAAGACCGGGAGCTTGAGTATTGGTTCCAGAGGCTTAAATTCGACACCGCCACACTGGACCTGACCGTCCTGACCACCTCGGCCTGCAATCTGGGTTGCACCTATTGCTTTGAAGAAGGAATCAATCTGAAGGGGTTTATGAAGGAGGAGACAAGCCTGCGTGTGTCGGCCTGGGCAGCACAGAAACTTGATGAGGTTCGTCCACGAACTCTCCACTTGACCCTTTTCGGCGGTGAGCCGCTCCTGAATCCTGAGGCTGCCCAGCTCTTGAGTCGCTCACTGTATAATTTAGCCCGTGCGCGCGGGATCGAACAAGAGATCAGCATCATCACGAACGGAGTGCTCCTCACCGAGCAGATCGTCAATGACCTTACTCCCCTCGGACTCAAGCGGATCAAGGTGACGCTGGACGGGGATGAAGCGGCGCACGACTCCAAACGCCGGTATAAGAACGGAAAGGGCTCGTTTCAGGTCATCATCAAAAATCTTCTTGCCGTCAAAGGCAAGGCGCCTATTTCCATCGGAGGCAATTTTGATGACACGACCCGAGAGAGCATTCCTCGGCTTTTGGATTACTTAATCGCCCGCGGGTTTACTCCTGATGACATCATGGATATGAGCTTCAAGCCGATTCTTTCTCCGACCGGCAGTCTCCCCGTTTTGAACAACGCGATGGACTCCGGCCATTCCTGCACCTTCTCGGACATGAAGGTCTCGGACATCGTGTGGTTGCACGATGAGGTTGAGAAGCGGGGTTTTAAGAATACCATTGATGGAATCGCCCTCGGGCCCTGCTGCGCCACGCGGGAGCACACCTACACGATTGACCCTTGGGGGAAGATCTATAAATGCCCGGCGCTGGTCGGCCGTGAAGAGTACATCATCGGGGATGTCCATGAATCGCAGACGAATTATCGAAATACTCAATTTATGACGGTGGATCTATGGCGCGATTCCTTCTGCCAACCCTGCGCCTACCGTCCGATCTGCGGCGGCGGCTGCCGCGGAAGTTCCGTCTCCCAGTCCGGGAATTTCGAAAAGATCGCCTGTGAGAAACCTTATTTCGACAATGTGGCCATTGAACTGGTCAAGAGGGAGTACCGCATGGAACAACAAATCCATTGAAAGGAGGGATGAAGCCATGAAGCTACAGATTGTCAAGAAGGGGGAGAGGAAGATTAAGTCAAAACCATCGTTTTGTGGCTGGTACGCACGTTGAGATCTTTAAGGTCGTAAAGAAAAGGGATCGCTTTGATGGCGATCCCTTTTCTAATATTATTGACTAAATTTTCTCGCCGACTTATGCTGCCTACATGCTCAAGGAGCGAAGTAGACCACTTTTTATCTTCGCGCTCTTCTTTTTTGCGGCAAACATTTCATGCAACCACACACTGCCATCGAACGAACAAACGACAGGCGACGCACTTATTATTCCCGAATACCAAAAGCCTGCCTTTGTTAATCCCTTATTGACTGAAACTACGCTTTCTGCAAGGTTAAGCGAGATCATCTTTGATGGCCTCATCCAAGTAGATGAGCGTTTTGAGCCTAAGCCACATTTGGCCGAGTCCTGGGAGCGATCAAAGGATGGACGGACATGGACCTTTCATTTAAGACCAGGGGTTGGATTCCATGACGGCATGGAGCTTACGGCCGAGGATGTAGCTTTTACATTCGGA
The DNA here is from genome assembly GCA_016201865.1 of Nitrospirota bacterium. Lineage (GTDB taxonomy): Bacteria > Nitrospirota > Nitrospiria > JACQBZ01 > JACQBZ01 > JACQCA01. The sequence goes on from JACQCA010000014.1 coordinate 10,645, forward strand.
AAGATGCAAGAGCTTCAAAATGGAATCCCTTTTGGCTTTATATTTCAGGACGTTGACACCATAACAGTTGAAGATAAGTACACTGTTCGAGTCAAATTCAAAAACCCCATGGCTTCTCTCATTCAAGCCCTCGTTGTGGGTATCTTGCCGAAACATCTGCTTGGTGGAGAAGATATCAAAAAGACTTCCTTCAACCAACATCCAATTGGCACCGGTCCCTATAAACTTAAATCGTGGTCCGAGAAAGAGATCATCTTAGAAGCCAACAACGATTATTTTCTCGGAAGGCCTCACCTTGATCAGATCCAAGTGAGAGTTTATCCCAACCGTGAGGCGGCCTGGGCGAAGCTCATGGCGGGAGAAGTGGATTTCTTTGATTTATTGACTCCTGACAATTATGAGATCCTAAAACAAGTTCCCACTTTTCATTTATATTCAGTTCCGATGCCGTACTATTACCTTGTGGCCTTTAATCTTAAACAAAAGCTGTTTAGTGATCTGAGAGTCCGCCAGGCGCTCAATTATGCCATCAATAAAGAAGAAATCGTGGCCAAGGTCTTAAGAGGTCAGGGACAGGTCGCTGCCGAGACGATCTATCCTGGATCCTGGGCCTATAGTCCGGGTGTCAAACCCTATTCATATGATCCAAAGAGGGCGCTAACCCTCTTTAAAGAGGCTGGATGGGCGGACCACGATGGTGACCATTTTCTTGATAAAAACGGAAAACCTTTTGAATTCACGGTCAATGTGAATGAGGGAGATGACCTAAAACAGAAGGCATTGTTTTTCATCCAACAGCAGTTACTTGATATCGGGATCAGGATGAAGGTGATGCTTTTCGATGCCACCGACACCGGCTTCCTGTTTAAAAAGAAGTTTGATGCGCATTTCCCAGAAATCGTGGCGAGGGGCGATCCCGATTTCAGCTATAAATACTGGCATTCCTCGCAGATCAAGGATGGTTTTAATGTCTCTTCCTACCGAAACGGCAAGGTGGACCGGCTTCTGGAGGAGGGAAGGACCGAGTTTGACATGGAGAAACGGAAAGCCTTATACTTCTCCTTCCAGGAAGAGATCCTCAAAGACCCTCCAGGGATTTTCCTTTTTTGGACGAATTATCTCGTCGGAGTCCACGAGCGCTTCAAGGGAGTTCAGATCAGCCCTGTGGGTCCGTTTGCGAATATTCGGGAATGGTACGTTCCGAAGGCCGAACAAAAGTACACAGATACGAAATTCGGAGACCCGATCACTTTAGAAAAAGATGAATAAGGTTTCAATCAAACTCATCATCATCTTGATTCTTTCGGCCTTGGTGCCCATGACTCTCTTCGGGATGATCGCGGTTTGGACGGCCCGCAAGACGGCCCGGGAGATCGTGGCGGAAGAAAATCTTCAGGTGGCGAAACGGGCCGCTCAACAGATCGAACAGCACATCACGAACAATACCATGGTCTTAGAAGCGCTGACTCAGAACCTGGCCAAAACAGATTTGAAGGATTGGCAAAAAGAACGTATTATTAAAAACTATACGCTCCAATTTGAACAGTTCCGCTCGATTGATCTAACTGATCGTCTTGGTCGAACGGTGACGACCAGCCGATTGGATGCGTCGGCTCAGAATGAATCGCAAACCGAGGCGATCCGGACCGCGCTCTCCGGCGAAGTTTACCGATCCGAGGTTTTCATTTCCAAGAACTTCACCCCCGACATGACGGTTGCGATTCCACTCAAACTGCTGGGCGAAATCCATGGCGCCGTTGTGGGCGAGCTAAACCTCATCGAGATGTGGAGATTAGTGGACAGCATACGGATCGGGCGTGAAGGTCATGCGTTTGTCGTATCAAAAGAAGGTCTTTTGATAGCACACGGACTGGATTCGGCCAAAGAGCGGGTTTTTAGGCAGGAACAAATCGGCCAACTCCCGATCGTTCAATCGGCATTAAAAGGAGAAATGAAGTCGTTTATCTATGCCGATCAGGACCGTTTAGAACAAATCGGGGTGTCTGTTCCCATCCCGAGTCTGGGTTGGGCATTGGTCATTGAGCAGCCGACACGAGAGGCTTATGCCGCTGCCGCACGGCTGACGTATCAATTGACGATTCTCGTTGTCGTTTTCCTTCTTCTGATGATCCTGATCGGACTGATCGGTGGAAGGCGGTACATCGTGACGCCGATTCAGGATCTTATCCGTGGAATCCGTGCGGTAGGGGAAGGAAATTTAACCGACAAGGTTAAAATTTTAACACGGGATGAGTTCCGGGAATTGGGGGACGCCTTTAATCAAATGACGGAGCGCCTTTCGGCCCTAAAAGAGGATATCCGACGCAACGAACGGGCCGTCTTTCTCGGCCGGATCGCAAGCGGGCTTGTCCATGATTTAAGGCATCCGGTCAAAAACTTAGAGAACAGCAGCCATCTTGTGCTTAGGCATTTTGACGACTCCAAGATTCGTGACGTCTTTCGCGGGATTGTAGAACGGGAATTTCCGAATCTTAATCGCTTTTTCGATGATCTCTATAACCTGACGCGTCCGACACCCATCAGCCCCGTGTTGTTAAACCTTTCCTCTTTCATTAGCGACCTCTTGGAGCCTTTCCGGATCCATCCGCATTGCGTGATTGAAGGACCGGGCGGATTGCCCGTGAGCCCTTCAAAGCCCGGACCGCCCGAAGATAAAAAGATCCTGATTTCGGTCCGGATTAACCCGCCCGATCTGAAAGTCTGGGCCGATCGGTTCGGGCTTGAGCGGGTCCTCAAAAACGTGATCGTCAATGCCGTTGAGGCCATGCCGAAGGGAGGAAGGCTTTTCATTGCGGCCGAGACCGTGTCGCTTAAAGAATCGCCGGAGCCGAAGACCGAGATCGCCGTTTCGGATACCGGCGGCGGCATTCCTCCCGAGCGACTCAACACCTTGTTTGTGGATTACGCCACGACCAAGCGCAAAGGACTGGGGCTCGGCCTGGCGATTTGTAAGAAGATCGCGGAGGAACATAAGGCCACGATCGAGGTTAAAAGCCGGCCCGGCTACGGAACCACCGTTATTCTCCGTTTCCCAACCGCCTAGGAATCCTACAGAAAAAAACCTCATCCGCCTGGCATGAGTCTTGCTTTTTCTCAATCACGAAAGATGCTTTTCCGACATTTTCCATTGAATCGAACCCACCGAAAGGCGGGCGAAGCCCGATCCTTTCGAAACGAATGGAGTGATCCATGATGAAGGAACTCAAAAAAGCGATTGCAACCGCATCGAAGACGATGGAGTCTCCGGCGATTCAGACGGGCGGTCTGACCGATCGTATTTTAGCCGAGGCGTTTCCGGCCGACGGTAAAACTCCGCCCGTCAAGATCCTGGTGATCAGCGACCAGTACGACAATCGGTCCTTCTTGAGAAAGGAACTTCAGGCGGCCCATTACGACGTGATCATCGCCGAGAGCTGCGCGGAGGGCGCGGACTTGGCGGCGACCATCCGGCCCGACCTCATCCTTCTTGATCGGGCGGCTTCTCCGTTGGACGATTTTCAAACATGCGAACGGTTGAAAAACAATCCGATCACCCGCCGGATTCCGCTGATCTTTCTGAGCTCGCATCCGGAAGCGGAAGAAACCATCGCCGGCCTGGGGTTGGGCGCCGTCGATGATTATCTGGCGAAGCCGTATATTCTCAATGAACTCCGGGACCGCATCCGAAAAGCGCTGGCGCGGCGGGATGAACAGCGGCGGTTTCGTCAGGAGATGCGGCGTTTCAAAAGCTGTTTCATCGCGATGGTGTCGAACGAGATCCGAAACCAGGTCACCGTGATCACCGGCTTTGCCTCACTGTTGGAACAGAAGATGGATCGTTTGGAATCGTCCGCGCGTCAGGCCTATTTGAAGGAAGTCCTCCAGCACGCGGACTACCTTGCGGATCTTACGGACGGCTTTGACTGTCTTTTGGGCACGGAAGCGCCCACGGAAGAGATGGATCTGGTCCGGACCGTCAAGGCCGCGACGGAAAGGTTTCGCGGCCGGATTGAACAAAAAGGACAGCATCTGGTGATTGCGCCGACACCACCGGAGCCCCTCGTCATTCATGGAAGCGGCCATTCCGTATTCACGGCCGTCGGCCTTCTTCTCTCTCATGCCCATAAATTCACCGATCCGGGCGGGACGATTACCGTCGAGATCGTCCCCAAGGACGATCGTGCGCGAATCGAGGTGACCCATGCCGGCATCGGCATTGCGGGCGAGCGCAACGAGCAGGCTGCGGATGATGAAGACGGGGGCCTCGGCCTGATCATGGCCCGATCGGTTGCGGAGCAGCACGACGGGAGCATGGGGGTTGCCGGTCAACCGGGTCGGGGAAGCCGTCTCTGGATCGAACTGCCCATAAAAGACGCGGACGCGCGGACGCGCGACGAGAACGGGGGGGATTAGATGATTCAGTTGCTTCGCGTATTGATCGTGGAGGATTCGAAAGACGATGCGGCTTTGCTGGTGCGGGAACTTGAGCGGGGCGGGTACAAACCGGAATTCAAACAGGTGGACACGGCCGCCTCGATGAGCGATGCGCTGGATCAGCAGACGTGGGACGTCGTGCTCGCGGACTACAGCCTGCCGCAATTCGACGGTCCGTCGGCCTTGGCGCTGCTGCAAGGCAAGGGATTCGACCTGCCCTTCATCATCGTGTCCGGAAGCGTCGGGGAAGATATTGCGGTGGCCGTGATGCGGGCCGGGGCGCATGATTATATCATGAAAAACAACTTAAGCCGTTTGATCCCGGCCGTCGAACGGGAGCTGAAAGAGGCGGCCGAACGACGGGAGCATCGCAAGGCCGAGGAAACGATCCGGTACTTGGCGTATTACGACGGGCTGACGAACCTTCCCAACCGCAGCCTGCTCCAGGATCGTCTTCAGCAGGCCATTCTCACCGCGCAGCGCGATAACAAGCCGCTGGCCCTTTTGCTGATGGACCTGGATCACTTCAAGGAGATCAACGACACCCTGGGCCATCATTGCGGGGACCTGCTTCTGCAGCAGGTGGGATTGCGCCTGCGGCATGTGTTGCGGGAATCCGACACGGCGGCGCGCCTGGGCGGGGATGAATTTGCGATGCTCCTGCCGCTGGCGGCCTCCGAGCATGCGATGCTGGTCGCGCAAAAGGTGTTCAAGGCGATGGAGGCGCCGTTCATCGTTGAAGGTCTGACGATGAATGTCGAGGCCAGCATCGGCATCACGATCTACCCCGATCACGGGGCGAATCCGGAGGGCCTGATGCAGAGGGCGGACGTGGCGATGTACGAGGCCAAACAAAAGGGCAGCGGCTGCGTTATCTATGACAGCGCGCACGACCGGCACAGCCATCGCCGTTTGACTCTGATGGGGGAGCTGCGCCATGCCATCGACGACGGCCAGCTCTTTCTGCATTACCAACCGAAGATCAGCCTCCAAACCGGCCGGGTCATCGGCGTCGAGGCGCTGGTGCGTTGGCTTCATCCGCAGCACGGAATGATCCCGCCGGTCCAGTTCATCGCGCCGGCCGAACAGACCGGCCTCATCAAGCCGCTCACCCTGTGGGTACTTAATACGGCGCTCGGCCAATGCCGGACCTGGCGCCGGACCGGTCTTGAACTTCCCGTCTCGGTGAATCTGTCGGCCCGAAACCTGCACGATCCGCAACTGCCGGATCAGGTCGCCGGACTGCTTCAGAGCAACGGCGTGCCGCCGGCCGGATTGGCGCTGGAGATCACCGAGAGCATCATCATGGCCGACCCGGCGCATGCCCTGGAGACGCTCCTGCGTCTGAGCAAGATGGGGATACAAATTTCGCTGGACGATTTCGGCACGGGCTATTCGTCTCTGGGATATCTCAAAAAACTGCCCGTTCATGAGATCAAAATCGACAAGTCCTTCGTCACGGACATGGTGCGGGATGAAAGCGACGAAATGATCGTGCGCTCGACGATCGATCTGGGACACAATCTGGGCCGCCGGGTCGTGGCCGAAGGCGTAGAACAGCAAGCGACGTGGGAGCGGCTGACCGCTTTGGGTTGCGACGCGGCCCAGGGCTATTACATGGGCCGACCGATCCCTGCGGCCGAACTGACCCGGTGGCTCGGCGAGTCGCCCTACGGTTTAAAGAGTGTCTGACGATTTCTCGAGTCGAAAAACAACGCGCCCGGAGAATGAGTTTGCTTTTGCTTGGAGTCGGCGCCGCCGCTGCGGCAGTGATCGCGTGGGGCTGTTTCCTTTTTAAGCGTGATTTCGTCGGACGAACGCGCGCGGAAGAAGGGCGCCGCGCGGCCGAGGCGCGCTTTGCGGGCGTCGTTGAGATCGCCGCGGAAGCGATCATCTCGGCGGATGAGGACCAGCGCATCGTCCTTTTCAACCGGTCCGCGGAAGAGATCTTCGACTACCGGGCCGAGGCCGTCCTCGGCCGTCCGCTCGACCTGCTTCTTCCGGCGCGTTTTACCGCGGCGCACCGCCGACACATCCGCGGCTTTGCCGCGGCGCCGGAAACGGCCCGGCGCATGGGCGAGCGCCGTGAGATTTTCGGTCGTCGTAAAGACGGCACGGAGTTCCCCGCCGAAGCCTCCATCTCCAAATTTACGCAGCGCGGCCGGACGCTCTTTACCGTCATCCTGCGCGACATCACCGAGCGCAAGCGGACGGAGGAAGAGCTGAGGGAATACCGCGAGCGTTTGGAGCACCTGGTGAAGGAACGCACGGCCGAACTGGAGGCGGCCAATAAAGAGTTGGAGGCCTTCAGCTATTCCGTTTCACACGATCTTCGCGCGCCCCTCCGGGGAATCGACGGCTTCAGCCAGGCCCTTCTCGAAGATTATTCCGATCAGCTGGACGCGGAAGGAAAAAACTGCCTCCGGCTCGTGCGGGCGGCCACCCAACGGATGGCGCAACTGATCGACGACTTGCTCAATCTCTCACTCGTGACGCGCAGCGAGATGCACCGTGAAAAGGTGGATCTGAGCGCCCTGGCCCGGGCGATCGCTGCCGAACTCCGTAAAACGACGTCGGAGCGGGACGCGACGTTTGAGATTGCGCCCGGATTGGTCGTGGAAGGCGACGCGCGGCTTCTGCGGATTGCGCTTGAGAATCTGCTCGCGAATGCCTGGAAATTTACGTCCAAACGTCCGCGGGCGAGGATCGTGTTCGGTCGGACAACCCAGGCCGACCGGCCGGTCCATTTCGTGCGGGACGACGGCGCCGGTTTTGAGATGGCCAATGTCCATAAACTCTTCGGCGTGTTTCAGCGCCTCCACGGGACGGCCGAGTTCCCCGGCACCGGAATCGGATTGGCGACGGTGCAGCGGATCATTCATCGTCACGGCGGCCGCGTCTGGGCCGAAGGCGTCGTGGACCAGGGCGCGACGTTTTATTTTACGCTTTAACCGGGGGAGAAAGCGATGGCGGACAAAACAATCCTGTTGGTGGAGGACAATTCGGACGACGAGGCCCTGACGCTTCGGGCCTTATAACGGGGACCTGAATGGATATCGCGCTTCGTGTCTTGGTGGTGGATGATTCGGAAGATGATGCGGCCTTGCTGATCCATGAGTTAAGGCGGGGCGGGTACGACCCGACGTTTCAGCGGGTGGAGACGGCCGAGGCCATGCGCGCCGCGCTGGATCGAGACCAATGGGAGGTCGTCATCGCCGATTATGCCATGCCGCGCTTCGACGGCCCGGCGGCCTTGAAGGTGCTGCAGGAGGCCGGACAGGACATCCCGTTCATCATCGTGTCCGGATCGATCGGCGAGGAGATCGCGGTCAGCGCGATGAAGGCGGGCGCGCACGACTACGTCATGAAAGATAATTTAAAACGGCTGGTGACCGCCATCGAGCGGGAGCTGCGCGAGGCGAAGAGCCGGCAGGAGCGACGGCAGGCGGATGAAATGGTTCGGTATCAGGCCTATTATGACGTCCTGACGACGCTGCCGAACCGCACCCAGATGCGGGACCTGCTTCAGCAGGCCATTCGGGCGGGAGAGCGCGACACCACCGCCGCGACCTTGCTGCTGATGGACCTGGATCATTTCAAGGAGATCAACGACACCCTGGGGCATCCGTGCGGCGACAGTCTGCTGCAGCAAATCGCGATCCGTCTGCAAAGCGCGGTGTGGGAGTCCGACACGGTCTTTCGCCTGGGCGGTGACGAGTTTGCCGTGCTCCTTCCGAGATTGGGGACGGCGGATCATGTCCGTGTGGTCATCCAGAAAATCCTGAAAGCGCTCGAACCGCCTTTCATGATCGAAGATCTGCCGATTGCGGTCGAGGCCAGCATCGGCGTTGCGCTTTACCCCGATCATGGGGCGAATGCGGATACCCTCATCCAGAAAGCGGATGTGGCGATGTATGTGGCGAAGGAGGCTGGCAGCGTCTACACGATTTACGCCCCCGAGCTGGATCGGCACAATCCGCGTCGTCTGGCGCTGATGGGAGAACTGCGCCGGGCCATCCAACAGGATCAGCTTTTTCTACACTACCAACCCCAGATCAGTCTCGCGACCGGCCGCATCATCGGGGCGGAGGCCCTGGTGCGCTGGCAGCATCCGGAATATGGTTTTATCCCGCCCGGTCAGTTTATTGAGCCGGCCGAACGAACCGGGCTGATCAAGCCGCTGACGTTGTGGGTGCTCAAAGCGGTCTGTCGTCAATCCGGCCTCTGGCGTCGAGCGGGAATCGAGATGCCGATCTCGGCCAATCTATCGGCGCGCAACCTTCAGGATCCCCAGTTGCCCGATCATGTGGCCGAGATGCTTCAGGTCGGCCACATCCCGCCGGGGGGGTTGGAACTGGAGATCACCGAGAGTGCGATCATGGCCGATCCGGCGCGCGCGCTGGAGGCCGTCAAACGGTTAAAGGCGATGAATTGCCGGTTCCTGATCGACGATTTCGGCACCGGGTATTCTTCCTTAAGCAACCTGAAGAAGCTGCCGGTGGATAAGATCAAGGTGGACCGGTCCTTTGTGACCGAGATGGCCGCGAATCGGGACGACGAGGTGATCGTGCGCTCGACCATCGAGCTGGGGCACAATTTAGGGCTGAAGGTCGTGGCCGAGGGCGTCGAGAGCCAGGAGATCTTGGATCGGCTGATCGCCCTCGGGTGCGATGAGGCTCAAGGGTATTACCTCTGCCGACCGCTTCCGGCGGATGATTTGGGTCGCTGGCTGAAGGAGTCGCCTTGGGGTTTGAAGGAGGCGTCGCATAATGCCTGAAGCGGAAGAGGAGTTGAGACGGCAACGGGACCGCCTCGAAGCGCTGGTCAAAAAGCGCGCGGCCGAACTGGAGGCCGTCAATAAAGAGTTAGAGGCCTTCTGCCATTCCGTCTCGCACGACCTGCGCGCGCCGCTCCGGAGCATGGATGGTTTCAGCCGCCTCCTGATCGAGGAGTACGGGAACCATCTGGACGATCGGGGTCGGGACTATCTCGAACGGGTGCGGGCCGGCGCTCTTCGGATGATGAAACTGATCGAGGACCTTTTGAGTCTATCGCGCCTGGGGCGCAGCGAGATGCAGCGCGAACGGCTGAATCTCAGCGCGCTGGCCGAGGCCGCTGCGGCGAAACTGAAAGAATCTCAACCGGGGCGCCGGGTCGAATTCAGGATCGCGCCGGATTTGACGGTTGAAGGAGACCGGCGGCTGCTTCGAGCGGTCATGGAGCACCTGCTCGGCAATGCCTGGAAATTCACCGAGAAGCATCCGAAGGCCGTGATCGAATTCGGGGCGACGGGACGCGAGGGCCAACCGATCTTTTTCGTGCGGGACGACGGGGCCGGCTTCGACATGGCCTATTCCCATAAGCTCTTCGGCGCCTTTCAACGACTGCATTCCCCCGCGGAATTTCCGGGCAACGGCATCGGGCTGGCCGTCGTGCAGCGGATCATCCACCGCCACGGCGGCCGCGTCTGGGCCGAAGGCGCGGTGGAAAAGGGCGCGATGTTTTATTTCACGATAGAGAGTTCGGCCATGCTCTGAAGCTTGGTCGGAATCAGCCGGGCATTGCGGGTCGCGGCCCAGAAAAAGAGAAAAACGGCGGCAATCCGGACAGCCTGATGCAGCGTGCGGATGTGGCGATGTGCGCGGCGAAGCAGAGCAGCAGCCATATTATTTATGATGCCAAGCATGATCAGCACAGCCCCCGTCGTCTCGCCTTCATGGGCGAACTGCGCCAGGCCATCGAAGGCGAGCAGTTGTCGCTGCATTACCAGCCGAAAATCGATCTTAAGAACCGCCGCGTGATCGGAGTCGAGGCGCTGGCCCGCTGGCGGCATCCGGAGCACGGCTTCATCCTGCCGGATCAGTTCATCGAGCCGGCCGAAGGATATTACATGTGCCGCCCCATTCCTTCAGAGGATCTGACCCGCTGGCTGACCGAGTCGCCCTAGGGGTTAAGCAGGACTGCATGATTTCTGCTATGCGGCATAGAAGAGACCTTGACAAATGGGGAGCGCTACAGCATGATTCCCGCCGAATAGTCGGTCGGCGTTTGCATTAAACCGTTCTACAGTGGAGGAGAGATGAAAAAACTTTACGTTCTCACGATATCGACCGTGGTTTTCTTTTCCGTCTTATCGTTTTTCTCTAAAGAGGCATTGGCCGTGCCGGCCTTTGCACGCCAGACCGGGATGGCCTGTGCCATGTGTCATTTCCAGCACTATCCCGCACTGAATCCCTTCGGCATGGCCTTTAAGATGAACGGGTATACCTTGATCGGGTCGCAGGGGAAGGTTGAGGGCGCGGATCTTTCGCTCCCCGATACCCTGAACGCATCCCTTGTTACAAAGATCCGGTACCAGAAAAGCAACGGTGTGGATGATCCGACGACTACCGGGAATGAAAAAAAGACCGGGACCAACAAGGGCGAGTTGCAGTTTCCGGATGAAGCCGCACTGCTGATCGGCGGCCGGGCCGGAGAGCATGTCGGTTTTCTGTTGGAGGCGCAGCTTCCGGAAGGCAATCAATCCGCCTTCGCCTCTTTTAAGATGCCGATCGTATATCCCATTGCCGGTATCACGCTCAGCGCCATTCCCTTCACGACCGACGGAGGAGGCGCGGCCTATGGGTTTGAACTTTTGAATACCGGCGCCATCAATATGCAGCGTGTCATTGAGGAACACCTTTCCGCACAGGATTTTATCGGAACCGCAACGGAGGCCGAGGGTGTTGCCTTCGTAGCCGCAAACAGCACGGGCTTTCTGAACGTGACGCTCTGGGCACCGGAACACGGTAGTGTAGACGCCGGGCTTAAAATGTCCCATTATCTCCGTCTCGCGGCCACCCCCAATGTAGGGGGATGGAGCATGGGAATCGGCGGCCAGTATTGGGGCGGAAAGACCGAGGTGGGAGACACCAATGCCAATCCCGGCCAGGTTTTTCGTACGAAGGCCTGGGCGGCGGATGCGCAGGCGCAGGGGATGGCCGGCACGATGCCACTGGGTGTGTATCTCACATATGGCTCTGCTGCTGCAGATGCCAATAGTACTGGAACCATCCTCTTCAACTGCAGTGATGCCAATGCCGATGGCGTGTGCGATACCAATAATCCCAAGGATAAAACCGCTTGGTCCGCACTGGTGGAACTGGGAGTCCTGCCGGGAAAAGCCACGGTGGCCCTGGGATATCGGGCCGGGAAGAACGGCGCGGCCACCGACAACAGCGACAACGCACTGGTCGTCGGCGCGACGTATCTACTGGCACAGAACGTGGAGTTCCAATTGAATCACGCGCTCTATAGCGGAAACGCCTATAAGCCCAAGCCCGTTGGAGGAGACCAACTCACCACGCTGATGATCTTCGCGGCGTTTTAACTGTGCGAAGAGATCATAAACCGCAAGATTCCGTCTGATCGGGGATTTGACAAGAAACGGCCGGCTTCCTATAATAGCCTCTCACAGCGACAACGGGCCGAAGTGGCGGAATGGTAGACGCGCACGTTTGAGGGGCGTGTGGGGCGACCCGTGGGGGTTCAACTCCCCCCTTCGGCAATTTTTGCTTTGCAAAATTCTGGTTGTAGTGCGTCTCTACCCCCGTATCTGATCTTGTATGGGTGATGGAGGGCCTGCGGAGAGGAGACCATGCCGATGGAGAAGCGGCAGCGGCACGATCGACGACAGGACGCTCGCGGGTACGGTCCGTCCCGACGAAGCCGCAGCGAGGCTCTCTTTTTCGGGCTGGAGCGACGTCGAAACCAGCGGCGGCAGAAGGACCGGCGGATGAACTTCCGTCGAACCGTCGACCGGCCGGACGAAAATCTCACCCCGCTCATTTGAAACGGTGGAACTGCAGCCGACTGCGTGTTCATGAAAATCAACGAGATTTATAAAAGCATCCAGGGCGAATCCAGTTATGCGGGGCAGCCCTGCGTCTTCATCCGGACCGCCGGCTGCAATCTCCGATGCGACTGGTGCGATACGACCTACGCATTTTACGACGGTCGGGAGATGAGCGTGGAGGCCGTACTGGCCCTCGTCGAGACGCATGCCTGTCGGCTGGTGGAACTCACCGGCGGAGAACCGCTTCTTCAGAAAGAGGCGCCGTTGCTGGTCGCCCGACTTTCGGATGCCGGCTATACCGTTCTGGTCGAGACCAGCGGGAGCCTCGACATCCGGTCCTTGGATCCGAGGGCCGTCGTCATTATGGACATCAAATGCCCCGGCAGCCGGATGTCCGGGGCGATGCGATGGGAAAATATCCCGGTCCTCAAGCCGACGGATCAGGTCAAGTTCGTCATCAAAGACCGAGCCGATTACGACTGGGCGGTCGAGATTCTTGAACGGTATCCGCTCTTAACCCGGCGCGTCGCTCTCTTCTCCCCGGTGTTCGGGGCCATGGACCCCCGGCTGCTGGCCGACTGGATCCTCGAAGACGGTCTATCCGTGCGTCTTCAGCTTCAGCTTCACAAATACATCTGGCATCCGGAGGCGCGGGGCGTCTGATGCAGGAGCAGGCGGGTTCATCTCGGTCCGGCGACCGGGCGGTGCTTCACCTCCGGGCCGGAAGGCTGTTGAAAGGGGATCTGCTTGATTTTTCGCCGACGGCCGAGACGGTGCGTCTTAAGCCGGAGTCGGAGAAATCGGGATCGGACCCGGCCCCGCTCGCGGTGAAGGTCTCGGATCTCAAGGCGATCTATTACGTCCGTTCCTTGGACGGAAACAGGCAGTACAAGAAGAAACGGTATTTCGGATCCATCGAGACGAAAGGGAAAAGGATCATGGTCCGATTCAAGGACGGCGAGATCCTGTGCGGGTTCGTCGAGGGAGAGCTTCCCTGGAAAGAAGGCTTCCTGACCTTGCCGGACCCCCGTCTCAAGGGATTTTTCCTCCATCCGGCCGATCCGGAAGGGAACAACACGAAGGTCTTTGTGGTCACGACGGCCGTCGAGGACGTCCGACGGCTTTAATTTTAAAACAATCCAATCAGCGAGGAGACCAGGCCGGCAATGGATGTAAAAATCAAAAAAGGAAAGATCGAAGACGAGGCGGCCGAGGCGATCGTCCTGAGTCATTACGAAGGCGAGAAATCGCTCTCTGAAGAAACGGCGGCCGTCGACCGGGCCCTGGGGGGCCGGATCCGCGAATTGATCGCCGGCGGCGAGTTCACGGGAAAGCGGAATCAATCGTTGATGCTTTATCTGAAGGGAGAGATCCCGGCCAAACGGGTTCTGCTCGTCGGATTGGGGAAGAAAAAAGAGTTCAGCGCCGAAAAGATCCGACAGGCGATGGGCACGGCCGGCCGGCCGATCCGCGAGGCCGGGCTCAAGGCCTTTTCAACCCCCTTGCACGGGCGCGGCCAGAACAAGATCACAACGGCCGAATCGGCCCAGGCGATCGTGGAGGGATCCCTGCTGGGCCTCTACCAGTTTACGGCCTACCGGACCGAGAAGCGGGATGAGATCAAGGAGGTGCAGCAGATCACCTTGGTCGATCGGAGCGACGGAAAGATCGCGGAGGTGGCGGCCGGGAGCCGAAGCGGCCAGATCCTGGCCGAGGTCGTCAATTACGTCCGCGATCTTTGCAATCATCCCTCCAACGTCGTGACGCCGTCCCGTCTTGCGGAGGAGGCCCGGACGATCGCAAAGGAGTTCGGTCTGACCTGTCGCGTGATCGAGAAGGCCGAGGCCGAATCGCTCGGCATGGGGGCCTTCCTCGGCGTGGCGCGGGGCAGCATGGAGCCGCCCAAGTTCATCATCCTGGAATATACCGGCGGGAAGAAAAAGGACGCCCCGGTCGTGATCGTGGGCAAATCCATCACATTTGATTCCGGCGGCATCTCGATCAAGCCGGCCGAAAAGATGGAACAGATGAAAACGGACATGTCCGGCGGCGCGGCCGTGCTGGGGACCATGAAGGCCCTGGCCCAGATGAAGCTTCCCGTTTCGGTGGTGGGCATTCTCCCGGCGACCGAGAACATGCCCTCGGGCACGGCCGTCAAGCCGGGCGATGTCGTGACGGCGATGTCCGGGAAGACGATTGAGGTGATCAATACGGACGCCGAGGGCCGGATGATCCTGGCCGACGCCCTCGCCTTCGCGACGCGCTACAAGCCCTCCGCGATCGTGGACCTGGCTACCTTGACCGGGGCCTGCGTCGTGGCGCTGGGAAATCACGCGACGGGCGTGATGGGCACGAACCCCAAGCTGATCGAGCGCCTGAAGCGGGCCGGGGAAGACTGCGGCGAACGGGTCTGGGAACTGCCGCTGTGGGACGAATACCATGAGCAAATCAAGAGCGACGTGGCCGATATGAAGAACATCGGCGGGCGGGGCGCCGGCGCAATCACGGCCGCGGTCTTCCTCCGGAAATTCGTGGGCGACTATCCTTGGGCCCATCTCGACATTGCCGGCACCGCATGGAATGATGAGGCCCGACCCTACGCCCCCAAGGGCGCGACGGGCGTGGGCGTACGGCTTCTGATCCAGTGGCTGACCGAAATGAGCCGGGGCAGGGCATGACGCTGAAGGAAAAGATCGGACAGATCTTCATGGTGGGCTTCGACGGCGTCGGACCCTCCAAAACTCTTCTGCGGTTCATAAAGGAATTTCATATTGGCGGGGTGATCCTGTTCGCCCGAAATCTCCAGTCCCCCTCACAGACGGCCGGGCTCTGCAACGCGCTCCAGGCCCAATCCCGCAAGATGCCCTTGTTGATCTCGATCGATCAGGAAGGCGGGCGCGTCTCGCGGCTGCCCAAAGGATTTTCGGTCTTCCCCGGCGGCGCAAAGCTCGCGGCCTGCCAGTCGCCGGAGCTGGTCTATCGCGCGACCGAGGCGACGGCGAAAGAACTGCGTGCGGTCGGGATCAATATGAACCTGTCGCCGGTATTGGATGTGAATACCAACCCGGCCAATCCGATCATCGGAGATCGGGCATTCGGCACGGGTCCGACCCTGGTCAGCACGATGGGCCTCACCGTCATCGCCGGCCTGCAGGACAACCGCATCGTCGCCTGCGG
The DNA here is from genome assembly GCA_016201865.1 of Nitrospirota bacterium. Lineage (GTDB taxonomy): Bacteria > Nitrospirota > Nitrospiria > JACQBZ01 > JACQBZ01 > JACQCA01. The sequence goes on from JACQCA010000014.1 coordinate 26,090, forward strand.
AAAACATTTTCCGGGCCACGGCGACACCGCCGCCGATTCGCACAAGGAGCTTCCCCGCGTCTCCCACGGCCTTCAACGTCTCCAGGACGTGGAGTTGCGGCCGTTTCTTCACGCGATCCAGAACGGCCTGGCCTCGATCATGACGGCCCATGTTGTTTATCCGGCGCTGGATCCCAAAGAGCCGGCCACCTTGTCCAAACCGATCGTGACAGGGCTGCTTCGCCAGGTGATGGGATTTCAAGGGGTCGTGATCACGGATGATCTTCAGATGGCCGCGATCTCGGATACCGACGGCCCGGGCGAGGCGGCCGTGAAGGCGATCGAGGCCGGGGCGGATCTTGTTTTATTCTGCCGTGACGAGGCGGCCCAGCTCTCGGCGCTTGTGGCCGTGGCCCTTGCCGTCAAGCAAAAACGGATCCGCGAGGCCCGGATCGAGCAGTCCCTGCTCCGAATCCTCCAACTGAAAGAAAAATTCCTCCTTCCCTACCAGCCGGCTGACCTCGCGAAGGTCAAAGAGGTCGTCGGATGCGCCTCTCACAAACACCTTCTGCAGGAAATTAAAGAAAAGACCGAGGCCCCGGCGGCCAGCAAAGTCGTCTAAAATAAGTCCGTCCCAGGTTTTGCTTTATCACGTCCGCGGTCGCAAATGGCCAAAGTCAAGCCCCGGCTCCGTGTCTTGTCCTAAAATCCACATGAGCGATGAGAAAAAGCAGGTGATGTGGTTGGGAGATAAATTGCGTTTACATATTGTTTACAGATAAAGCATCTGGAAGCAGCATGTAATATGGCTGGCAGAAAGTACATCTAAATCCAATGGCTGATGGAAAGACTGCCTAATACTAAAGTTGCTGGAAGTATATGGACAGGAGTAAAGGAACCGCACCTAAGCTCGAAGCTAAGTCAGGCGAGGAAAAGTTTCGCCTCAAAACTATCTGGCGTGCCACACGTTACGGCGACGAGTTCGACCCGAAGGCGATGTTCTGGAGGTTGGTCGTGCTCATACTCTACCTACTCGTCATGGTCTTTCTTTCTGAGAAGTTCGGCTGGTTCGGCCATGGTGATGAGGATGACCTTGTCCCTCGTAGTGGCTACTCTGAGATACGGGAATGAGGGGTTAATTTAAGCTGCGTTCAGATTCTCAAGCTCAACCCGGGGTTGCTTTTTGATAAAGTCCAGATACTCTGAAGCGCTTAAAATCTCAATACCGGCAATTTCTTCGGAAGGCCCCAGATCGACGGCCACGTCTTCGTTGATTCGTATCGTGGTCACCTGAGTGGGGCCTTTTTTAAAAGAGATATAGAGCGCATCTACGTCGGGATCATATTTGATTTTCACGGTTTGCCTCCAAAGTAGAAAACATAAACTGTGATTACAACAATGCGGTTGTTTTCTTCCACCACGATCGGCATAACCTGCTTGGTTTCGTACCGCTTCCCTTTCCAAAGGACACGATAAGGGAGATTTTTACGGTAGGCACGTCGGCCTTCTTTGGCGGGAACAGGTTCACCATCGCGAATTGTTTCCTCGACTTCATTCCGTGTCGCCCCACGATCGGCCAACTGGTCAAGGGCATGTTGAGAAAACTCGATTCGTTTCAAATAGAAGTCCTTTTAACGACCGCGGCCAGTTCGACTCCCTGACAATCTCAATTAGTACCATATCGCGAATGGGATTAAAAAAGCAAGCGGTATAAATAGGTCGTAAAGTGGGATATTCAAACTTGTCTTACAGCCTTTGTGCGTCTTCCAATGATCGCCATCAGTCTGGATGACGGCTACGTCTGCGCGAGGTACACGGCGATAAAGACGATCAGGAGGCTGACGGCGAGGATGACGTTCGAAAGCCAATAGGCCGAACGGCCGGAGGGATCCGTCGGGGTCCGGCCCAGATCGGGAGAAAGTCCGAAATCGTAAATCCCGCTGAGCGCGATCACGATCGCCACGAAGAGCAGTTTGAGCAGTAGGATGCCGCCCCAGCCCGACTCCAATCGGGTCGAGCCGCCCTCGTGGATCAAGTTGACCATGCCCGTGCCGATCAGGATCACGAGGCTGGACCACCGGATCTTTCGGAACCGGGTCTCGAGTCGGTTTTGAATCTCCGATCGTTGCGCGGGGTGGGCCAGGCCCTTGAGCACGGGACCCACGACGAAAAAGCGGAACAGCATGCCGCCGATCCAGGCGATGGCGGCCATCAGGTGAATCCACATGATGAGCGTCTGCGGCATCGTCTTTACAGCGTCACAATGTCGTACTGTTCGATATGCAGGTTCGAGTCGGCCTTGATGATGATCTTTTTGTGCATCTCCCGCTCCAGGTCGTCGATGCTCTGCCGTTCTTCATCGTACAGAAGATTGGCCACGTCCGGGTGAACGCCGATGATGATCTTTTTGTTTTTCGGCGAGGTCCCGACCTTCCGGATCTCACGGAACAGTTCGTAGCAGACCGTGGTGGGCGATTTCGTGTAGCCCCGGCCTTCGCAATAGCTGCAGGGTTCGCACATGACGCGCAGCAGGTCCTCGCGGGTGCGTTCGCGCGACATCTCGACCAGGCCCAGCTCCGAGATCCGGAGAATGCGGCTCTTGGCGCGGTCTTTGCTTAAGGCCTCCTGGAACAGGTTATAGACCTTTTCCCGGTTCCGTTCCCGTTCCATATCGATAAAATCGATCACGATGATCCCGCCGATGTTCCGGAGCCGCAACTGGTAGGCGATTTCCTTCACCGCTTCCAGGTTCGTCTTTAAAATAGTGTCTTCGAGATGACGTCGGCCCACGAACCGGCCGGTGTTGACGTCGATCACCGTGAGGGCCTCGGTGTGATCGATCACGATATACCCGCCCGACTTGAGCCAGACCTTGCGCCCCAGGGCCTTGGAGATCTCCAGCTCGATCTCCAGGTTGTCGAACAGGGACTCTTCCCGATCGTACAGCTCCACGCGGGACGAGAGATCCGGCATGAAGGTGTTGACGAATTCCTTGATCCGCTCATATTCCGGCTTGGAATCCACGATCAATCGGTCCACCTTGTGCGTGAAGAGATCCCGGATCGTCCGGAAGACCAGGTCGAGGTCGTTGTGCAGCAGGAGCGGGGCCGACCCCGGCTCTTTCTTCTTCAGGATGTTTTTCCAAACCAGATCCAGGAAGGCCATGTCGGCCCGGACCTCCTCCTCCGTCATCCCCTCGCTCACGGTCCGAACGATATATCCGGTTCCGGGTTTCCGGAGCCGATAGATCAGGTCCTTGAGCCGTCCGCGTTCCTCGTCCCTGCCGATGCGGCGGGAGACGCCGACATGGTTGACGTTCGGCATGAGGACCAGGTAGCGTCCCGGCAGGGAGACATACATGGTCACACGCGGCCCCTTGGTGCCCATCGGTTCTTTCGTCACCTGGACCATGATCTCCTGACCTTCCTGGAGCATGTCCTCGATCGATTTGCTTCCCGAACGGCGGGGTTTTGGCCGTTCGGACTCGCGCAGCTCGGTCTCCCGGGCTTCTCGTCCGGCGCGTTCCTCGCCGCCGGACGGCTCCTCGCCGTCATCCGCTTCCTCCGGGGGAGCGGCCGTCATCGGCGATTCGGCCTCGACGGCCTCGGCCGCGCCCGGGGCGTCCGCCGTCTTTCCCGTTTTCTCCTCGGCCCGTTCCCGGGATGCGCCGTCGGGTTTGTCGTCGGTCTCTTCCAGGAATCGCGCGTAATCATTCGTCTGGACGGTGATATCGTCCACGTACAGAAAGGCCGCCCGCTCCTGCCCGATATCCACGAAGGCGGCCTGCATGCCGGGCAGGACCTTCACCACGCGGCCTTTATACACATTGCCGACAATCCCCTGATCCTTTCGGCGGTCGATATACAGTTCCGTCACTGCACGGTTTTCCAAGACGGCCACCCGGGTCTCTTCACGGGTCGTGTTGATCACAATTTCGGTTGCCATAATGTTCCCTCTAAATGAATCGAGCTTCTTTTTGTCAGTAAAAGAGCATAAACCGGCGCATCTTAATATTCAAGAGAAGTCCCAGACCGGTCATGGTCGTCAGAATGGAATTGCCTCCGTAACTCATTAAGGGGAGCGGGACGCCCACGACCGGGACGATCCCCAACGTCATGCCGATGTTGACGGCGAGGTAGAACGCCAACATCGCCACCACTCCCACCGCCAAGAAGACGCCCAACGCGTCCTTGGCCTTGTAGGCCACGTCGATCCCCCATGCGATCAAGAGAAAATACAACAGGAGCAGCACGAGCACGCCCACAAACCCCCATTCCTCGGCGAAAACCGAGAAGACAAAATCGGTATGGCCTTCCGGCAGAAATTTCAACTGGCTTTGGGTTCCGCCGAACAACCCCTTCCCGAACCATCCGCCCGACCCGATCGCGATTTTCGATTGAAGGGCGTGGTAACCGCGGCCCATCGGGTCCACCGCCGGATTGACAAAGGCGATCAGCCGGTTTCGTTGATACGGCTTGAGCACGCCCCAAAAAATCTCCCAGATGAACGGAAAGGCCATCAGCAAGACGAGAATCGAGGATCCGACCGTCTTCGACCGCAATCCGACTAAAAAAACCATGACCGATAGAATGAACACGAGCACCATGGCCGTTCCGAGGTCCGGCTGCTTGAGCACCAGGACCAGCGGGATGCCCACCCCTACGGCCGGCACGATCAATTCCCAAAGGCCGAGGCCGTGGGGGCCGCATCGGGTCGAGAAATACCGGGCCAGGACCAGGATGACGACCAGTTTGATCCATTCCGACGGCTGCAGATCGAAAAAGCCCAACGAAAGCCAACGACGGGCGCCCATCCCGGTCCGCCCGACCAGCAACACCAGGATCAGGAGGACGACGCAGGTCACGTAAAAGACGGCGGCAAACCGGGCGATTTCATGGTAATCGACGAAGGCCGCGATGAAAAAGACGATCCCGCCCAATGCAATCCAGACCATCTGCTTTTCATAGACGGCCAGGTGGGCTTTTGACAAAACGGTGTTCGTCACGGTGTAGATCGAGAGCACTCCCAGGGTTAAGATCAGGAGCAGGACCATCACGAACCATCCGTCAAAGCTGTTGAGGAATCTCCGGTCGATCATTTTTCAAATACTCCTCGATTACGCGTCGGGCCAGCGGAGCGGCGGTCTCTCCCCCGTGGCCTCCGTGTTCCACCAGGACCGCCACCGCAATCCGGGGATTCTCAACCGGCGCGAAGGCAATGAACCAGGCATGGTCTTGAAGCTCCTTGGGCAATGATTTTGTTGCGACGCCCGGCTTCGCCTCCACCACCTGGGCCGTTCCGGTTTTCCCCCCGATGGTCACTTTTTTTGATCGGGCGGCCCCGCCGGTGCCGTGGGGCTCCGAGACCACGCCGGCGAGGGCCTGGCGGATCGCGTCGTAGGTTTCTTCCGCAATCTCCACTTTGCCGACTCGAACCGGCGGGAATTCGAACAGCCGTCCCGTGACCCGGTCCCGGACGGCCTTGATCAGATGGGGCTGATACCGGACTCCCGACATCGCGACGGTCCCGATGAGATTGGCCAACTGAAGCGGGGTGACGGTGACGAATCCCTGCCCGATCGAGGCCGATAAGGTTTCTCCGGGATACCACGGTTCCCCTTTGGTCCGGATCTTCCATTGGGATGAGGGAACGACGCCCCCTTTCTCGGAGGTCAGTTCGATCCCGGTGGGTTGACCCAGTCCATACCGGGAGGCATAATCCGCAATGCGCTCGATTCCCACCCGTCGGCCCACCTCGTAAAAAAAGACGTCGCACGATTGGACGATTGCGGAATGGAGATCCATGGGTCCGTGTCCGCCCTTTTTCCAGTCGTTGTAAATCCGTTTGCCGAACGGCATTCCCCCTAAACAGGTGATCTTGTCCGTCGGCGAGATCTCCTTCGTTTCAAGCGCGGCGGACGAGACGACGAGCTTGAAGGTCGAGCCCGGCGGGTACTGGCCCTGCGTGGCCCGGTTGGTGAGGGGGTGGCCCGGATCCGAAGCCAGCGTTTCCCATGCCGCGGACGACAGGCTCCGCGACAATTGATTCGGATCGAACGGGGGATGGCTGGTCATGGCCAGGACCTCGCCGTTGCGGGGATCGAGGGCCACGATCGTTCCGGAGCTCGCCCCGAGGGCCTCTTCCGCCGCCTTCTGGACATCGAGGTCGATCGTTAAATAGAGGTCGTTGCCAGCCACCGGTTCTTGAACGCGGAGGATTTTCATCTCGTGGCCGACGGCATCCACCTCAATGATCTTTTGTCCGACCTCCCCTCGGACATGAGGGTCGTAGGTCTTTTCCACGCCGCTCTGGCCGACCGATGTTCCGGGGAGGACATTGATGTTTTCCGATTCCTGAAGCTCCGCCGGGGAGATCTCGCCCACGTATCCCAAGAGATGCGCCGCCAAGGACCCATAGAGGTAATTCCGCTGGGGCTCGGCCTCCAGCACCACGCCGGCCAGGTCCAACCGGTGAGACTCGATCAGGGCCACCTCCTTCAGCGACAGCCCTTCTTTGATTTTAATCGGCATGTACGGGACATTGTTTTTACGGGAATTCATCTTTCGGTCCAGTTCCTCGCGGTCCAGCTCAATGAGACGCGCCAGTTGATCCAAGAGGGACCTCCGGTCCAAGACGTCTTCTAAGACCAGGTAGAGGTTGAAGCTGGGTACATTATTCGCCAGCAATTCGCCGCGGCGATCAAGGATCTGGCCTCGTGGAGGTTGAACATACACGACGCGGACGCGGTTGTTCTCGGACTGCTCTTTGTAGTAATTCCCTTTGGTGATCTGGAGATACCAGGACCGCAAGAGGAGAGCCGCAAAAATCGCGACGATCCCGATCAGCAAATAACCGAGACGCCGCTGCAGTTCCCGCAAATGGTCGGATGGTGTTGTATTGAAATCCATGCTTAAGCGACGGCCCTTTCTTTCTGACTGCGTAATCGGCCGATCCCGGCCCAGAACAGGATTCCTCCCAATGCGGCATTATACAACGCTTCGGGCAGGAGGGTCCAACGAAGCGCCTCGCCGAACCGGATTCCGCCCATCATCAATTGATCGAAGCCGTGCACCAGGATTCCGGATAGAACGGACAGCGCGAAGATCATTCCCATGGTCGGAATGCCCGTCGTATTCAGAAAAAAACGGCCGAGGACACCGGCCAGGACTCCCAAGATCGCCTTGGTGACGAGGTTTAAGCCCCACGGCCCTCCTGAAAAAAGATCCAAGAGCGCTCCGGCCGCCAGTCCCATGACGAGCCCGTCCAGTTCACCGGCGTAAAAGCCGATAAAGTAGACCAGAAGAAGTCCCAGGTCCGGCTTGACGTCGTGTAGACGGATTCCATGGGCCCAGGTGGTTTGCACCGGAACCAATGCCAAGACCAAAATGAAGTAGACCCATCGTTTCATCGTTGTCCTTCTACGGATGTGACGATCAGAACCTCTTCCAATTTTGAGAAATCCAGACCGGGGATTACCTCGGCCTGCTGGAAGAGATCAAGCTCCTTCTTCGTGACGGGGCCGAGCGTTCCGATCGGCAGCCCTTTCGGCAGATTCCCGATCAATCCGGAGGTCAGGACGAGATCGCCTTCCTTGACCTCCGAAAGCAAGGACAGATACTTCATGCGCGCCAGTCCGTTTTCGGCGCCTTCGACCAGTCCTTCATCTCGGGTGCGTTGGATCAAGGCCGGTATCGCACTGTTCCGATCCGTCAGAAGAAGGATCTGAGATACGTTGGGGCCGGTTTTGATCACGCGCCCCACGACGCCGGCCGGGGCGATGACGCCCATCTCGACGGCCACGCCGTCCCGCTGCCCTTTGTCGATCATCAGGGTTCGGTACCAGTTGGAGGGGTCGCGGCCGATCACGGCCGCCACAAGCACGGAGTAGGGCTTGTCCTTTTTAAATTCGAGGATCTGCTGGAATCGCTCATTGGCCCGTTCAGCCTCCTGGAGTTGGATGTTTTCGTTTCGGAGCCGCGCCAGGTCTTGTTTTAAACGTTCGTTTTCATGCCGTACGGAGGTCAGGTTGATGTACCCGTTCCATGCGTTTCCGATGCCGGCGCCGATCCAGGTCAAGCCCCTCTGCAGTCCGGAGATCAGGAATACCACCGGACGGCTCAAGGAATAGAAGGGGCGTTTCTGCAATTCCGGAAAGAGAAGCAGAATCACAAAAGCGACGATAAGGGAAAGCGTGATGACCCGTTTGTAATTTAAAAACCGCCGAAGCATTTCCTTGCGCGCCGCGCCCTTTCGGAAGATTCATGGCCGAAACCAGGAGGGTCTTTTAAGGTCTATTGAGACATGATGGCGACTTTTTTGAGCAGATCCAGCTCGTCTAAGACCTTGCCCGTTCCCAGAACGACCGTCGTGAGGGGATTTTCGACCGTAATCACCGGCAGGTTGGTCTCTTCCCGAAGACGGATGTCCATCCCCCGGAGAAGCGATCCGCCGCCGGTCAACACGATTCCCCGGTCGATGATGTCTCCCGCCAGCTCGGGCGGCGTATTCTCCAGTGCCACCTTGATGGCATTCACGATCGCGCTGATCGGTTCCGACAAGGCCTCGCGAATCTCGCTGTCGTCCATCACCAGCGTCTTGGGAATCCCCGAGAGAAGGTCGCGGCCTTTGATCGTGATCGTTTTCCGTTCTTCCAACGGAAACGCCGATCCGATTTCAAACTTCACCTGCTCCGCCATCGGCTCGCCGATCAGCAGATTGTATTTCCGCTTGATGTAGTTCATGATGGCCTCATCCATTTTGTCCCCCGCGACCTTGACGGACTCGCTGTACACGATTCCGGCGAGAGAAATGACGGCCACGTCCGTGGTCCCGCCGCCGATGTCGACCACCATATTTCCGGAAGGCTCGGCGATCGGCAGGCCGGCCCCGATGGCCGCGGCGACCGGCTGCTCGATCAGGTAGACCTCGCGCGCGCCGGCGAGCTGCGCCGAGTCCCTGACGGCGCGCTTCTCCACCTGCGTGATTCGCGAAGGGACGCCGATCACGATCCGGGGGCGGACGAAGGTGCTGCGGTTGTGCGTCTTGGCGATGAAATGGCTGAGCATCTTCTCCGCGATCTCGAAATCAGCGATCACACCGTCTTTCATCGGTCGAATCGCGACGATGTTGCCCGGTGTTCTCCCGAGCATTTTCTTGGCCTCGGCTCCGACCGCCAGGACCTTGCTGGTCTTCCGGTCGATGGCCACGACGGAGGGTTCATTGATCACGATGCCTTTGCCTTTCAAGTAGACAAGCGTATTTGCGGTGCCCAGATCGATTGCCAAATCATTCGAAAACAACCCAAAAAAGTTATCTACGACGCCCACGCCGTCCTCCTCTCGAAAAAATGAAGGCCTCTTCCCTCCATCGCACGATCCAATAGGATTGCGACTCTATGATCCTACCATGGCCGATGCCCCGGGATGGACATCCGGAGCAGACGGCCGTTGATCGACCACCTGTGTTTTCGCGATCTCGTCTCCGACGCGGCGGCCGTGCAGGTTGCCGATGACGAGGAGCGATTCAACCGTCATGATTCCAACGCCGAACATCCAACCGATATACGGCACAACCCCGCAGAGATACGCTGCGGAAAAAGGGATATTCCGCACGATGGACTCTCGAAACGAGGCCGCCGTTCTACGATCGGTTCGAAGGGTCTCCAAACCGATCAACCGTTTTCCGATGCTCTGTCCCTTGTACAAGCCGTCCGCGATCAAGAGATAGGTCATTCCGGCAAAGAATCCCACCGGGTGAATCAGTCGGGCCAAGGCCGCGACGATCAGAAAATCGATGAACTTTGCAATAAAACGGTGAACCCCGTCCGCTTTCGGAAACTCCTCCGCCTGTTCCGGATGCGATTCATCATCCGCGACCACGATCATGGGTCACCTTCAAATTTTTCGACCCGACACCGTTCGGTTTAATTCTGCAAAACGGTTTTATTATAACAGATCGCGATCTTTTTTCAAGGAGACGGATCAAATGATCGAGAGGGCTCTTTTTTCACTTGACTTTTTCAACCGATCTGGTATCGTATGAATGCCGGTTTTGAAACAGCGGACCGTCAATGAAGACGAAACAGGAGAAACGTTCTGCATGACGAACTGCGGACGGCGAGGGCACAGTCCCGTGACCTTAGCCGTGGTCATTCTGTGGGGAGTATTGTGGACGTATCCGATGGGGTGGGGTCAAGAAACCACCCCCCCCGAGGCGTCAACCGCCGCCCCGGACGTTTCGACGACGCTGAACAAAACTCCGGCCCCTGCTCCCGAATCCCGGGCCTTGCCCGCTCCGGAGACCAAGACCGGTCCGATAAAATATACTGTGCGGGAGGGTGATACCCTCTGGGGTATATCCAACGCCCATCTGAGAAATTCCTTTCTTTGGCCGAAACTCTGGAGAAATAACCGTTCCATTCTTAACCCGGACCTTATCTATCCGGGAAACGTGATCGAGCTGCCCGGCGAAGAACCCGCTCCGCGGACGGCTTTGGTCGAAACCGCGCAACCCACGGCGCCGGCCTTGCCGTCCCTTCCGCCGCCGACGGTTGAACCTCCAACGGTTGAAAAAATTGAAAAACCGGCTCCCGTGGAGGTCGAAAAAAGCGTAGAGGTCACGGTTCCAATACCGGAAGCGCCTGTGCCGGAGGTGAAACCCTTGGATCAGGGCCTCCTCGCAGCCAGCGGATACATCTTGACCGGCCAGCGGGGCGTGGGAGTTGTCGTCGGGGCTCGGGATAATCGTGAACTGATCGGCCTGGATGAGACGGTCTATCTCCTGGCGATGAAAGGGTCGCAGCTTCGTGTGGGGGACCGGTACACGGTTTTTCGAATGGTACGCAAGGTGTATCATCCGAGAACCGGGAAATACATGGGCAACCTCATCCGAATTTTGGGCATGGCGGAGGTCATCGGCGCGAACCCGAGAGAAAAGACCGTCTCAGCTAAAGTGCTGATCTCGTATGACTCCATTCAAAAAGGGGATTTGCTGATGCCCGTTGAAGCCCCGGAGGGGGCTTCGGATGAAAGGGCGACTGCCGTATCACCGTCCGGTCATGAACTCCGGGGGGTTATCGTGGAGGTGAAAGAGGATCGTGTGGCGCAGGCGCAGTCGGATGTGGTTTATTTGGATCGCGGCCGACAACACGGGGTCCGGGCCGGGGACCGGTTTGCGGTCGTTCGCGAGGGGCAAAAGACGGATTATTTCTCGCCCGGAGGAGGGGTCCGCCTTCCGCGACGCGTCATCGGTGAGCTGGAAATCATCGCGGTTCAGGAAGCCACCGCGACGGCCAAGGTTCTTCAGAACACAGAGGTCATCTTCAAAGGCGATCGATTCGAAACACGCCCCGCTCCTTAAATCCATTCACCGCCATCGCGTTTTTAGGATCGTCCGTCCTGCGTTGTCCATGGGGTGTTGACTATCTCCAACCCCGTATGGTAAATTGATAGTCTCATTTTCCCAAAGTTTCCGACAGATAGCATCTGAAACACCGTCCGGTGGAACTGTTTTAGAGCACCCGGGGAGGGGTGTATGCGATTGAACGGCGCCCAGATTTTCGTCGAGTCATTGAGAAAGGAAGAGGTCAAGGTTATTTTCGGTCTGCCCGGAGGGGTGGTCTTAAAAATCTTTGACGTATTGTACGACTACAAAGATCCGGCCCTGGTCCTGACTCGACACGAGCAGGGGGCGATGCATATGGCGGAGGGTTACGCGAAGGCCACCGGAAAACCGGGCGTGGTTCTTGTGACATCGGGACCGGGCATGACGAATACCGTGACCGGCCTGGCGGACGCTTATATGGATTCGGTGCCGCTTGTGGTCTTTACAGGACAGGTCTCGACGAACCTCATCGGCAATGACGCTTTTCAGGAAGCGGACAACGTCGGAATCAGCCGTCCCTGCACAAAGTACAATTACCTCGTCAAAGACGTCAACGATCTCGCCCAGACGATCAAGGAGGCTTTTTATATCGCGACGACGGGGCGGCCGGGTCCGGTCTTGGTGGACATTCCGAAAGATGTCTCCATGAACCAGGCCGAATTCAATTATCCGGAAAAGGTCTATATCCGCGGGTATAATCCGACCTACGAGGGGCATAAGTGGCAGATCAAGCAGGCGGCCGACGCCATCTTGAAGGCCAAGCGACCGGTTCTTTATGTCGGCGGCGGCACGGTCTTCTCCAACGCCTTTGAAGAGCTGCGGGAGTTTGCCGAGCTGACCCAGATCCCGGTGGACATGACGCTCATGGCGCTGGGCAGTTTCCCGGGAACCCATCCCCTTTCGCTGGGAATGCTCGGAATGCACGGCAGCTATGCGTCCAACATGGCGATCCATCATTCGGACCTGATTATGGCGGTGGGATCCCGGTTCGACGACCGCGTGACGGGCAAGGTGTCCGAATTCGCGCCCTATGCGAAGATCGTCCATGTTGATATTGATCCGACGTCGATACAAAAAATCATGGATGTGCATATCCCCATCGTGGGCGATGTGAAATGCGTTCTTCGAGAACTCAACCAGCATCTTCGGACCTCCGTGGACGGCCGGCGCAAAGAAGAGCTCAAACCCTGGTGGAATCAGATCGAGGAATGGCAGAAGAAACACCCGTTGACGTACACGCAGGAGAAGAATCAAAAGATCAAAACTTCCTACCTGATCGACCGGCTGTACCAGCTCACCAAAGACCAAAACCCCATCGTGGCGACCGATGTCGGTCAGCACCAGATGTGGGCGGCCCAGCATTTCAAGCTGGACCACCCGCGGACCTGGCTGACCTCGGGCGGCCTGGGCACCATGGGGTTCGGTTTTCCGGCCGCGCTTGGGGCGCAACGGGCCTTTCCCGGCCGGCTGGTCTTGGCCATCGTCGGCGATGGAAGCTTTCAAATGAATCTTCAGGAACTGGCCACCGCGATGGACCATCATCTGCCGGTCAAGGTGGCGATCGTGAACAACGGCTATCACGGCATGGTGCGTCAATGGCAGGATCTGTTCTACAACAGCCGCTACTCGGCCAGTTATCTGGGTACCTGTCCGGATTATGTGAAACTGGCGGACGCTTACGGAGCGATCGGCCTTCGCGCGACGAAACCGGATGAGGTGGACGGCGTGATCCAGGAGGCCTTAAAGATCGATAAGCCGGTGCTGATCGATTTTCAAGTGGACCCGCATGAAAACTGTTATCCCATGATCCCGGCCGGCGGGGCGAACAACGAAATGATTCTGGAAAATCCAGCGGAACTTCAGAAGAAAGAGAAAGAAAAGGCCGGGCTGAAAAAGGCCGGCAACGGCGAGAAGGAAGGGGTCCTGACGGCCTGATCGGCCGTCGGAACATTTGAAATTTCAAATTTAAAATTTGAGATTAAAACATATGGAACATATCATCTCGGTGATGGTCGAAAACAAATTCGGAGCGCTGTCCCGCGTGGCCGGTTTGTTCAGCGGACGAGGTTTCAACATCGAAAGCCTGTCGGTGGGGCCCACCATGGATCCGAGCATATCGCTCATGACGCTCGTCACGCGCGGGGACGACCGGATCGTGGAGCAGATCACGAAACAACTGAATAAGCTCATCGACGTCATCAAGGTGGTGGACCTGACCGAGAGCGCCTTCGTCGCTCGTGAAACGGTTCTGATCAAGATCAATGCCAAAGGGGAAGACCGTGCCGAGGCCCTGCGCGTTACGGATATCTTCCGAGCCAAGGTGGTGGATTCCACGCCCGGCACGTATACCATCGAGATCACGGGCGACACCGATAAGATCGAGGCGATCATCAATCTGTTGAGGCCGTTGGGGATCAAAGAACTGGTCCGCACCGGCCGGATTGCGATCGCGCGAGAAGATGTTAAGACGACGGTCCAAGACAAAAGCCAAGACAAAAGCCAAGACATAAAGCGGGTCGGAACATAAGCGAGAGAAAAAACGATGACGATGAAGATCTACTATGACAAAGATGCCGATTTAAAACAGCTCAAGGGAAAGACCGTCGCCGTCATCGGTTACGGAAGCCAGGGCCATGCCCATGCCAACAACTTAAAGGACAGCGGAATTCCGGTCGTGCTGGGTCTTCGGGAGGGGCGATCCTGGGCGAAGGCCGAGCGGGCCGGTTTTAAAGTGGTCACTCCGGCTCAGGCCGCGGGGTTGTCGGATATCGTGATGATTCTTACTCCGGATGAGCTGCAGGCCGATCTTTACAAAAATGATCTTGAGCCGAATCTTCGAAAAGGCGGTTATCTGGCCTTTGCGCACGGCTTCAATATCCATTTCGGGCAGGTCGTCCCAAGGCCGGATCTGAATGTGTTCATGGTGGCGCCCAAAGGACCGGGCCATTTGGTGCGGTCCGAGTACAGCAAGGGGAGCGGCGTGCCGATGCTCCTGGCGATCCATCAGGACCCTTCAAAAGATACCCAAAAGATGGGCCTGGCCTACGCCAAGGCGATCGGGGGGACGCGGGCCGGGGTGATCGAGACCAGTTTCCGCGAGGAGTGTGAAACCGATCTGTTCGGAGAACAGGTGGTGCTCTGCGGCGGATTGACGTCGTTGATTCAGGCCGGCTATGAGACCTTGGTCGAAGCCGGCTATTCCCCCGAAATGGCTTACTTTGAATGTCTTCATGAGGTCAAACTGATCGTGGATCTCATCTACGAAGGCGGCATCTCAAACATGCGTTACTCCATCAGCAACACGGCCAAATTCGGCGACGTGACCCGCGGTCCGCGGATCATCACGGACGAGACGCGCCGGGAAATGAAGCGCATCTTAGACGAGATCCAAAGCGGGCGGTTTGCCAAGGAATGGATCTTGGAGAATAAAGCCGGGCGCCCGGTCTTCAACGCGCTGCTCAAAAAAGGGGAGGCCCACCGCATTGAAGAAGTGGGAAGCAAGCTGCGGGCGATGATGCCCTGGTTGAAAAAAGACCGGCTGGTGGACAAGGATAAGAATTAGAGGCGAAGAGGGCCGCTTACCCCATCGTGTCCAAAGAGCAGTCACCGGTAGTTCGCGAACGGTTGCCGTTTCTGATCGGCGCGACCGTCCTGACCGCGGTCATCGCCTCTCTGAAGATCGTCTGGCTGACCGCCGTCATGGGCGCGCTGGCCCTTCAGACCTTCTGGTTTTTCAGGGACCCCCGTCGAATCATTCCCACCGGCGAAGGTTTGATTGTTTCTCCCGCAGATGGTAGAATAATTGAAATGGCCGAGGTCGAGGAGGAGCGGTTTCTCAAAGATCGCGCGGTCAAGATCAGCATCTTCTTGAATCTGTTCGATGTTCATGTGAATCGGATCCCCTGCTCCGGCCGAATTCGCGGAATTCATTATCAACCCGGAAAATTCCTGGCCGCGAACAAGGATCTGGCCTCGACCGAGAATGAGCAGAACGCGGTCCTGCTCGAAACGCCTTCAGGAGTCAAGATCGTATTCGTCCAGGTCGCGGGGTTGGTGGCGCGGCGTATCGTTTGTTGGGTTAAAGAAGGCGATGCGGTTCAGAGAGGCGGCCGGTTTGGAATGATCCGATTCGGTTCCCGGACCGACCTGTTTTTGCCTCTCGGAACCGAACTCAAAGTGATGTTGGGAGAAAAAGTGAAAGGCGGGTCAAGCGTGATTGGAGTGCTCAAATGAAAGATTATCGACTGAAAGATTATCGGCGCGGCATTTATTTAATTCCGAACCTGTTGACGACCGGAAACCTCTTCAGCGGGTTTTATGCCGTTATCGCGGTCTTTAATGCCGATTACCTGCGCGCGGCATTGGCGATCCTCGTGGCGATGGCCTTTGACGTGTTGGACGGCAAATCGGCGCGTCTGACCAAGACGACCAGCCGATTCGGCGTGGAATACGACTCGTTGGCCGATGCGGTCTCCTTCGGCGTGGCCCCCGGGCTGTTGATCTATTCCTGGGCCTTAAGCAGCTACGGACGCATCGGCTGGGTCGCGGCCTTCCTCTTCCTGGCATGCGGCACGCTGAGGTTGGCGCGGTTCAACGTCCAGGTCGGATCGGTCGAGAGCAAACATTTCGTCGGGCTTCCGATCCCGGCCGCGGCCGGCGTGATCGCCTCGCTGGTCGTGCTGGATCATCATATCCTTCGGATGGGAACCGAGATCAAACCGATGTTGATCTTGGGGCTGATTTACGCGCTGGCGTTTCTCATGGTGAGCACCTTTCATTACCGCAGCTTCAAGGATTTTCATCTGCGGGGCCGCAAGCCGTTTCACGTGCTGGTCTCGGCCGTCTTAGTCCTGATCATTCTGGCGGCCGAACCGCAAATCTTATTATTCGTCCTGTTTGCCGGCTATGCACTGTCCGGAGTGGTCGAGCGGCCGGCGGCGCTTTTCATCCGGAAGATCTTCAAGCCCGCGGCGCCGACCCCCGCGTCGTCCGTTCCTCCCGCCGGCCGATCCCATGATACGTAAGCCGTTTCCTTCTTCGGCGGTTTCCATCGTCGCCACGATCCATGCGAGCAGTTGACAGGCGGCGGGCCGTTTGTCTATACTGACCTTCCTTTAGGGGCATACTCAACATGAAAAGGAGTTCGTCATGAAAGTGATTTTGAGGGAAGATGTCGAGACCTTGGGCAAAATGGGCGATCTGGTGACGGTTAAAGACGGCTACGCGCGGAATTTTCTGATCCCCAAGAAAAAAGCGGTCGAAGCCACCACCAAAAGCGTCAAGGTCTTGGAACATGAAAAGCGGCTGATCGCCGATCAGGCTCGAAAACTCAAAAAGGAATTTGAGGCCGTCGCCGAGAAAATCAATGCCACGCCGATCACGATCCCGGTGCAGGTGGGCGAGGAAGGAAAACTGTTCGGCTCCGTGACCAATAAGGATGTTGCGGAGGCCTTGGCCAAGGAAGGAATCGAGATCGACAAGCGTAAGATCCGTCTCGAAGACCCGTTGAAAGAAGTCGGCAGTTTTACCATTCCGATCCAGGTTCATCAGGACGTGACGGCCCACCTAAAGCTGACCCTCGTTCAGGCCTGATCTCCGACAAAAATTCCATCCCGACTCGGCCCCCGGCGATTGCTATTTCTCGACGGGTTGGGCTATAATCACCCCGCTTTTTAACGGAGAGGCGACCCGGATGCCGCAAGAAGAACGCCGGCCGGACGGCCGACGGAACGATGAGCTGCGACCCGTTAAGATCACCCGGTCCTATCTGAAGAACGCCGAGGGATCGGTCCTGATCGAGATGGGGGACACCAAGGTGATCTGCACCGTCACGATGGACGAGTCCGTCCCGCCGTTTCTCCGAGGCAAAAAAAAGGGCTGGCTCTCGGCCGAGTACGGCATGCTGCCCCGTTCCTCGCACGAGCGCATTCCGCGCGAGTCGGTGCGGGGCCGCATCGGCGGCCGGACCCACGAGATCCAGCGGCTGATCGGCCGATCGCTTCGCGCCGTGACGGACTTGGACGCCTTGGGGGAGCGCACCCTCTGGATCGACTGCGACGTGATCCAGGCCGACGGCGGGACCCGGACCGCCTCGATCACCGGGGCCTTCATCGCGCTGGCCGATGCCCTCGCCCATGCCCAAAAAGAGGGGCGGATCGACCGCATACCGATTAAGGATTATCTGGCCGCCGTCAGCGTGGGTCGGGTTCGAGGCCGGACCGTGCTGGATCTGTGCTATGCCGAAGACTCCAACGCCGAGGTGGACATGAACGTGGTCATGACCGGAAGCGACAAGTTCGTCGAGATCCAGGGCACGGCCGAGCTTCATCCCTTCACCCGGTCCGAGATGGACGGGTTGATGGCCCTCGCCAGAAAAGGCGTCAAACAGCTCATCGCCCGCCAGAAGAAACTCTTAAAGGGGCTCCCGTTGGGCGGACCGTGAAAGAGGTCGTGTTCGCGACGAACAACCGGCACAAGTTCGAGGAGATCTCGGCGATGTTAAAAGGAGCGCCGGTCCGACTGATCCCGTTTTGGGACTATCCCGATGCGCCGGAATTAAAGGAAGAAGGCGTGACGTATGCCGAGAACGCCGTCCACAAAGCGCTCACGGCGGCGCGATTTACGGGCCAGTGGGCCCTCGGAGACGATACCGGGCTGGAGGTGGATGCCTTGAACGGCCGGCCGGGCCTCTATTCGGCGCGATTTGCGGGAGAGGGAGTTACCTTCGCCGATAACCGACGAAAACTCCTTCGGCTGATGGAATCGGTTCCGACCGTGAAACGGACGGCCACGTTTCGCACCGTTTTGGCGCTCGTCAGTCCATCGGGGGAGACCCACGTGGTGGAAGGCGTTCTTTCGGGTCGGATCGCCGATAAAGAGCAGGGGACGGGCGGTTTCGGCTATGATGCCCTGTTCTATCTTCCGAAGTTAGGTAAGACCTATGCCGAGATCTCGACTGAAGAGAAGAACCGCATCAGCCATCGGGCTCGCGCCGCGCAAAAAATGAGGGAATTATTGCCCGCGCTGATCGATGCATGAATGATGTGAAGGGCCGTTTTATGTCGGGGTGTAGCGCAGCCTGGTAGCGCACCTGCCTTGGGCGCAGGGGGTCCCCGGTTCAAGTCCGGGCACCCCGACCATCCGTTACACACAACAGTCGGGAAACAAGCGCCCGTAGCTCAGGGGATAGAGCATCTGCCTTCTAAGCAGAGGGTCGCAGGTTCAAATCCTGCCGGGCGCGCCAAACTTATACTTGTTAGAGTCGGCGGTTTTTGGAGAGAACGATGATTGAGATATTCAGACGGATTCATTCGCCGCTTCTTGCCGTTCTAATTTTTGCCTTGTTCGGCGGAACGGGCTGCTCCAGACCGGCCGACACGATCCGCATCGCGGTCGCCGGGCCGATGACGGGGGACCAGAGCAAGCAAGGCAATGATCTTAAAAACGGCGTCGAGCTGGCCGTCGCGAAATGGAATGAGACGAGCGGGCTGCTCGGCAAGAAGGTCGAGCTTCTCGTCGGGGACGACCAGCACGATCCCAAGCAGGCCGTGGCGATCGCCAATAAATTCGTCAACTCCGGCGTGGTCGGTGTCGTGGGCCATTGGAACTCCAGCGCCTCCATCCCGGCTTCCGAGGTGTATCACCGGGCCGACATCCCGATGATCACGCCGGCCTCGACCAACCCCCGGGTGACCGATCGGGGCTATTCGAACGTCTTCCGCGTCTGCGGTCGGGATGATCAGCAGGGAAAGGTGGCGGCCGAATTCGTCGCCGCGCAGTTGAAGGCCAAACGGGTGGCGGTGCTGCACGACAAGACGACCTACGGCCAGGGCCTCGCGGACGAATTTAAAAAGGCCCTCGGAAACCGCGCCGAGGTGGTGTACTACAGCGGAATCATCCAGGGAGACAAGGATTTCCGCGGCGTACTGACGACCGTCGTCTCCAAAAAGCCGGACGTCTATTTCTTCGGCGGGATCTACCCGGAAGGGGGGCTGCTGGTCAAGCAGGCCAAGGAGGTCGGGCTGAACGTCCCGATGGTCAGCGGCGACGGGGTGATCGATCAAGTATTTGTCCAGATCGCGGGCGAGGCGGCCGACGGAACCTATCTCACCTTCAGCCCGGACACGACCAAGCTGCCGGCCGCGCAGGAGGTGCTCAAGCAATACCGGGCCCGGTACGGCGAGCCGGGACCGTATTCTTTTTATGCCTACGACGCGGCCCAGGTGCTTTTGAACGCCGTACAAAAGGCCGGCACGACGGACGGATTCGGGATCAACCAGGCGATCCGTACGACGAGCTATGACGGGATCACCGGCCGGCTCCAGTTTGACTCGAAGGGGGATCTGCTCACGACCCAATACGTGGTCTGGATTACGAAAAACGGACAGTTCGAGGAGTTCTGGAAACCTTCGGGGAGGTAAAGCCATTCTTCAGAGGGGAATGATGCTGGTCGCGATGCCGACGTTGCTGGACCCGAACTTCCGGCAGACGGTGGTGCTGCTCTGCGAGCACGGGGCCGACGGCTCGATGGGGCTCGTGCTGAATCGCCCCACCGCGATCCGGCTCACTTCGATCCTTCCCGAGGCCGAGAGGCTGCGCGGGCTGGCTGATCCGGTCTATGCGGGAGGCCCCGTTCAGACAAACGCGTTGATGATCCTGTATCGAGGGGAGCCGACCCCCGCCGCGCATCCGGTCTTGGAGGATCTCTATCTCACCGGCGACCTCCAGATGATCGAGTCGCCTGATCGTTATCTGGGGGCCGAACCACGCGCCCGATTTTACCTGGGCTACGCCGGCTGGGCGGCCGGCCAGCTTGAGATGGAGCTCAGCGCCGGGGGTTGGAAATTGATGCCCGGCGATTCGAATATCGTCTTCCAGCCCGATCCCCTCCGCGTCTGGCCCAAGATCATGCAGACCTTGGGTCAAGAATGGGCGGTCTATGCCGACATGCCGTCCGACCCGCGGCTGAATTGATCTGAACCTGTTCTATTTCATGTCCAAACGCCCCTAAACGCCTCCGTACCACACAGATATAAAGGTATTACAAAATAACAGTTGACTTACATTTTAACATGTGGTACAACTATTATAGGCATAGGCCACATAGGAGGATGCAATGGAAACAGCGGTTACCATTAAAGGGCAGGTTGTCATTCCGGCGAAGCTTCGGCATCGTCTGGGAATCAAGAAAGGGACAAAGCTCTATATTGAGGAACGGGACGGCGAGTTGATTCTCCGCCCGTTGAACCGGGAATATTTTCAAAAGATGAGCGGTGCGTTGAAGGGAACGGGGCTTCTAAAGGCTTTGGAGGAAGAGCGGCGGGATGATCTCAAACGTGAGGAGGAAGAAATTGACCGGCACAAAGGTTCTCGATAGTTGGGCCTTGATGTGTTATCTCGAACAAGAAGCCGGGCACGAGAAAGTGATCGACCTCTTCGAGCAGGCCTCGCATTCCTCCAAGCCGCTTTTGATGTGCGTCGTCAATTGGGGAGAGGTTTATTATCAAATTATGAAGCGGTTGGGAGAAGCCAAGGCACAAGAGATCGAACGACTCGTCCGGTCCTTTCCGATCCACTTGGTTGAAGTAGATTTAGACCTCACCCGCGAGGCCGCGCGCTTCAAGGCCACAAAACGGATGTCGTATGCCGATTGCTTCGCGGCTGCGCTTGCAAAGCAAAAGAAGGGCGATCTGATCACTGGAGACAAAGAATTTAAGACGATCGAAAAAACCGTGAATGTTATTTGGATCTAATTGACTTCCTTCCCTTGACGTGTTAGAACTACCTGCACCTTCACACACTCACAACTCTGACACGAATGCTCCTCCAACAAATCGTCAATGGCCTGGCCCTGGGCGCGGCCTATGCCGAGATGCCTCCCGACCCGCGGCTGAATTGATTTGCCGAGTTATCTGGCTTGATTGAGTCAAAGAAGTGTGGTAGTATTTATTCATACCGAGGAGGTCGGGCGATATGGGTGTGGCTGTTAAAAAGACGATTTCGCTTCCTCCCAATCTTGCCCGGGAGCTGGATGAGATGGCGGAAGAAGAAGGCAAGACCGTCAGCGCGGTCATCCACGATGCCTTGCGGCTGGCGAAAAAACAGCGTCTGGCGGAGGAGTTCTTTCAGGTGCAGGGCTACTGGAGCGCGAAGGCCAAGGAGAAAGGCATACTCACCGAACGTGATCTGAAGCGCTACCTGAGCAAGAAGTGAGAGTCGTCTTTGACACCAACATCTTCATCTCGGCTCTCGTCATCCCCGGCGGCCAGGCAGAAAAGGCCATTCTCAGAATCACCTCCGGCCATGACACACTGCTGATCTCGAAACCGATCCTTGATGAAGTTCTATCCACACTTGCCGGAAAATTCAGCCGGGACATGGAAGCGCTGAGCAGAGTTGCAGTCAGCCTGACTGAAATGTCGGAAGTGATCACAAGCCACAAGAAGTTGAAGGTGTTTGAAGACGAGCCGGATAACAGGATTTTGGAATGTGCCCTGGCGGGCAACGCCGAGCGCATCGCTACGGGGGACAAGGAAATGCTTCGATTGAAACATTACAGAGGAATCCGAATCCTTTCTCTGAGAGAATACCTTGATACCCCACTCCCCTCCGGTCCATCCGTCTTGTCTTGAGTCCAATCATCGCGTCCCCACGCGTTTATCTTCATTGACTTCTTCCCCCTGTCGTGTTAGTAATACCTCCACTTTTGTAAAAGGATTTTCACTCGAATGCTTCTCCAACAAATCGTCAACGGTCTGGCCCTGGGCGCGGTGTACGCGCTGATCGCGCTCGGCTACACGATGGTCTACGGCGTCTTAGAGCTGATCAATTTCGCGCACGGCGAGATCTACATGATCGGCGCTTATCTGGGAATTCTCCTTCTGACTTTCTTTACGGCCGTCGGATTGACTCAACATCATCTTGTGCTGTCTCTGTTTTTGGTATTCGTCGGCGCGGCGCTCTATTGCGCCGGCTACGGCCTGACGCTCGAGCGGGTGGCCTACCGCCCGCTGCGTCATGCCAATCGTCTCTCGCCGCTGATCTCGGCCATCGGGATGTCGATCTTCCTCCAGAATTACGTGATGCTCGCCCAGGGATCAACCGATAAGGTCTTCCCCCATCTACTGCCGTCGGAGCCGGTCGCCGTTCTGGGCGTTCCAATCAGTCTCCTTCAGATCTTCATCATCCTGACTTCTATTTTTTTGATGATCGGGCTCAGCCTTTTTGTGAAGAAGACCCGGCTGGGAAAGGCAATGCGCGCCACGGCTCAGGACAAACGAATGGCCGGGCTGGTCGGGATCGACATCAACAAGGTCATCGCGATCACCTTCGTCATCGGTTCGATTCTGGCCTCGGCGGCCGGAGTGATGGTGGCGATCTATTACGGCCTCGTGAATTTCTTCATCGGATATGTCGCCGGGATCAAGGCCTTCACGGCGGCCGTGCTCGGCGGGATCGGGAATATCCCCGGCGCGATGGCGGGCGGGTTTATTTTAGGCCTCGTGGAAAGCCTCGGCGCCGGTTACCTCTCGAGCGAATACAAGGACGTCTTCGCCTTCTTGATCTTGATCGTCGTCCTCATTCTCCGGCCGAGCGGGTTGCTGGGCGAAAAAGCGTCCGAGAAGGTTTAGGCGGCAAACGATGCGGTTGCCGATGCTGTTATTACGATGGACCGGTATTGCAGTCTGGATCGGGCTTTTGATCCTGCCGTTTGCGGGATTGCGGCAGGCCGTTCTGATCGCGGCGGTCATCGCACTCGGCGGTCTCCTCTGGTCGGCCACGATCTGGGTGTCGGCCTCGTCCCGGATGCAGGCGCTGACGGCCGAAACGGCTCGCCGGATCCGCCCGCCTGAGGCGGGGTGGCGGTCTTTTCGGCCGACGGTCCCGCAACGACAGGCCTTCTTTGTCCTTCTACTGCTGCTCCTGATGATTCTCCCGTTGGGAATGAATAACTACATCATGGATGTCCTGACGCTGGCCGGAATCTATGTCGTACTGGCATTGGGCCTGAACATCGTCGTCGGAATGGCCGGACTTTTAGATCTGGGATATATCTCCTTCTATGCGATCGGCGCCTACAGCTACGCGCTCCTCTCCACGAAGTTGGGCGTCTCGTTTTGGATTGCGCTGCCCCTCGGTGGGATGGCCGCGGCCGCGTTTGGAATCGCGCTGGGCGTCATCACGCTGCGCTTGCGCGGGGATTACCTCGCAATCGTGACGCTGGGTTTCATCCAGATCGTGAATCTCGTTTTAAAGAACTGGGACAGCGTGACGAACGGTCCCAACGGCATTCTCAATATCGGCCGACCGGCAATCGGGTCGTTCGTCTTCAGCCAACCGATCCATTTCTATTATCTCATCCTCGGTCTCGCGCTGCTGACCGTCCTGGCCGTGAACCGACTGAACCGATCCCGCATCGGGCGGGCCTGGATCGCGATCCGGGAAGACGAGGTCGCGGCCCAGGCGATGGGCGTGGATACGACTCGGATGAAAATATCGGCGTTTGCGTTGGGGGCGGTCTGGGCCGGTCTCGCCGGCGTTTTCTTTGCCGGAAAGTTCGCCTTCGTATCGCCCGAGAGCTTCACCTTTTTCGAGTCGGTCATCGTGCTGTCGATGGTGGTTCTGGGCGGGATGGGAAGCATCCCCGGCGTGATCCTGGGGGCCCTGATCGTCGTGATCCTGCCGGAGGTGCTTCGCGAGTTTGCGAGTTACCGGATGCTCATTTTCGGCGTGGCGCTGGTCCTGATGATGATCTTCCGACCGCAGGGAATTATCGGAAATCCAAGGCGACGGCTCGAACTCCGGCCGGAAGACGAGGATGCGATCATGCGCCGCCGGACGGGGGTCTGAGAAAGCGCAACGGCCGCAGATAAATCGTTCCGGTTCGGTTGTAGGGGAATTCAAGCCGGCCGAAAAACGATCGGATCTTAAGCGATCCCTCAATGCGGTAGTCCGCCATATCCGAACTGTTCAGGGATTTGAGTCCCGTCACGATCTCTTGAAGATCGGTCTTCAACGGAAGGGGAATCGAGGCGACGCTCCGGCCCTTGATCGAGACGGGTTCGCGCATCTCGCCTTGAGCCAGCAGGTGATCGCTTAGATAGACCGAATAGGAAAAGGCCTTGACCGTGACGCCGAATCCGTTCGGGTTCTCGAGATCGACGAGGAAGGTGAGCGTGGCCCCGGCCGGGTTTAGGCCGGTGACCTGGACGGACTGGATCGCCACGGTCGGTCGCGTGATCATCCGGCTCAGGCAGCCGGAAAGCAAAAACATGACCGCAAGGAGGACGGCAATCGATTTTATGGAGGACGGCGCAACCATGTTAGGGTTCAAGATACCGCAGATGAACCGAAATTGCAATCACGATGAGGGGGACAGATTTGAAATCTGTCCCCCCTCCCGGTTTGAACGACGATGACGCTGCTTGAAACAGAAAACGTAAGCAAAGTCTTCGGGGGATTGACGGCGCTGGACCGCGTGGCGATCGCGGTTGAAGAAGGGAAGATCGTCAGCCTGATCGGGCCGAACGGGGCCGGCAAGACGACCTTCTTCAACTGCGTCACGGGAGTCTACGCGCCCGACCGGGGGAGGATCACGTTTCGCGCCCGGCCGATGATCGGCCGGGCGCCGCACGAGATCACGCGTCAGGGAATCGCGCGGACATTTCAGAGCATCCGGTTGTTTGCCGAGATGACGGCGCTTGAAAACGTGATGGTCGGCGCCCATGCCCAAAGCCGCGCCGGCATCCTCGGCGCGCTGCTTCGAAGCGGCTGGGTCCTTGAGGAAGAACGGACGCTTGCCTCAAAGGCCTTTCAATTGTTAGAATTCGTCGGCCTGACGGATCGGGCCGAAGTCTGGGCGCGCCATCTGTCGTACGGCGAGCAGCGGCGCCTGGAGATCGCGCGTGCGCTGGCCTCGGATCCGGTCCTGCTGCTTTTGGATGAACCCGCGGCCGGGATGAATCCCCGGGAGACGGAGGATCTGATGCGGCTGATCCGGCGCATCCGTGAACAGGGCGTCACGATCCTACTGATCGAGCACGACATGAAGGTGGTGATGGGAATCTCGGACCGAGTCGTCGTCTTAAACCACGGCGAGAAGATTGCGGAAGGCTCTCCGGTTGAGATCCAGCGCGACCCGAGGGTGATCGAGGCCTATCTGGGAACAACGTGAAGCCGACCTTGCTGAAATTGAAGGATCTGCACACTGATTACGGCCCCATCGAGGCGCTGAAAGGAATTTCGTTGGAGGTGAGGGAAGGTGAGATCGTCGCGCTGATCGGCGCGAACGGAGCCGGCAAATCCACCGCACTGATGACGATCTCGGGCGCGCTGGCCCCGCGGCATGGGCGGATCGAATTTTTGAACGAGAATATCGCCGGTCTTCCGGCGCACGAGATCGTCGGCAAGGGAATCTCCCACGTCCCGGAAGGACGAAGGATCTTTCCCCGGCTCACGGTCCGTGAAAATCTCGAGATGGGGGCCTTTCTCCGACGGGACCGTCGGGAATTCGAATCCGATCTGGCCGCGACCTTCGAGCGGTTCCCGATCCTCAAGGAGCGACAGGCGCAACTCGGCGGGACACTTTCCGGCGGCGAACAACAGATGCTGGCGATCGGCCGCGCCCTGATGGCCCGGCCCAAGCTCCTTCTGATGGACGAGCCTTCCCTGGGCCTGGCCCCGATCGTCGTAAGCAAGATCTTCGAGATCATCCGGGAGATCAACCGGCTCGGAAAGACGATCCTGCTCGTGGAGCAGAACGCGCGCGCGGCGCTCAGCCTGGCCCATCGGGGTTACGTCATGGAGACCGGACGGATCATCATGGACGATGAGGCCAAGGCGTTGCTTTTAAACCCGCGCGTGCGCGAGGCCTATCTGGGCGAGGCTTAGGTTCTCGATCACCCATAAGGAGGCCCATGACTATCGAGTCGAGGCTGAAGGAGTTGGGAATCATTCTGCAGACGGCGCCGAAGCCGGTGGCGAATTATGTCCCGGCGGTGCGGGTGGGCGAGCTTCTGTTCACCAGCGGCGTGCTGCCGATGAAAGACGGGACGCTCGCCTTTGAGGGAAAACTCGGCCGGGAGTTGACGGTGGAACAAGGACAGGAAGCGGCCCGGCTGGCGGTGCTGAACGCGCTGGCCGTCGTGAAACAGGAAACGGGCGATCTGGAAAAGATCGTTCGTATCGTGCGCTTAACCGGCCATGTCGCTTCCGCGCCGGGATTCACGCTTCAGCCGGCCGTGTTGAACGGGGCCTCGGATCTGTTGGTCGCCATCTTCGGCGAGGCCGGGCGTCATACCCGAGCGGCGTTGGGCGCGGCCGAGCTGCCGCTGGGCAGCCCGATCGAACTGGAGCTGATTGTGCAGGTTCGGGTGTAAGGCTGGCGCAGGCTGCGTCCTGCTATTCCGGCGGCGGCCGGTTGATCCGGATATCCGCTTTTGCGCGGAGGCGGTCTATATAATCCTTTAGTTTTTGTTGCGCCTTTTCGGCCGCCCGGATCTCGGCGATCGTCTTTCGGGCCGCTTCCGGGGTCTGATTCTTGAACTCGCCGAGATGTTCCTGATAGAAGGTCTCGATCTCCTCGGGCGTGACGAACACAAAAAAATTGATCCGTTGTTCGATCAGCTTATCGATGAGCAACCGTTGCTTGATCTGCTGTTCGATCTCGGCGTCCGTCAGGACCAGGCGGGCCTTGAGCAGCTCGAAGGTCTCGGGCCGACCGAAGCGCCGGCGGAGCTTTTGGTAGACCTGCGCGATATCGTCGTCGGACGGCGGGAGGATCTCGAGTTTCTTGGCCTCGGTGAGAAGCAGTTTTTGATCGATCAGCTCGTTCAGAACGGCCGCGTCGTTCGCGTCGCGCCGTTCCTCGAACACCTCCCGGTATTTCTGGACGTCGCTCAGCGCGATCACGTCTTTGTTCACGACGGCCATGATCCGGTCGGCGACCCCGGCCGGCGCCGGCGCCGGAAAAAGGATCAACAAGAGAAAAAGCCCGATCGGTATACATACACGGAAGCGCATGGTGGGTAGACGGTAACATAAAACGGCCTTCCGATCAAATCGGAAGGCCCTACAAAATAGACTCATTGACAAACCGGTTCCGACCGATGATAATACGCGCTGCTTTTAATCTCACCGCGAGAAGGAGTGACTATGGCCTATTCGAAAGAGAAGGACAAATTGATCGAGGTGATCGGAACGGTGGAGGGACCGCGGTCGAGCATCGAGGTCGCAATCTATTCTTACGACGGCGCCGCGCCGAAGATCGCGGTCACCCGGTTTTCCGAAAAAGAAGACGGCGGCCGCGGCTTTCAGAACCTCGGCCGCCTGACGCGGGATGAGGCCGAGGGGCTTCTGCCGCTGCTGAAAGCCGCGATCGGAAAGCTTTAACCGTTGCGATGACTCCCCAAAACCGTGCGGAGCTGTACCTCTTCGGAACGACCTTCATCTGGGGCGGGACGTTCGTCGCCGTCAAGTTGGGGCTTGCCGACCTCTCGCCGATGCTTCTGGTCGCCCTCCGATTCACGCTGGCGGCCTCGCTTCTGCTCCTTTTCTTCTTCCGACGTATTCTCCAGATCCGACGCATTCTGCTCTGGAAGGGGTTCTTCCTCGGGCTTCTGCTGTTTTTGGGGTTCGCGCTCCAGACGGTCGGCCTGAACGATACCACGGCCTCGAAGTCGGCCTTCATCACCGGCCTGATGGTGATCTTCACGCCGTTCTTTCAATTCGCGATCGAAAAACGCGCCCCGAAATTCGGGAATATCCTGGGCGTCGCGATCGTTACGGTCGGGCTTTGGCTGCTGACGTCGCCTTCCGGCGCCGGTTTTACGTTCGGCGATTTTCTGACGCTGCTTTGCGCCGCGGTGTTCGGTTTCTACCTGGTGATGCTGGATCTGATCTCGAAGGATCAGGACGCGCTTCAACTCACCTTCCTTCAGATGGCGGCCCCGGCCGCGCTCGGCTGGGCGGCGACCCCGCTGGTCGAAACGGCATTCGCACGGCCGACCGAGGTGGCGGTCGCGGTTCTGATCTATTGCGCCCTTCTCGGAAACGTTCTATGCGGCTATCTCCAGACCCGCTATCAACAGGATACCACGCCGACACGCGCCGCGATCATCTTCACGATCGAGCCGCTCTGGGCCTCGATCCTGGGCTATTTTCTATTGCAGGAGAGGATCGGATACGGAGGGATGATCGGCGGGGCCGTGATTATCGCGGGGATTCTGGTTTCGGAGCTGTCGGATTCTTCCTCTTCCCGCACAGCCGCAAAATAATCTCCCATTCCTTCTTCGAAACAGGCTGAACCGACAACCGCCCGTTGCGGAAGAGGACCATCTTTTGAAGCCCCGGCGTCTTTCGAAGCGCTTGAATGGGAATAACGGAGGGAAAAGCCTTCACGAACTTTAGATCCACCCGATACCATGTGGGCTTCGCCGGATCGCTTTTGGGGTCGAAATGGAGATCGTTGGGGTCAAAGGCCGTGTCGTCCGGATAACCGCTCCTCACGACCTCGGCAAGCCCGGCAATCCCACTTGGACGTGTGTTACTATAGTAAAATAGTACGCCATCTCCCACTTTTATTCCATCGCGCAGGTAATTCCGCGCCTGATAATTCCGCACGCCGTCCCAGCCGGTGACGCGGCAGGCCGAAAGATCCTGGATCGAAAAGACGTCCGGCTCGGACTTCATCAACCAATAATTTTGTTCGCGGGTCATGATAGGGGCTTGCGTCGCCCCCTCCCGCTGGCGGGAGCCAGCCGGAGCCTTCCCCTCTCGCTCGCATTGCTCGCTGGGTGTCTACTACTCCGACTTGATCGTCGCCTCTTCTAAAATCACCTTATAGGTGTAACCGGCCCCTAAGTCCTTGTCCGTGTCGATGGTGCCGGAGGCGACCACTTTATCGCCGACCCTGACGGCATCCTTTGTCGTGACGGCAAGGTCATTCGTCCCGTCTTTTCCGCTCCCGTCTTGGATATGGAAGAACGTCTTTCCCAGGATCCCGGGGCTGACCTTGACCACCTTCCCTCGCACTTGGACCTGCTTACCCTTGAGATCGCTCCGCTCGGTATAGATCTGTTCCACCGTCTTCAAATCCGCAGGGCCGGCGCCTTTCTTCGCCTCCGGCGACTTGGATGAGGGGGCCTTTGCGGGAGGCGCGCCGTGCCCGATCACCTTCACCGATGAAGTAAAAATGATCGAGTCGAATTTCCGATTCAAAGACGGGGCGAAGAAATCCCGCATCTCCGAACCGGGCGCGACGTCCACACGATCACCGACCGCCAGATCCATCTTCGGCGCGGCCGCCCAGTACCGGCCGCTTGGGGTCTCGACTTCCAGGTAAGTGTAGATGCCCTTGGTCATAGTCGTCGCCACGACACCGGTCCGCTCGAAGGCCGAGACCGGGCCGGACATGATCCAGCAACCGGCGATCACGGCCGCGAATAAAACGAAACGTTTTTTCATTTGAGATCCTCCATGTAAAATGGGCTAAATAGCCGGTTACATGCCCATGATATTATAACCGGCGTCGACATAGATCACCTCGCCCGTGACGCCGCTCGAGAGATCGCTGGCAAGATAAAGGGCCGTGCCGGCCACCTCTTCGGCCGTCACCCCCCGACGGAGTGGAGCCTTGGTCTCGACGTGATGGAGCATCTCCAAAAAACCCGAGATGCCGGCCGAGGCGAGAGTCCGGATCGGCCCGGCCGAGATTGCGTTCACGCGGATTCCCTTTGGACCCAGATCAGCCGCGAGGTAGCGGACGCTGGCCTCCAGCGCGGCCTTCGCAACGCCCATCACATTGTACCGGGGAATGACCTTCTCGGCACCGTAGTAGGTAAGCGTCAGTATGCTGCCGGGGCGGCTTTCCATTAAAGGCGCGGCATGGCGGGCCAAGACTGTGAGCGAGTAGGCGCTGACATCCTGCGCAAGCCGGAACCCATCGCGGGAGGTGTTTATGAAATCGGCCTTTAAGTCCTCTTTGTTTGCAAAGGCGATCGCGTGAACGAGAATATCCAAATGGCCGAAGTTGGACTGTATCTCATGGAAGACGGCCTGGATTTGATCGTCCTTCGTGACATCGCAGGGAAGTATCAGCTTTGCGCCAAGGCTGTCGGCTAACGGCCGGACGCGTTTTTCGAGCGCCTCGCCGGCAAAAGTAAAGGCCAGCTCGGCTCCTTCTTTATGGAGCTTCTGCGCAATCGCCCAAGCGATGCTTTTCTCATTGGCGACACCGAAGATGATCCCTTTTCGCCCGTTCAAAAGCCCCATTCCGTCCGCCTCCGTAAGTTATAAAGGAAACAGCATCATACCTGAAACCCGGCCGGGTTTCAACTGTCTCAACGGACGGTAGTGGGAATCTATTGACAGTGTCGTTTAAAACATGGCATGGTGCAATCAACATAAAATGGAAGGAGAATCGCGATGACGGCCAAAAGAACGATCTCCCTGTTATTGATTGTGATGACGACGTTGTTGCTCGGAACATTCTCATCGAGAGCTCAAGGTCAGGAGCCGGTCAAGGCCGTGCCGACCGATCCGCCGAACGTGCCGCCGCCGATTCTTCGGTCGAAACCGGCCCGTGTTCAGGTCGAGATCGAGACAAAAGAGCTTCGAGGACCGCTCGCGGACGGTGTGGAGTATGAGTTCTGGACATTCGGTTCGACCGTTCCGGGACCTTTTATCCGTGTACGTCAGGGTGATACGGTCGAATTGACCCTCAAAAACGATCCGACCAGCAAATTTCCTCATTCGATTGATCTACACGCCGTTACCGGACCCGGCGGCGGCGCAAGGCTAACCCAGACCGTGCCCGGAATGAAGACGGCTTTCTCCTGGAAGGCGATGAATCCCGGCCTATATGTTTATCACTGCGCCACGCCCCATGTTCCGTCCCATGTCGCCAACGGGATGTATGGTCTGATCCTTGTCGAGCCGGAAGCAGACCTCCCCAAGGTCGACCGGGAATTTTACATCGTTCAGAGCGAGTTCTATACGACAGGAGGTTACGGGGAAAAAGGGTTGCAATCTTTTAACCTTGATGATGCACGGCATGAAGATCCCCATTACGTTGTCTTTAACGGCCGGGTGGGATCGCTCACGGGGGAACGGCAGCTTGTGGCGAAGACGGGCGAGACGGTTCGGATCTTTGTCGGAAACGGCGGCCCGAACCTGATTTCCTCCTTCCATGTGATCGGAGAGATTTTTGACCGGGTCTATCCCGAAGGCGCAGTCGGAAGTCCTCCGAATCAGAATATCCAGACAACCGTGATCCCGGCCGGCGGCGCGGCGATCGTCGAGTTCAGGCTGGATGTTCCCGGGACCTATATTTTAGTCGACCACAGCATCTTCCGCGCCTTTGATAAAGGGGCGATCGGAATGCTTGAGGTGACCGGCCCGGAAGCCCCGGCGATCTTCAGGCCGCTTGACCGTTAACTTGACTTATACTTGACTTATCTGTAAAGTAGGGGCATGACGTATCAGCCTCAATTCACTGTTTCGGTCCGGCTGCTGGCCCTCATTGAAGAGATCGTGACGCTTCGTGAGAAAATCCTCGCGGCGACGGTCCATGTGCCATGGATTCCCGCTCTGCAAAAAGACGCGCGGGTGCGCAATACCCACAGCTCGACCGCCATCGAGGGAAATCCTCTGACGCTGGAGCAGGTGCGCCTGTTAGAAGAAGGCCGGCGCCTTCCGACCGAAAGCCTGCGTTCCACGCGAGAGGTTCTCAATTACTTCGCGGGGCTCCGGCACATCGAGAAACACCAGAACAAAAAGTCCATCACTCACGAAGACGTGCTGAAGCTCCATGCCATTATCGCGTCCAGCGTGATGGATCAAGGAACGGCCGGACGATACCGTACGATCCGGGTCCGCGTAGGGAACTATTTGCCGCCGGCGCCGGAGATGGTCTCGGGGCTGATGGCGGAGCTATTAGGATGGTGGAACATGACCGGAGGAGTGGGCCGGTTACACGCGTCTTGGAAAAAGTTTCCCAGATGGTCACCGGTTATCACATCGGCCATTGTCCATTATCGTTTCGAAGAGATTCATCCGTTTGCCGATGGGAATGGCCGCACAGGAAGGATGCTGGCTTTATGGGAGCTCTATCGGAAAGACTTCGATACCCATCACATCTTCTCGGTGGACGAAATCTACTGGAAAAACCGACCGGGATATTATGAAGCCCTCGCTTCTGTAAGGAAACAGGGCGGTGATCTCACGGAATGGCTTGAGTACACTGCGGAGGCGCTTTACCACACGCTCGGAAAGGTATGGCTAAGAGTTCAGCGCATTTCCGCTGGGGCGGGAAACAAGAAAATCGTTTTGCGACCAAAACAGGAACAACTCCTGCAAATGCTCCGGGACCGTAAGAGTATGACGCCGCTTGAAATCCGCGAAGGGATCGGTGTGTCGAAGCAAGGCGCGATGGACCTGCTCAATCCGTTGCTTCATGCCGGCATCGTGCGGCGGATTGGAACCAAAAAGTCAGGGAAATATATTCTTGCGTAAAGAATAGAGTCAAAATACGAGCAAGGCCTCTCCCGCACGGCTCCCTTTTGGTTTCTCAATCTCCGCCCGCGGAGGCATCCTCGTCGTATTCCTCCATTCCATCATCGTTGGCCTGGCCTAAGCCGTAGAAAGGAATGATGAAGCTCACGGACCTGCTTTAATTGCGTTCTG
The DNA here is from genome assembly GCA_016201865.1 of Nitrospirota bacterium. GTDB lineage: Bacteria > Nitrospirota > Nitrospiria > JACQBZ01 > JACQBZ01 > JACQCA01. The sequence continues at coordinate 59,132 of JACQCA010000014.1, forward strand.
GTGGTTTCGCTTGCGTTCTTTTGAGTGCCTCCCGGGCCGCGATGGCGGTGTCGAATTTCATTTTGGCTGAACCTTCACCACCACCGTCCCGGCGATGAGGTCGTGCAGTGCTCGCTTTGCAGGCGGAATGGCCGCGAGCAGAAAACCAACGCCGAGGGTAAAGATATCTAAGTTGTAGCAGATCGTACGGCCGATGGCGCGGAGCCACGAGACGGGGAGGCCGTCGGTCGTGATGACACAGATTCCGAGCGCCATCTTGCCGGGCGTCTGACCGCCGTAGAACGTGAAGAAGGAAAAATAGACGATGAACAGAAAAGTCGAGACCTCGGTATGCATCGCGGCCCATTCTAAAACCGCTCCCGACAGATCCTCGTTCACGATATGGGCCAGGGCTAGATCCTCCGCGGCGGAACCGATCCAGACAAACAAGAGCGTGATCCATTCGAGCAGCATCATGTCGATGATAAAGGCCGCCATCCGTCGCCAGAAACCGGCCTTGTCTTTTACGGAGACGGCCGCAAGCTCGACGGCGGTCGGCGCCTTGATCGGCTGCTCCGGAAACAACGGCCAGGGATTTGCGGTTTCGGGTGACAGAGGTTCTTGTCGCGCCTGTTCCATGATTACTCCAACTCAGTTTGTTCGTATTGTAGAACGGCCAGCACGGCCATGCCGGCCGTCTCGGCCCGCAGTATCCGCCGCCCCATCGTCACCGTCACCCAACCGGCCTTGCGAATCTTTTCGATCTCGGATGGAGAGAGCCCGCCTTCCGGTCCGATCAATACCGATATAGAGTCGCCGGCTTTAAGCCCGGCCAGCCGGGATTTAAGCGATTGTTCCCGCTCCTGCTCCCACAAGACCAGTTTATACGCGGCATCCGACGGCTTTTCGCAAAGCTCACCCAGAGAAATCACCGGCTGAACGACCGGAATATCGGTCCGTCCGGACTGCTGCGCCGCTTCTTTGGCAATCTTCCGCCATCGATCCCGTTGGCGCGATTCTCGTTCGGCGAGAGGACGGGCAATCGTGCGCTCCGTGACGACCGGGATGAGGGTCGTAACCCCAAGCTCGGTCGCTTTCTGGACGACCCAGTCCATCTTTTGGCCTTTCAGTACGGCCTGGACCAGGGTGACAGAGAGCGCGGGCAACACGGGAGGTTCATCTCTCTGAAGAATCTTTGCGATGATCCGCTTTTTTGCGACAAGATCCAGCGCGGCGCGGTATCGGACCCGCTTTTCATCCACCAGGTCGACGATCTCGCCCGCCCGACACCGAAGAACGTTTCCCAAATGGTGAGCCAGCTCTCCGGTCAGCGTGATCTCGTCATTTCGGATGGAGCGGGACTGAATAAAGAAGACGGGCATCCGGTTTCATCATTCAAAAATATTCTTGACCTTCTCGAAGAGCCCTTCTTCGCTCGCAGCCGGATCCCCGCTCAGTTTTGAGAACTCTTCGAGAAGTTCGCGTTGCCGCGCGGTAAGCTTGGCCGGGATCATGACCCCGACCTTGACCAATTGATCCCCGATTCTGTGACCCTTCAGGTTTGCGACGCCGAGGCCCTTGAGGCGGAAGGTACGGCCGTTTTGCGTGCCGGCCGGGATCTTGAGCTGGGCCTTGCCCTTGAGCGTGGGCACCTCAATCTTTGCGCCCAACGCGGCCTGGCCGATGCTGATCGGAACCTCGCAGAGCAGGTCGTCATCCTCCCGCGTGAAGAAGGGGTGCTCCTTGACGGTCAGAACGACGTAGAGATCTCCCGGCGGACCGCCGTGGGCGCCGGGTTCGCCTTCCCCGCTCAGGCGCAGGCGGGTGCCGGTCTCGACCCCGGGCGGGATCCTGACCGATAGGGTCTTTTCATGATGGACCTGTTTCTTCCCATGGCATTGGGGGCAGGGGTCCGAGATGATCCGGCCTTCGCCGTTGCAGTGCCCGCAGGTGCGGCTGATCGTGAAGAAGCCCTGTTGGAAACGAACGGCGCCGGCGCCGTGACAGGTCGGACAGGTCCGAATTCCGCCGGATGATTTCGCGCCGGTGCCGCGGCATTCCGGGCAGTTCTCCCATTTCGGGATTCGGATCTTGGCCTCTTTCCCGAAAACGGCCTCTTCAAAATCGATCTCGAGGTTGTATCGGAGATCGGCGCCGCGTTCCGGCCGGACGCGGCCGCCCCTTCCGGACGGCCCGCCGAAGAAATCCTCGAAGATGTCGCCGAAAACGTCGCCGAAACCGCCCCGGCCGAAGTCGAATCCTCCCACTCCCTCGGCGCCCATCCCGGCGTGGCCGAAGGAGTCGTAGCGCTGACGCTTCTGCGGATCGCTTAAAACCTCATAGGCCTCGTTGAGTTCTTTGAATTTCTCCTCAGCCGTCTTATTGCCCGGATTCTTGTCCGGATGGTGTTTGAGCGCAAGCTGGCGGTAGGCTTTTTTTAATTCCTGTTCGGAAGCATCGCGCGCGACGCCAAGAATCTCATAATAATCGCGTTTGGACAAGGATCAATTCTCCTAAACGTATTAATATCCCCACTCCCGTTTTTGCGTTCCCTCTTTATTCTCCTTCTTCGTCTCTTCAAACTCGGCGTCGATCGGAGCCTCTCGAGGGGCCTCTTCCGTCTTGGCCTCCGCGCCACCGGGTTCCCCCGCTTGCGGGCCGGCGGCGCCGGGTTGGGTTCCCGCCTGCGCGCCCGTGTGTTTGTACATCTCTTCCGCCAGCTTGTGCGAGGCCTTGGTCAGTTCCTGAAGGGCGTTTCGAATCGCGGCGACCTCGTTGGTCTCAAGCGCCTTCCGCATGGCCGTGATCTTGTCGCGGATGATGTTCCGGTCCGCCATCGCGACCTTGTCGCCCAGCTCAGCAAGCGACTTTTCCATTGTGTAGATCATGCTGTCGGCCTCGTTCTTGGCCTCGGCCAGCTCCCGTTTCTTCTTGTCCTCCTCGCCCCGGGCCTGGGCCTCCTTCACCATCCGGTCGATCTCGTCCTTGGACAGGCCGCTGGAGGCCGTGATCCGGATGGACTGTTCCTTGCCGGTCGCCATGTCCTTGGCCGAGACGTGGACGATCCCGTTGGCGTCGATGTCGAACGCCACCTCGATCTGCGGGACGCCGCGCGGCGCCGGCGGGATTCCGACGAGATCAAACCGTCCGAGCGTCTTGTTGTCGCCGGCCATCTCCCGTTCGCCCTGCAGCACATGGATGCTGACCGCGGTCTGGCTGTCCGACGCGGTCGAGAAGATCTGGCTCTTACGGGTCGGGATGGTCATATTCCGCTCGATCAGTTTTGTGAAGACGCCCCCCAGTGTTTCGATCCCCAGCGACAGCGGGGTGACATCCAGCAACAGAACGTCTTTCACCTCGCCTTTGAGCACCGCGCCCTGAATGGCCGCTCCGATCGCCACGACTTCGTCCGGGTTGACCCCCTTATGAGGCTCTTTTCCGTAATAAGTCTGGACCACCTGTTGGATCTTGGGCATTCGCGTCATTCCGCCGACCAGCACCACTTCATGAACATCCTGGGCCGTCAGCCCGGCATCCGCCATCGCCTTCCGGCAGGGCTCGATCGTCTTTTGGACCAGCGAATCCACCAGTTGTTCGAGTTTCGATCGGGTCAGCTTCGTGACGAGATGCTTTGGACCGCCGGCGTCCGCCGTGATGAACGGCAGATTGATCTCGGTCTCCTGCGAGGAGGACAGCTCGATCTTGGCTTTCTCGGCCGACTCCTTCAGTCGCTGGAGAGCCATCTTGTCCTTTCGAAGGTCGATCCCCTGGTCTTTCTTAAACTCATCGATCAGCCAATCCATGATCCGGAGGTCGAAATCATCACCGCCGAGATAGGTGTCGCCGTTCGTGGCCTTCACCTCGAACACCCCCTCGCCGATCTCCATGATCGAGATATCGAACGTTCCGCCGCCCAGATCGTATACCGCGATCCGTTCGTCCTTTTTCTTGTCCAGGCCGTAGGCCAGCGAGGCGGCCGTCGGCTCGTTGATGATCCGGAGGACAGTCAGGCCGGCGATGGCGCCGGCATCCTTGGTCGCCTGGCGTTGGCTGTCGTCAAAATAGGCCGGGACGGTGATGACGGCTTCCGTCACCGGTTCTCCGAGATAATCCTCCGCCGTTCGTTTCATTTTTTGAAGGATCATGGCCGAGATCTCGGCCGGGCTGTATTTCTTTCCGCGCACCTCCACATGGGCGTCGCCGTTGGCGGCCTCCACGATTTTGTAAGGAAGGCGTTTCATCGCGGCCTGGACCTCGGGGGCCGTGTACTTGCGGCCGATGAGCCGCTTGATCGAGAAGACCGTGTTTTCCGGGTTTGTGATGGCCTGGCGTCGCGCGATCTGGCCGACTAATTGTTCGCCCTTATCGGTGAACCCCACGACCGAGGGCGTGATGCGACTTCCTTCCGCATTGGGAATGACGACGGGATCCCCGCCGGACATCACGGCCACGCAAGAAAACGTCGTTCCCAAGTCGATTCCGATAACCTTTCCCATTGTAGACCTCCTCGCTAAAAGTGCGAATCAAATGAATCGCGATTTTAAATCCATCGGACGTCAGCCGTTGTCTTGATCCGGCTTCTCGTCCTGTTTTCCCGGCGTTTCCGGCGCCGTTGAACCGGACGGCTTTCGGGCCACAGCCACCATGGACGGCCGAAGCACGCGGTCATGATAGACGTAGCCTTTTTGCAGCTCCACCGCCACATGGTTTTCCGGATGCTCACTCGTGTCGAGATAGGTGACGGCTTGATGGCGGCCGGGATCAAACCGCTCTCCGACGCTGGTAATCGGCGTCACCCCGAATTTTTTCAGCACATCCAGGCATTGTCGATAGGTCAATTCGACTCCCTCGATCCACGGGGACAGCTCCTGCGACTCCTTCATGTGAGTCAGGGCCCGGTCCAGATTATCGAGCACAGGCAGGATCTCCCTTAAAAGTTTTTCATTCGCGTATCGAAGATGCTCCATCTGGTCCCTCGCCGCGCGTTTCTTGTAATTTTCCAGCTCGGCATGGATCCTCAATTGTTTCTCTTGGGCGGCCCGAAGCTCGTCCTTCTTTTGCTCCAGCTCGGTCTTCAAGGACAGAATCTCCCGTTCAGGCAAGACCTTTTCCTCGGCCTCGGAGCCCGGAGCGGTTTCGGACGTTTGCGATGGCTCCTTCTCGGTCTCCGAAATCGGGTTGGATTCTTCCATTCGACGCTCCATCCGTCAATCAATCCAGTTCCAAGAGGCGACTCAGCAATTTTGCCGTGTGATCCACCAACGGAATCACGCGGGCGTATTCCATCCGGGTCGGTCCAATCACGCCCAACGTTCCCAGAATACGATCGCCGCTTCTATAACTGGAAATGACCAGGCTGAAGTCCGCAACTCCCGGCAGCTTGTTTTCGGAGCCGATCAAAATCTGAACACCCTCCGTTTCCAGACAACGGTTTAAGAGCTTAAGAATGACCGCTTTTTCCTCGACGGTTTTAAAAAGCGCCTTCATCTTTTCCAGGTTCTCCGTGAACTCCGGAAGGCTCAGTATGTTGGATGTCCCGACGATGTACAGCTCCTCCGCAGGCGGCGGCCCCAGGGCCTGCCGGCCGAGTTCGAAGGCCTTCCAAAGGAGACGGTCGTACTCCTCTTTTTCGGCCCGCATCTCATGAAGGAGCCGGGCCTGTATCTCCTCGATGTTTAAGCCGCTGAATTTTTCGTTGAGCACGGCGCTGATCCGAGCCAGGTCCTGCGGCGTCAATTCCGGATCGGCGTCGATCATTCGGTGCTGCACCAGACCGTCTTTGGAGACCTGGACGACCAAGACATGCCCCTTCCGAAGCAGAATGAACTCGAGCCGGTCCAGACGCGCCTTGGACGGCTTCGGGGCCAAAACAATGCCGGCGTAATGAGACAGAAGCGACAGCATCCGCGTCGTCTCTTGCAAAAGGGCATGAGGATCTTCCCGTTTCATGCCGAGATACTTCTCTTCCAAAAGCGCTTCGCTGAAGAGCGACGACCGATCTTCCTCCATGAGGTCATTTACATACAAACGGTAGCCCTTAGACGTCGGTATGCGTCCGGCCGATGTGTGGGGCTGGGACAGATACCCCATGTCTTCCAGGTCGGCCATAATGTTCCGGATCGTGGCCGGGCTGAGACCCAAGGAAAAGGTCTTTGTCACGGTCTGGGATCCGACCGGCGAGGCCTTTTCGATATAGGATAAGACCACAGCCCTTAATATATTTCGACTTCTTTCATTTAATTCCATGGATTCCTCGGCGATTAGCACTCAAATATTAAGAGTGCTAATAGCCTATCAAGTTTTACCCGTCTTGTCAATATAACCTTTCCGGGGCCGCCCCCTATTTTTGTTTCTTTCATGCAATATTTGCAGCCCCTCCAGCGTCAGATAAGGCCGGACTTCCTCAATGGTCTTCGTCTCGGACAGGATCAATCGGGCCTGGCCTCCGGTTGCGATCACCTTGACACGGGGCCCCAGTTCCTTTTTCATCCTCGTCACCATGGCATCCACCATTCCGGCGTAGCCGTAAAGCATCCCGGCCTGGATGCTGCTGACGGTGTCTTGACCGATCACCGACTTGGGTTTCGCCAGCTCCACCTTGGGAAGTTTGGAGGCCCGTTGAAAGAGCGCTTCGGCAGAGATCGTGATTCCGGGCGTGATCGCCCCGCCCAGGTATTCCCCTTTTTTGCTGACGGCGCAAAAGGTGGTGGCGGTTCCGAAGTCGACGATGATCACCGGCCCGCCGTAACGCCGGTAGGCCGCGACTGCATTCACGATCCGGTCGGCCCCGACATCCCGGGGCGGTTCGTACCGGTTGATCAGGCCGGTATCCATCGCGCCGTCCACAATCACGGGATCGGAATGGAAGTAACGCCGGCTCGTTTCCAGAAAGATCGGGGCCAGCGGGGGAACCACGCTGGACAGAACGACTCCGTCGATCCGGTCGGCCCGCAGGCCTTTTGAATGGAACAGGTCCAGCACCAGAATGCCGTATTCGTCGGAAGTCTTCGAGGCGCTGGTTGCGATCCGCCAATCCCCTTTGAGGCGATTTCCTTCAAACACACCCAGGACGATGTTGGTATTGCCGATATCAATCGCAAGCAGCATTGTTTTGCCTCACATGAATGACATCATCGGAACGGACGACCACATTCTGCCGATCCGTTTTTTGTAAAATCAATGCGCCTTCTGGGGTCCATCCAATCACCTTTCCGGACCATTCCCGGTCCGGGGCCTGGACCGTCACGGTTTGGCCGAGCGTTTCTGATAAAGCGGTGTAAGTCTCCAGAACCTTCTGCGGCGGTTTGGTCCGGAAGGACTGATACTGAAGCTCAAGTTGTTCCAGAAGTCGTTGGAGAAGCTCGATCCGATCCAACTCTCGTCCCAATTCTTCCCGCAGGGACGTGACTGAATTCCGCAGATTGTCCGGAAGTGCGTCCCGGGTGAGATTGACATTCAGGCCGATTCCCAGGACGAGATGTTTGAGCCGATCCTTGTGAAGGGCGCTTTCCAGAAGAAGGCCCGAGACCTTTTTGGCATGGACCCGGATATCGTTCGGCCATTTGAGCCGGGCCGGAAGACCTGTCGCTTGCTCAATCGTCTGCGCCACCGCGACGGCCGCGGTGAGGGACCACAATCCGATATGCCGGGGATCGCCGTCAGGCCTGAGGATGATCGAAAGGTATAGGTTCAATTTCGGCGGCGAGATCCATTGTCGTCCCATTCGGCCTCGCCCTTTCGTCTGGGACTCGGCCAGGACCAGGGTTCCCTCTGGTGCGCCGTCTTCGGCCCATTCAAGCGCCGTCGTATTGGTGGACTCGACTCGATCGTAAAGATGCAACGTCCGTCCAAACCGCTCCGTCTTAAGCCCGGACCGAATCGCATCCGGGGTCAGCGGTCGAGCGGCCCGGGAGGATGCACGGGAAATCATCGGGTCCCCTTTAAAGGGGTGATGTCCATGTTGATGTCCACCGCGGGGGCCGAGTGGGTCAAGGCCCCGATCGAGACGAAGTCGACGCCGGTGGCGGCGATCTCGCGGATGTTGTGCAGATGAACGCCTCCGGACACCTCCGTCCGGGCGCGCCCGTGAATCAACGAGACGGCCTCTTTGAGTTGAGGAATCGACATGTTGTCGAGCAGAATGATATCGGCCCCGGCCGCAAGCGCTGCTTCTACCTCGCTCAAGTCGGCCGCTTCGACTTCAACGGCCAATCCGCGGGACGCTTTCCGCTTCGCGGCTTGAACCGCGTTTCGAAGGCTTCCGGCCAGTGCGATATGGTTGTCCTTGATCAGTATGCCGTCGGATAAATTCATCCGATGATTCTGTCCGCCGCCCATCCGGACGGCATATTTTTCCAGAGCGCGGAGACCCGGAGTGGTTTTTCGCGTGTCCAGAATCGTCACCTTTGTGCCCCGGACCGCCTCGACGAATTGAGCTGTGAGAGTGGCGATGCCGGAGAGGTGCTGGAGAAAATTCAAAGCGACACGTTCCCCCTTTAAAAGAAAACGTCCGTCGCCTTTCACGCGAGCGACGATCGTCCCGGGTTCGACCCGATCTCCGTCTCGCGCGAGCGGTTTGAATTTCAGTTTCGGATCCACTTTCCTGAAAACGGCTTCGGCCACCGGAAGGCCGGCCAGGATCGCCTCTTGTTTTACTCGAATCGCAGCCTCGGCCTGGATGGATTTTGGAAAAAGCAGACGCGTGGTGAGATCCCCGGAGCCGATGTCTTCGCCGAGGGCACGTGAAACGATGTCCCTAATCCGAGCGGCGGACAAATTAAGGTTCGGATTCACGCCGTTCCTCCCGACATTTCGCGGAGACGTTGAAGTGCGGCGGACAGCGTCTCATGCTCGAGGCGGAGTTCTTGACGGCGCAACTTTGTATTTTCCAGGATTTCCGGAGGCGCCTTTGCAGCAAAGTCAGGGTTCGACAGTTTCTTTTCTTCCAGTGCCAACTGCGCAGTCAATTCCTTCAGGCGCTTTTCCTTTTTAGTGATCTCCTTGGCGCGATATATCGCGTCGGGTAAGGGTATGAAAACCTCGCCTGCATGACCACCCGGGAAAATGATGGGGCCCGTGAAAGCGTTTACGGGCTGCCGCACATGTGGTCCGATCTCAAGGGCGCTAAGCCCTGCAAGCGCTGTGATCATCGGGCGGTTATTTTCCAAGTAGTGCTCGACAACTGGATTGGCTACACGGACCACAACGGACAATTTTTTTGAAAAAGGGATTCCATGCACCCCTCGCATTTCCCGGATCCCTTCGACCACCCGTTGGAAGCTCTCGCATTCCTGCTCAACGGCTTCATTCATCCATGCGGTGTTCTCCATCGGGAATGGAGCGACCGTGATGCTGCCCTCGACCGGCGTGATCATCTGATAAAGTTCTTCGGTGATGAACGGCATGAACGGATGAAGGAGACGCAGGACCGTTTCGAAAACGTGAATCGCGACGGTTCGGGTTCGTTTGGCCGCCGCCGCATCCGTCCCGTACAGCGTCGGCTTGATCAGCTCCAGGTACCAGTCACAGAATTCATGCCAGAGGAACTGGTAAAGTTCGCGCGAGGCTCCGTCAAACCGGTAATCGTCGAGCTGGTGGTTCACGGATGCGACGACGCGTTGAAGCCGGCTGAGGATCCATCGGTCCGCGAGCGAAAGCGTTGCCGGGTCCGGGAGCGGATTTCCCAGATAGGTTTTTGCATTACTCGGACAGTTCATTAACAGAAACCGCGCCGCGTTCCAGATTTTGTTGGCGAAATTCCGGTAGCCCTCGATCCGTTCTTCGGACAGCTTGATGTCCCGTCCCGGTGAGGCCATCGAGGCAAGAGTAAACCGAAGCGCGTCGGTGCCGTATTTCTCCATGATCGCAAGCGGGTCAATCACATTTCCCTTCGACTTGCTCATCTTCTGTCCCTCGGCGTCGCGGACCAGCGCATGGATATAGACATCCCGGAAGGGGACGTCCTTCATGAAATGCAGCCCCATCATGATCATCCGTGCGACCCAGAAGAAGAGGATGTCGAAGCTCGTCACCAGAGCCGAGGTAGGGTAAAAGATCTCGAGCTCCCTCGTTTTTTTCGGCCAGCCGAGCGTCGAGAAGGGCCAGAGGGCCGAGGAGAACCAGGTGTCCAGCACGTCGGGATCTTGAATCAAGTCGGTGGAGCCGCAGCGCTCACACTTCTGAGGGGCGTCTATCTGGACGATCGGTTTTGCATTGATTCCAATGACTGTGATTGTCCCAGTTATCTTGAAAACGTTCTCATCACATCGTTTGCAGTACCAAGCCGGAATCTGATGCCCCCACCAGATCTGTCGGGAAATACACCAATCTTGGATATTCTCCAGCCAGCCGAAGTAGTTGTTCTTCCACGATTCGGGGATCAGACGGATGCGGCCATCGCGAACAGCGTCGATCGCCGGCGCAGCCAGAGAATTTTTCGGATCGTTGACTTTGACAAACCATTGAGGGGAGCGGTACGGTTCCACGACCGTTTTACAGCGGTAGCATTTTCCGATGGTGTGACGGTGATCTTCTACCTTGATAAGGCAACCTTTCTGCTCCAGCCACTGGACAATCAGCTTTCTGGCTTCTTGGACGGGTTTGTATCCGAGCTGTTCCGTTAATTGCGGAAGGACTTTGGCCTCACGCTCGGATAGAGCAGGAGGATCCATCCTCCCGCGATGATCGAACAGTGAAATCGTACCGAGCCGATGCCGCTGCCCCGCTTTCTCATCGTTGAAGTCATGCCCCGGCGTGATCTTCACGGCTCCGGTTCCAAATTCCCGATCGACCAGTATCGGATCGCCCACGACGGGGATGGTGCGGCTTGTCAATGGAAGCAGGACTTTTTTCCCGATCAGCTTGTTGTATCGCGGATCTTCCGGATGGACCGCAACGGCGGTGTCCCCCAGCATCGTCTCGGGCCGGGTGGTGGCCACGGTCAGGAATTGATCGGGGTCATCCGCCAGGGGGTATTTGATATAGTACATCGTCCCTTTGATTTCTTCGTGCTCCACCTCGATATCGGACAGAGCCGTCTCGCAGCGCGGACACCAATTGATCAATCGCTCCCCGCGGTAGATGAGTCCTTCCTGATGCAGCCGGACGAAGACTTCTCGAACAGCGACAGAAAGCCCTTCATCCAGCGTGAACCGCTCACGGTTCCAATCGCAAGAGGCGCCGAGTCGCTTGAGTTGTGTTATGATGGTCCGACCGGACTCCTCCCGCCACCGCCAGATGCGTTGAATGAATTTCTCACGGCCGAGCGCTTCGCGGTGGGATCCCTCGGACTTAAGCTGCCTCTCCACGACATTCTGTGTGGCGATCCCGGCATGGTCCGTTCCAGGCAGCCAGAGCGTATTGTATTCCTGCATCCGCTTCCAACGGACCAGAATATCTTGAAGCGTGTTGTTCAAGGCATGTCCCAAATGAAGGGACCCGGTGATATTCGGCGGCGGGATGACGATCGAAAAACGCTTCGGATTGGTCGACTGCCCATCCGCGGCAAAGTAACCCCGGTCAAGCCAGTGCCGATACCAACGCTCCTCCACGTCTCGATGGCTGTAGGGTTTGTCGAACCGAGTTGTGTCTGATCGCGGGGCGTCCTGAATCATAGGAATTAAATCTTAACACGAAGAACGGAGAGAGGGCAAGCGGCGCATTTGTGAGTATCGCTTGACAATTTTGAGACGCAACGGTTAAATAGGCCGGTCGAAACCAATCAACCCGATAGGAGAAGAGTCCATGCCTCGTGGTCGCGAAGTCGAACGTGAGTTGAGAAGAAAGTATCGGAAGAAAGAGCGGAAACGGCAGGAAAAACGGAAGGCCCGAATGAAGGCCGGACAGGTCAAGGGGAAAAAGTAGATACCAGCGAGCGAGGCGAGCGAGAGGGGGAGGCTCCAAAAGGTGGGGACAGATTTGAAATCTGTCCTCATCCAGTAAGCGAGGATTTGGCTTTGCCAATCCGAGCGCGGAGGGTGGGGGCATCGGAGGAACAGCTTTATATGTTGCCGCACGGGCCCCCACAGACAAATGGCGGCGACGTGAGCCCCTATAATCGGTTCACGACGGCTTGTCGGTTTTGAGCTTGTCGAGCTCTTCCTTGATCAGAATCTCGGCAAGATTCGGGATGACGTCCCACGCCACTTTTTCAATGACCTCCCGGGCCAATTTGGAGACGAGCGCCTCGACCATCTCGGAAGAAACAGCCCCGCTCGCGGCAGGCGGCGCTTGCGCCTCGGCCGGCGCCGGGGCTTCAAGGGTTTCAGGGCCGGAGACGTGTTGGGAAAGCACAGTCTCCAAAATCGCCGGGGGAACGGGCGGCGTTTCGGGCGCCGGGATTTCGGGCGCATCGGCCGTTGCGAGCGGCGCGTCCTCCCGATTTAAACCGGGCGGAGAAGGGGGCGGAGGCGGACGCATTGCGATCATCGTCTGCTCCGAATCGTCCATTACCGGTTCTGAAACGGTCGTCGGGGCCTCCGGCGGTTCGGCCGGGGCCGGAGGCGGTTCGGCCGCAAATAAATCGGCCCGGTTTTGGATGATCGTCTGTTCATTATCCGGCTCAGGAATACGGCTTTCCGGCGGCGGTGCGGTCTTCTCGGCGCGTTTTTCTCCGGGCAGCGACCAGCCCAACAGATCCTCGATCTTCATCATATCCGTCTGCTCTTCTTCCGACAACGACGGCATGAGCGGGGCGGATGTCGCAGGACGGGACGGCATCAAGGGGGGTTGGGGGGCTTTATCGATGACCGTTGCTGCGTCCTGGGAAAGTTCCTGGAGCTTCTCGATCAACTCCTTCGGCTCCAGCGGCTTCTTGACAAAATCGACCACACCGAACGAAAACAGTTTATGAGCATCCACGTTGTCCGCGGCGCTGATCAAAACCAGGATCGGCCGTTCTTTTGCAGAACTCTTTTGCTTGATCTTTTCACAAAAGCGGGCAAAGCTGATGCCCTCGACGTGATAATCCACCAGGATCAGGTCGGGGTCGATCTTCGCGAGCAGGTCCAGCGCGGATAGGCCGTCGTTCAGACAGGTCACCTCGAACTTTTCACGGGAGAGATTGTGTTCGATCAGTTTCTGTATGGCGAGATTGCTATCGACGACCAGAAGCTTTTTGGCCATCCGTAGACGCCTTTCCGATGAAGTTCGGATGTGGGATTTATTTTGACCGTAACATAATCAAAAACAACTGTCAAGACATCCGGCAGACATCCGGCAGTCAAAAACGGGGGCCTCTCCCTAAAAGACCCGACCTCTCGTCCGTCAATCGTCTCCCTACATGATTACAAGACCGGCGTAACCCACGACCTGATCATAATCTCCGCTGGTCTCCCCCGACGTCATATACCGGACGAGTCGGGCCCGGCCGGCACCGAGGCGGCGCGCGGCAAATAACGCCGCGGCGGTCGGAGCAAAACCGCACATCGAGATTTGTTTCTCGCGTATCACCCGATGGAGTCCGGCCGGATCCAAGGACAGAATTTTGTCGATCGCCCATTGATCTTTCTTGCGCGCGACGGCATCCGGTTCGTAATGGGTCATGTCCGTGCTGGCCACGATCAACGCCGATTGACCGGATTCCAAAACGGCATCGGCCACCGCCTCGCCCAACATCCGGCAGGCGGTCAATTCAATGCTCATCATGACCACCGGAACGATTGTCACGTCCGGCCGAAAATACTGAAGAAAGGGAAGCTGAACCTCGATGCAGTGCTCATCCCGGTGGGCCTCGGTGTCGGATTCGGCGACCGGACATCGATTTAAAACGGCCGCCGCCAAATCACGGTTGACCGGCACGGTTCCGTTCGGCATGCCCCAGTCGCCGTCCGCATAAACCGAGACCGGCGGCCCGATGCCGGTGTGATTCGGGCCGATGAGCAGGACCGTGTCCGGAAGCCGGACACGGGAATAGACGGCGCCTGCCACCCGACCCGAGTAGATCAGGCCCGCATGCGGGCAGACCAGCGCGCGCGCGGACCGTCGCGGCTGATCGTTCTCGATGCAGCGCTCCACCTCGGCGCGAAGCGGCTCCGGATTTGCGGCGTAGAACCGACCGGCCACGGCCGGCGTTCGGAGCATCGGAACCTCGACGGTCAACAGTATTGAACATTCGTGCAGGTCAGGACCTGACGGTCCCGGCTGCCGCTCCGATAAATCGTGACTCCTTTGCAGCCGGACCGGTAGGCCAGAAGAAAGGCCTGCCGGATCTCGTCCGGAGCGGCCTTCTCGGGAAAGTTCACGGTCTTAGAAACGGCGTTGTCGGTCTGTTTTTGAAAAGCGGCCTGCATCCGGATGTGATATTCGGGCGGGATGTCGTGCGCCGTCACAAAAAGCCTCCGGATCTCTTTGGGAATCGTTGTGTCCCCCTGAATGGACCCCCGACGGCGAATGCGGGCCAAAAGGTTTTTATTGTAGATCCCGGCCGTTTTCGCCGTCCGGAGGAAGAGAGGATGGACCTCGGTCAGCTTCAAGTCATCCATGGCGGTTCGCCAGACGGCGATTCCGTATAGGGGTTCAATCCCGCTGGAGCATCCGGCGATGATGGCGAGGGTCCCGGTGGGCGCAATCGTCGTCGTGGTGGCATTGCGGAGGCGCGGTCCCCGCGCTGCGTAGATGCTTCGCGAGAAATTCGGGAAGACCCCGCGTTCCTTGGCCAGATCGATCGAGGCCCGTCGGGCCTCCTCATGGATGAAGGTCATCAACCGCTCCGCAAAAGCCGCGGCCTCTTCGGAATCGTACGGAATCCCCAGCAGGATCAAGAGATCCGCGAAGCCCATCACCCCCAGCCCGATCTTCCGGTTGCCCTGGGTGATGGTCTTGATTTCGGGGAGGGGATAACGGTTCTGATCGATCACATTATCCAAAAGACGAACGGACAGCCGGATCGTCCGACGGAGTTTTTCCTCATCCAGCGCCGGGCCGGAAGCGCCTTGGCGGATCATTCTAGTCAAATTGATCGAGCCCAGATTGCACGACTCAAACGGAAGCAGCGGCTGCTCGCCGCAGGGATTCGTGGCCTCAATCGGGCCCAGCGCGGGGGTCGGATTGTCCCGATTGATCCGGTCCAAAAACAGGATTCCGGGCTCGCCGGCGGTCCACGCCGCCTTGACGATCCGGTCAAAGACATAAGCGGCCGAAAGGCGCCGAACCCGTCGCCGGCTGTTGGGATGGATCAGGTCGTACGGTCTTCGGCTCAGAACGGCCCGCATGAAGCGGTCGGTGACGCCGACGGAGAGATTAAAATTGGTCAACTCCCGCGGATCCTCCTTGACCGAGATGAATTCGAGGATGTCGGGATGGTCGACCCGGAGAATTCCCATGTTCGCTCCCCGGCGGGTCCCGCCTTGTTTGATCACCTCCGTGGCCGTGTTAAACACCTTCATGAAGGAGACCGGGCCGCTGGCGATCCCGCTGGTGGACAGGACCGGATCATCCTTAGGGCGCAGACGGCTGAATGAAAAGCCGGTGCCGCCGCCGCTCTGATGGATCAAGGCGGTATGCTTCACGGCCTCGAAGATCGATCGGAGCGAGTCTTCAACCGGAAGGACAAAACAGGCCGAGAGCTGCTGCAGTTCCCGGCCGGCGTTCATCAGTGTGGGAGAGTTGGGCAGGAATTCCAGGCGGGCCGTCAGCCCGTAGAAATCATCCGCGGTCCTTTGAATATCCGCCCGAGAATCGTAGATTTTCTCGGCTTCGGCCAAATTGTCGGCCATGCGCCGGAACATCTGAGCGGGGGTTTCCAAAACGCGGCCCGATGCGTCTTTTCGGAGATATCGCCGTTTGAGAACGGCGACGGCATTCGGGGTGAGCGAAACCGGATCAGCGTCGTTCATGATCGGAAACCGGGAACGTTTAAAGGACGGCCGCTACGGGCCGGAAAGGGTGCGGATATACGCCAACACGTTCCAACGCTCATGGTCGGTGAGGACCTTACCCCATGCCGGCATGCCCGTCCCTTTCCCTCCATTGGATAACTTGTCGAAAAGCTCGGCATCGGTCCGAGTCGCCATGTACTTGGCATCCGCAAAATTGGGAAGAATGGAGCGAGCCCCGAGCCCGCTTCCTTTCGGACCGTGGCAGGCGGCGCAGTTCTTATCATAGACGACCTTCCCGGCCTTGGCATCCCCGCGGGCTTCCGCATGACCGGACCGTATCAGCGGCGGGAGAAACAGCGCCAGCGCCAGGACCACCCGCAGAAGAAGAGCCCGGCGGAGGACGGCGGGGAGACGGAGCCATTTTCCCACGGGATGTCGGCGCACGAAACCAGTATAGCCATGCGGCGGCGGCCTGTCAAGCGGCGGCGGCGACGGTGTCAACCCAAAATAGAAATGTCCGGTTCCTACCAATTTAGAAATGTCCGGTTTTTAAGAAACGAGAACCGGTGGTGTCCGCGCTCTCCAACGCTTGATGGGACGGCACCAGGGGTGATCGGGTGCCGGCTTTGTTCTTTG
>JACQCA010000008.1 GCA_016201865.1 Nitrospirota bacterium
GCCGAGGGGCCGCTGGAACATCAAGATCAACGGCGAGTCGTTAAAACCCATCCTGGCCAAAGCGGTCCGGGAGGCCAGCGTTCAGGTTTTGAACTGGACCGTCGCGACAAATTTCTTAACACGGGGTCGGCGGGTGATCGGTGCGACCGGTTTTGGCATCCGCAACGGAAAATTTTATATCATCAAGGCGAAGGCCGTGATTGTGGCCACGGGCGGCGCCTCCGGACTTTACCGGCCCAACAATACCCATGACGCTCAACACAAAACCTGGTACTCTCCCTACAACACCGGCGCCGGTTACGCCATGGGGATCCGCGCCGGGGCCGAGATGACCAGCTTCGAGATGCGTTACATCGCCTTGCGGACCAAGGATGCCATCGCGCCGACCGGAACGATCGCACTTGGAGTCAACGCGCCCCAGATCAACGGCAAAGGTGAAAAATTCATGGCGACACGCTATGCCCATATGGGAGGGGACAGCGCCCCGACGCCGTATCGGGCCTACGGGCCGATCATGGAGTTAAAAGAGGGTCGCGGGCCTGTTTATTTGGACACACGGCATATCAATCCCGAACAGGTTAAAAAACTCAAGGCCGCTTTTCTGGACATGTACCCCTCCCAGGTTCTCTACTGGCTCTCAAACGACATCGATCCGAGCAAGGAACCGGTCGAGGTTCAGTTGACCGAACCCTATATCGTCGGGGGCCATTGCCAGGCCGGCTATTGGATTGATATGGATCGCCGCACCACGCTGGAGGGACTTTATGCCGCCGGAGACGTGGCCGGCGGCGCGCCGTTCAAATTCGTCAGCGGCTGCTGGGCGGAAGGCGTCATTTCCGCGCGAGCGGCCGGAAAGTACGCCGACCAGATTGCACGGATCGAACCGAATGCCGAATGGATCAACCTGGAACAGGAACGGGTCTTCTGCCCGCTTCACCAGCATGGTAAAATTTTCGCGGGAATCCGAGCCGAGGATGTGGAGTCGCGGCTGCAAAAAATCATGGAGGAATATGCCGGCGGCGCATCACGATACTATGAGATGAACGAAGCGCAACTGTTGGTCGCCCGAAAGCACCTGGCACAACTGCCGAGGCAACTGGATCTCCTGGTGGCGGAAGATCTTCATGATCTGATGAAGGTCCACGAGATACTGGACCGGATCGATGTCGCCCAAGTCCTGGTCGAGCACCTGCTTTATCGACGAGAAACCCGATGGCCGTCTTACCAGACCCGGATGGATTACCCGGAGCGGGATGATAAAAACTGGTTGAAGTTCGTCAACTCCCAACGGGACCCTAAGACAGGATCCATTACGATGCTGGAGCGACCGTACGAACAGTTGATTCCGGGAGACCGGTATAAACCATAGTGGCCAATGAACGAAAGGATTTATGAATGCCTGTTATCGTCGATCCTATTAAATGCGACGGCTGCGGCAGTTCCACACAGCCGCCCTGCGTGCGGATGTGTCCGGGCGATCTCATCGTCAAGGACCTCGGGACCAACAAGGCTTATCTAAAATATCAGGACTGCTGGGATTGTCTCGCCTGTGTGAAGGCCTGTCCGGAGGAAGCGATTCTCTTCCGGCTGTCGTTTCAATTGGGCTTTCCCAACGCGAGCATTCAGCCGCATGTCCTTCTCGCTCAGAACTTGATTACATGGGACGCGGTCGACAGCCACGGCCGCAAAGAGAGCTTCACCATCCCGACCAAGGTCCTCCCGGTCGCGCTGGATGAAAAGGTGGAAGGAATCGGACAGCCCGACTTTTCGATATAGCAGGAGGTTGAGTCATGAACCCGACGACATTGTCAAATTTATCCGCCGATACGACAAAGATTCCGGCCGAGGTCTTAAAAGAGATCGAGATCTTCGAGGGTGAAGTCGCCCGTCTGAAACGGGGCGAAATCACGGCGGATCAATTCAAACCGTTCCGGCTGCAGCACGGCATCTACGGCCAGCGCCAGCCGGGCGTTCAAATGGTTCGGGTGAAACTGCCGCAGGGGCGGCTTGATCCGACGCAGTTGCGGCGCTTGGCCGATCTGGCCGAGACCTATGGCTCCGGCATCTGTCATCTCTCGACCCGGCAGAATATCCAGATGCATTTCGCTAAGATCGAAAACGTTTCGATCATGATGCGGCTGATGGCCGAGGTCGGATTGACGACGCGGGAGGCCTGTGCCGATACCGTACGCAACGTCACGGCCTGTCCGATGGCCGGGATCAGCCCCACGGAAGTGGTGGATGTCACCCCGTACGGGCTTGCGATCACGCAACATTTTTTGAGGAATCCGATCTGCCAGAAGCTGCCGCGGAAATTCAAGATCGCGCTGGAGGGCTGCACGGATCAGGATCATGCCGCCACCACCATCCATGATATCGGAATCACGGCCCGGAAACAGGACGGGCGATTGGGCTTCCGCATCGTGGTGGGAGGCGGGCTGGGCTCCACGCCGCGGATCGCAAACGTTCTTGCCGAGTTCGCGCCGCCCGAGGACTTGGTCGCGATCTGCGAAGCCGTCATCCGGGTTTTCGACCGACACGGCCAGCGCCAGAACCGGTATAAGGCCCGGTTGAAATTCCTGATCGAGAAGATCGGGTTCGAAAAATTTTATCTTCTCTGGAAGACCGAGATTGATCTGATCAAGTCACAGAATGGCCACTACACGCTTCCGGCCGTCCAGGAAATCCCGCTAAAACAACCGGCCGCTCCCCGTGCATGGGATCGTGAAAAGGCAACCGGTCCGTTTGCCGCTTGGTTAAAATATAACGTCATGCCCCAGAAGCAGCCGGGCTTTCATCTCGTCACGATCAAGGTTCCACTGGGAGATCTTAAAAGTGCCCAGGTTCGGTCGGTCGCGGACGTTTGCGAACGGTTTTCGGATGGATATATCCGGGTCTCGGTCCAGCAGAATTTTGCGATGCGGTGGGTGCACGAAGCCGATCTTCCGGCCGTCCATGAAGCCCTGATGGAGATCGGCCTGGCCGAGGCCGGGGCGGAGCGCATCGAAAACATCGTTGCCTGTCCCGGGACGGATACCTGCGGTCTCTCGCTCACCTCCTCAAAGGGTTTGGCACGGACACTCGCCGGATTGTTTACACCCGGAGATCCCGTTAATGATGACCTCGACGGGATGACGCTGAAAATCTCGGGCTGCCAGAACGCCTGCGCGCAGCACCAGCTCGCCTCGATCGGTTTTCATGGCGTTGGCAAAAAAATCGGCCGTCATACCGCTCCCTTTTATGAACTGCACCTCGGCGGATCGAACACCCGAATCGGACCGATGATCGTCAAGATTCCGGCCAAACAGGCCCCGGAGGCGGTTCGACACCTTCTCAAATGGTATCGGGAAGGCCGCCTCAACGGCGAATCGTTCGAGAACTTTGCCGCCCGGATGGGAAAGGGGAAACTCAAAGAGAGTATGATGGAGGGGTTCCTGTTTGAAGCCGACCAGGAGCTTCACCTGGCCGGCGTGATGGCCGAGAAGGGACAGACCGGTCATGCTGTGAACAAGGCCTACCGCGCCATCGTGGCAGCCGCCAAGGGTCTTCTGGTCCTGGAAGGGATTGATTCGTCCATCGACGCCGAGATTCTTTTCAAGGCTGAAACGCTTCTGGTCGGGAAAGAAATTCTACCGCGGGTGTTTTCCCGCCTGACCGATCAGGTCAAGGATCTTGGACCCAAATCACCGATGATCGAGTTCACCCGGGAGAAGATCGCCTATGCCAAATCGTTTGTCGAAGCCAGCCATGCGGCTTTTGACAAGCACGGCCGCGCGCTCAAGCCTAGAAAAACCCATGCCGCCGAAGCGCTGGAGGGTGGGGAACGGCCTGCGACCGAAACGCCGGCTAAAACCGCTCCGGCTGTTCGACTCGATCTCAGCGGCGTGGCCTGCCCCATCAATTATGTAAAAACAAAACTCAAGCTGGAGGAGTTGGAGATCGGTCAATGTCTCGAGGTGATCCTGGATGAAGGCGAGCCGATCCGGAACGTCCCGAAGAGCCTCCAGGGCGACGGACAAAAAATCCTCGCTCAGGAAAAAGTCGATGCAGAGCATTACCGTCTGTTGGTCGAGAAAGTCACCTAAATTGGAGAAGGTAATGATCAAGGACAAACCGCATACCGAAATTCCGGCCCACGGCGGCCGATTGGTCAACCGCATCATTCAAGGCGCGGAACGCGACCGGCTGTTCAGCAAAGCCAACGATCTGAAGAAGCTCACACTGACTCGTCGAAAATTGTGCGACATCGAGATGATGGCCGTGGGCGCCTACAGCCCTCTGGACGGCTACATGGGCCGGAAAGATTACGAGAACGTCGTGACCTCGATGCGTCTTGGCAGCGGACTGCCCTGGAGCATCCCGATTACGTATCGGATCGACAGGAAAACGGCCGAGTCGCTTCGGGAAGGACAGGATATCGCACTGGTGGACGAGCGCCAAACCGTACTGGCGATACTTCATCTCGAGGAAAAATTTGAATACGACAAAAAACTCGCCGCAAAAGCGGTCTACCGGACCGACAGCGCCGAGCATCCCGGTGTCGACATTCTCTACAAACGGGGCGATGTGCTGCTGGGAGGAAAAATCAGCGTGCTCCGGCTTCCCGAAAACCGCGAGTTTCTCCCCTACCGCCTCGCGCCGGCCGAGACGAGAGCCGCCTTTAAAGACCGCGGCTGGAAGACGGTCGTCGGCTTTCAGACGCGGAACCCGGTCCATCGTGCCCACGAATATATTCAGAAATGCGCGCTCGAAATCGTGGACGGGCTGTTGTTGCACCCATTGATCGGCGAGACGAAAAGCGACGACATCCCGGCTGATATCCGGATGAAATGTTACGAGGCGCTTCTCGAAAAATATTATCCCAAGGACCGCGTCTTGTTATCGGTTCTGCCTGCTCCGATGCGGTATGCCGGTCCCCGCGAGGCGATCCATCACGCGATCGTACGGAAGAATTACGGCTGCACCCATTTCATCGTCGGCCGCGATCACGCCGGCGTCGGGAGCTTCTACGGCTCGTTCGACGCCCATCACATCTTCGACGAATTCGCGCCCGGGGAACTCGGCATCACGCCGCTCTTCTTCGACAACACCTTCTACTGCAAGGCCTGCGGAAGCATGGCCTCGGTCAAGACCTGCCCGCATGACAAGAATGAGCACGTGAGCCTGTCCGGCACGAAGGTCCGCGAGATGCTCCGGGCCGGCACACTGCCGCCGACCGAGTTTTCCCGTCCCGAAGTGGCGAAGATTCTGATTGAGGCCATGCGGACTTAAACGAAACCGAGAAACGAATCCATAGAAAAAGTTGCATCGAGGTGACGATGAAAATGAAAAACGTTTATTTAATTATGCTCGGATGGATCTTCACTCTTTTGACGGTCCAAGCCGGCCATTCAAAAGCCACAGCCGTGTCCGCTTTCACCGTTCAGATCAATGGCACGCCCTACACCAGATCGGAAGTGATCTCCCCGACGCTTCCGATCATTGCCGTCTTTTATCATCCGGATCCGAATGTGACAACGATACGGATGCAATTCCCGGCCGATCCGGGGCGCCGGATGACGTTTCCTCTCGGCCGGCCCGTGAGATTGGTGGATCCCGAGATGAATCTGAAGGAGGGGAAGCGCGTTCAGAGCGAGTTCGTCGCGGTGGATGAGCTCGGAAATGAATACGATAAGATCAGCCTGACCTTCGTGCCCGGCCAGTAAGAGAGAACCCACTCGGACGCGCCGAGATCAACGGAAGAACAGACCTGAGCCGGCAACGATGACCGGAGTGAGCACAACTGTATTACAGCACCATCCCTTCTTGAAGAATTGCAGCGAAGAAGGAGGTTTCCCGCTGTTGCTCCAGATAGGCGGCGTCCACCGGGATGGCCGTGATCAGGATGTCCTCCTCCACCGTAATCGGCCCGGTGATCTGATGGATCCGGGTCATCTCGACGAACCGGTCCGTGAGCCCCTCGATCACGACGAGGATATCCAGGTCCGAACCCCGCTTCCCGTGGCTTTTGTGGCCGTACAGGATCACCTGCTTGAGCCGTTCCGCATACAGTTTTTGTAAAGCTCTTAGGAACGTGTCCAATGCCTGACGGTCGGGAACCGTCAAGGCCTCCTTGGATACTTTCTGGGGCATCATGATCGGTCCTGCCTGCTTAAATACTCCTTCACGATCTCCACGCCGCGGCTCGTCCCGATCCGCGAGGCCCCGGCTCGCACCATCGCCTCGACCGTTGCAAGATCCCGGATGCCTCCGGCCGCTTTAACAAACCCGCCCTTGCCCATCGCCTTCTTGAGCAACCGGACATCGGTCGTCGTCGTTCCCTTGGGCCCGAACCCCGTCGCGGTCTTGACCCAGGCCACGCCGGCCTCACGGACCCATCGGCTTGCCGAAATCCTTTCTTGCCGTGTCAGGTAACCGGTTTCAAGGATGACCCGCAGCAGCGCCGGCGACGCCGCGTTCCGGATATTCATCACCTCGGCCCGAACGGCATCGGCATGCCCCATTTTAACCGCGCCCAGATGGATCACCAGGTCCAGTTCCTTCGCCCCGCGTTTGACGGCCTCCATCGCCTCGACGATCTTCACGGAGAGGGATTGATAACCCAGCGGAAAGCCGATCACGGTGCTTACGGCCACCGGAGAACCCTTGAGCCGGCCGGCCGCCTCCTCGACATAGCAGGGCGGGATGCAGACCGCCGCAAAACCATACCGCCGAGCCTCCTCGCACGCCCGCCGGATTATATCGAGCGTCGCATCCGGCGCAAGCCGCGTGTGATCAATCATCCCGGCCAGATCCGTCGCATTTGAAAACATCCAAGATCTCTACGTGGTTTTGACCGACCGGCGCCTCTGGTATTTCTGCACGGCGCGGTTGTGCTCGGCCAGCGTTTTCGAGAAGTAATGCGTCCCGTCGTTTTTTGAGACGAAATAGAGGTACTCCGACGACACCGGGTTTAGCGCCGCCAGAAGCGACGCCTTTCCGGGGTTTGCGATCGGTCCCGGCGGGAGTCCCTTGACGCGATAGGTGTTATAGGGCGAACGGATTTTGAGATTTTTCCGGGTCAGGTTGCCGTTGAAATGCGGAAGGGCATAGATCACGGTCGGATCACTCTGCAAGGGGATCTTTTTTTTGATCCGGTTGTGAAATACGGCCGAAACCACCGGCCGTTCTTCATTCACTGAGGTCTCCTTTTCGATGATCGAGGCCAGCGTCACGACCTCCGGTCGCGTCATCCCTATTTCTTCCGCGCGTTTCTCCATGTCCAGCGTATAGACCGCCTCGAACCGCTTGACCATGGCGCGCAGAATCCCCTCGCTTCCGACGCGCTTGGAGAAATAATAACTCTCCGGATAGAGATAGCCTTCCAATGAATCGGACTCGTAGCCGAGCGATTGAAGAAAGGCCGGATCGGTCGCCCGCCGGATGAACTCGTCCGAGCGGGCCAGCCGCTTTTCTTCCACGACCCGGCTGATCTGGGCAAGAGTATAACCTTCCGGGATCGTGATCTCATACTGGACCACCCGGCCGCTTTTGATCAATTTAATGATTTCCAACGGAAGCATCTGCGTATGAAACGCGTATTCGCCCGGAATGATCCGCCGCTCGATCGCCAGGAGCTTGCCGACGACCACAAACGATTCCACGCTGGTGATCAGCCCGTTTTGAAAGAGCAGTCGGGCGGTCTCGCGAAGCGTCGTCCCCTCCGGGATCTCCAGCACTTTCTGAACCCGCTCCCGATCGGGCGGGATATACAGAAAGGTCACCTCCTGCACGACCACGAGCAGAAAGACAGTCCCAACGAGCAGCAGCATAAGCGCGAGCCGGCCGATCCGCCTTTGCCTCGCTGTTTCTTCCATCACACCTCGGGCCGGCTCTCTGTCTGAAGCAAACCGCAACGGCTGTCGAGATATCCCTGAAGGATCAGCACCGCCGCGACTTGGTCCACCTTCTTCCGGCGTTTTGCGCGGCTCATGTCGGCCTCGATCAGAACCCGCTCGGCCGCCTGCGTGGTGAGACGCTCATCCCACGGGATGACATCCAACCTCAGCTTGTTCTTAAGCTGTTCGATGAACTCCAGTACGAGGTTGGCTTGCGGCCCGAGACTGCCGTCCATGTTCCGGGGAAGGCCCACGATCAATTTCCGGACTTGATATTCAGCCGCGACTTCGCGGAGCCGGGCGATGTCTTTCTTAGGACCGACCCGCTCCAGCGTGGGAAGACCATGGGCGGTCCAGCCCAGATCATCGCTGACGGCCAAACCGATGCGACGCGCGCCCAGATCCATGGCCAGAATGCGTTTGCCGGGCATCGACATTTTAGGCGCTTTTTAATTTGGCCGACAGCTCCTGGATCTTCTTCTCCAGACGATCCAGGTCCGCTTTGGTGGCGATGGGCAGCTTGGCCATCACTCTTTCGATCAGGTCGCGTTCCTTCTTTTCGAGCTCCTTCAGATCTTTCTCAAGCAGGGCGACGCGGTCCTTCACCTTTTTGGCATAGTCCTTCTGGTTCTCCTCCCCGCGCCGGACCAGATCCTCCCAGGTCTCACGGGCCTTCGCCTCGGCCCCCAGACCGGCCAACACCACTTTTTTCATTAATTTGACCATGATTGTCACCTCCTATTAAATCGGGGGGCCGCTGCGGCAAAGACAGGTGCGGGTCCTCACATGCCCCCCGTACCCCCGCGCTCGCATCGGCGAAGCCGGATGCTCGCTTGTTCCTATTATACCTCTTACGGCCGCTTTTTTTCCACGATCTCGTAGACGCGTGCCAGCGCCTCCGGAAGTTTCGAGACGTTTTTCCCACCGGCCTGGGCCATGTCCGGACGACCGCCGCCGGAGCCTCCCACAATTGCAGCGATCTCCTTCGCGATCTCGCCCGCGTTAAAGCGGCTTGTCAGATCCTGGGAGACGGCCGTGATCAAGAAGGCGTTGCTGTTATCCGTCGATACAGAGGCCAGCACGGCAATATAATTTGACTTTAATCGGTTCCGCAGCGTATCCGCGAAGGCGCGAAGATTTTTCGGCTCCAGCCCGTCTTGAAGACGCTTGGCCAGCACCTTGACCTCGCCCACCGACCGGGCCTCCGATACAATATCCACCGCCTCACTGCCGGTCGCCCGTCCTTTAAGCCGCTCTATCTCTTTTTCCTTTTCGCGCATCTGGGCTAACAGCCGGCGCGTCTTCTCGACCACTTCGGCCGGCTGGACCTTCAACAGTCCGGCTACTTCACGGATGTCCTCCTCCTGCTTTTTGATCTGGAGGTAGGCCATCTCGCCTGTCAGCGCCTCGATCCGGCGGACACCGGCCGCGATGCTGCCTTCCTGAACGAGCTTGAACAGCCCGACCTGGCCGGTCTCATGGCAATGCGTCCCGCCGCAGAGTTCTTTGCTGAAATCCGAGATTCGAACCACGCGCACCCGATCGCCGTATTTGTCGTCGAAAAACGCCAGCGCACCGGCCCGCACCGCCTCCTGAAAATCCATCACCTGCGTCTCGACCGTATCATCCTCACGAACGCGTTCATTCACGACCGCCTCGATCCGTTTGATCTCATTCGCCGTCAGCGGCTTGAAATGGCCGAAATCAAACCGGAGACGATCCGGAGTCACAAGCGAGCCGGACTGTTTGACATGCTCGCCCAGAATTTCACGGAGCGTCGCATGAAGAATATGCGTGGCGGTATGATTTCTTGCCGCGCCCAACCGCGCCGCCGGATTGACGACCGCACGGCAGGTCTCGCCTTCGATGATCTCGCCCTGGGCCACCTTTCCCTGATGGACGAAGAATCCCGGCGCCGGTTTGATCGTCGTATGGACTTCGGCCAGCGCGCTTGGATGCTCTAACAGCCCCTGATCGCCGGACTGCCCACCCGATTCACCGTAGAACGGCGTCCGGTCGAAGATCATCTCGACCGTCTCACCGACCGCAGCCTTCTTCACCGGCCGGCCGCCTTTTAAAATTCCAACCAGACGGACCTCTTCTTCCAGCCGGTCATATCCCACAAACTCGGTCAGCCCCAGTTTTGCGGCGGCCTCGCTATAATACGGCGCCACCTCCTTCACGACCCAGGACTTCCGTGCGCGTTCCCGCTGATCGGTCATGGCGGCCTGATAGCCGGTTTCATCGATCCGAAGGCCGGAATCGCGCGCCATGTCCGTCGCGATGTCGAGCGGGAAACCAAAGGTGTCATACAGACGGAAGGCCTCGGAGCCCGGAACAACCGACTGGCCGGAAGCCTTTACCTTGGCGATCACCTCTTTGAAAAGGCCCATGCCCTGATTCAATGTCTGGATGAATCGCTCCTCTTCTCCCTGCGTGACCTGGGCCACGATCGTCCGCGTGCGGGCCAGCTCGGGATAAGGCGCCATCATCGTATCCACCACTGTTCCGGAGAGCTTGTACAGAAACGGTTCATTCAACCCAAGCTCCTTCCCGTACCGCGCCGCACGCCGGATCACACGGCGAAGGAGATAACCCCGTCCTTCATTGGACGGCAGTACACCGTCGCCGATCAGAAACGTGATCGCGCGGATATGGTCCGCAATCACACGCCCCGGCATGCCCCTGCGCACTGCGTCCGGATCGTATTCGGTCATCTCCGAAACGGCCTTCAGTATCGGGAGGAAAAGATCGGAATCATAATTGGACAGTACCCCTTGAGTCACGGCCGTGATACGCTCAAGGCCCATGCCGGTGTCGATGCTGGGCCTGGGAAGCGGCGTGAGCCGGCCTTCGGCATCCCGCAAGAACTGCATGAAGACGAGGTTCCAAATCTCCAGGTACCGGTCGCAGTCGCAGCCGACGCCCCGGCAGTCGTGCGGCGCACCCGCGGCGGCCTCGCCCTGATCGATCAGTATCTCGGAGCAGGGGCCGCAGGGGCCGGTATCGCCCATCGCCCAGAAATTGTCCTTCTCGTCCATCCGAATGATCCGGTCGGAGGAAACCCCGATCGCCTTCCAGAGCCCTTCGGCCTCGTCATCGTCACGAAAGACCGTGATCCAGAGCCGGTCTTTCGGAAGGTTCCAGTATTTTGTCAAAAGTTCCCAGGCAAACACGATCGCATCCGACTTGAAGTAATCCCCGAACGAAAAGTTCCCCAGCATCTCGAAAAAGGTGTGATGACGCCCGGTCATCCCGACGTTTTCGAGATCGTTATGCTTGCCGCCGGCCCGCATGCATTTCTGGGCCGAGACCGCCCGCTTGTAGCTTCGGTTTTCCTTTCCAAGAAAAACATCCTTGAACTGGACCATGCCGGCGTTGGTAAACAGCAGCGTCGGGTCTTTTTGCGGAATCAGCGGAGAGCTTGGGACAAGGGTATGCCCCCGTTTTCCAAAATAGTCCAGAAATCCCTTTCGGATGTCCTCTGCTTTCATGACGGGGAAAATTATCTCATAAAGTCAGGGGAGTTACAAGCAAAGCGCCTTGAAGCTGTGCGCCCGCGCCCCGAACCTCAAAAGTCAATTCCGCCTTAGGCGGACAAAACTACCGGGCGCAGCGGAAGCCGGTGCCGGTGTCCCCAAGATGAGGTGGTGCAATATCCAAGGCAAAGACCCCGCTGCCTGAGCCTCCAAAGAAACCCGTGCCGCCGCCACGACGCAAGACGGCAGGAAACGGCTCGGTTGTAGAGTTATAAACATTCATTCCGGAGATCTGGTCGCTGCCATAGGTGGCGCTGGCAACGTTGTAGCCTGGAGCCCACTGGAAACCGGGGGTGAAGAGATCGGCGTCCGGTCCATGCGTCCAGTCCGCCACCAATTCCCAGAGGTTGCCCACCATATCACGCACACCCCACTTTGAGACACAAGCACTTCGTGAGCCGGTCGGAACGAGTACAAGTTCATCGGCATTAATCGCGCAATCGGTCGTGCCATTATCCGTTCCCGGATCAGGGGTCCCGGCGGCAGCCATCTGCCACTCGGCATTCGTCAGAAGCCGCTTGCCCGATAGCGCACAAGCCTGCTGTGCTTGAAACCACGTAATTTGTCTTGAAGGCGTCACCCCAAACTTTGAAACGGCATATACGGGCGCCGTCCAGTTGCCGTTATCCGGAAAAGTTGCAGGATAATCATCCGTGCAGCAATCGGTACCGTACTGCGTGCCGGTGCCATCGGCGCCCGACCAAACCGAGGCCTCATATTTGTCCACGCATAACGGTCCGACTTTGACCATGATGTCGCCGGCATTGTTTCCCACACAGGAGGTACCGGTGAAAAACTTGTCCCGCACCTGATTCGCGGTGTCCGGAGAGCCTGCGGGGCCTTGAGATCCTGTTGCGCCGGTGGCTCCGGTC
>JACQCA010000002.1 GCA_016201865.1 Nitrospirota bacterium
CCCGGAACCAAACCTTCACCGGATCATCCGTGGAAGAAGACCTTCGAACTGCGGAAGAAAAAAGAGGCGGCCGCATCCATACTCTAAAACCGGACATTTCTAAATTGGTAGGAACCGGACATTTCTATTTTGGGTTGACAGATGAAGAAGAGGGGGGTTGACTCCCGTGGAAAAAAGAATTATGTTTTGGCCGAGCAAGGCCAACCATCAGGAGGATGAGCCATGATCGAGCGGTCAAGAGCGGTGACGTTTCCAAACGGCGTGAAACTCATTAAGTGGGGAAAAAAGGAAGAACCGACGGCCGAGTCTGTTTCAGCCGAAATGAAACGGTTCGGCTACACGGTATACGATCTCCAGACGATCGCCCCGTGGTTCGAGCGGGATCGCCACGCGCATGACGACCCCGAAATCCGCGGCGCCGTTTCAGGCACGACCACGTTTCATTTTGACGACATTCCGATTACGATTGAAGGCGGGGATATTCTTCTAATCCCCGGCGGTCTGTCCCATGAAGTAATCAGCCACAACGCGCGACCCTTCTCGGCCTATAAAGGTTCGTTGAGCGGGGAACGGAAAGTCACAGAACACGCGCACGGTAAAGGGAGCGCAGAATCCTTGGGCCGAAAGGCCTCCTCGGTCGCGACCCCAAAATGAACCTTATCGGTCTTGATCTGGACGGTACGCTGGAGGACAGTCGGGCCGATATGACGGCCGTCGTCCACTGCATGCGCGCCGGGTTTTCGCTTCCGGCCCGAACGGATGAGACCGTGCGTCCCTGGGTCAACAAGGGGATGGATCGGCTCTATCGGGCCTGCTTCGACGATTACATCCAAGAGAACGACGCGCGGCTGGGCGAGGTCCGGAAGCGGTACGAAGCCGACTATCTCGATAACGTCGCCGTCAAGACCCGGCTCTATCCCGAAATCGCGGCGGCGCTCGAACGGCTGGTTGATCTGGGCCGACTGGCCGTCATTACGAACAAGCCGGAGCGGATCTCCCGTCGGCTGCTGGAGGTCCTCGGCGTCGACAAATTCATCGGGGCCGTCATCGGAAGCGATACCTGCTCAAAGACCAAGCCCGATCCGATGGTGTTAGAAGAGGCCGCAAGCCGCTGCGGATTCAATAAAGCGAACGGGCGGGCCCTTATGATCGGGGATACCGAAGCGGACATGAAACTCGGCCGGGCTTTCGGCGCAACGACGATCTGGGCGGCGTGGGGTTACATGGAACAGATTGACGCCGAGCCCGATTTCACGGCCAAAACGCCGGCCGAGCTGCCGACGATTGTCCGATCCGCTCTTGCGCGAAACCCGTAGCCGACGGCTCTGTGCGGTTTGCGTTCTATGCCGGAATGAATTTCAGCGCGACGCCGTTGTTGCACCAGCGTTGGCCGGTGGGCGGGGGGCCGTCTTTGAATACGTGACCTTGATGACCGCCGCAGCGGGCGCAGTGGTATTCGGTGCGGGGGAGGATCAGCTTGAAGTCGAGTCGGGTTTCGATCCGTCCTTCGATGGAGGTGAAGAAGCTCGGCCAGCCGGTGCCGCTGTCGAACTTCATCTCGGAGGAGAACAGCGGCAGCTCGCAGCCGGCGCAGACATACTCGCCCTTCTTCTTATTGTCGTTCAACGGACTGGTGAAGGGCCGTTCCGTGCCTTCCTGACGTAAAACATAAAACTGCTCCGGCGTCAATATCTTCCGCCATTCGTCTTCTGTTTTATGGATCTTTTCGATCTTCACGGTGCGATCCTCGCTCTTCCCGAATCCCTTGCGGGTGATCAAGCCGGCCGCGATCAGGCCGAGAAAACCAAACAGGAACCGACGTCTGTTCATGCGTAAATCCTTCAGGGATTAGTATAATACGATGACCGCGCTTATGGAAGAAAAAACAGCCCGATCGTGCTTGCGATAATGCATTCCTCGATCGTCCGCCTCGACGATCCCTCTTGACCCCGACGCCGATTTGGCTTATTCTATAAACCATGCAAAATCCATTCGGAAAGCTTCAATACGGCAGTCTGAAGAAGGTCACGGCGCGTTGCTACCTGTTCCGGAATGTCGTGAATTCCGGCATTATCGTCACCGACGAGGGCGTGGCCGTCGTGGACACGCAGATCAACGCCCCCATGGCCCGGCGGATGCTGGCGGCGATACGGACCGTCACGGCGGCCCCGATCAAATATGTCATCAATACCCATTACCACTGGGATCACTGGGCCGGAAACGACGTCTTCCGCGAGGCCGGCGCGACGATCGTCTCGGGAGAACTCACTTGGGATTTCATGCAACGGCGCAGTTATCGACAGCGCGCTTTTCTGCGATCGAGAGGGTTTGCAATTCCGGAAAAGGATCCCGCGCTTCCAGACCGGACGGTCGAAAATGATCTGACCCTGACGTTGGGTTCGCTCCCGATCCATCTCTTGTTTCTCGGCCGAGCCGAAACGGACGACGCGACGGCCGTCTATCTCCCGACCGAAAAATGCGTGATCAGCGGCGACACCCTCATGACCGGCAGCTTTCCGATCCTGGGCCAACCCGTGATGGCCGAGGGGCTGTCGGATGATCGGGCCTGGATCAAGACGCTGCAAAAAATGAAGACCCTTTCCCCGGAGAAGATCATCCCGGGTCATGGCCCCCTGGGCGGTGTCGAGGATATCGACTTTTTCATCGGCCTCCAGACCTATTTTCTGGATCAGGTGATTCCGCTTTATGAGCAGGGGAAATCCACGGAAGAGATCATCCGGATCGTCGAGACAGGGCTCCCGAAACGGTATGCCGATCTCCCGCAGGTCTGGGGGACCCCCCGGTATGCGATCTTACGGATCTTGCGAAGCGTCACGGGCTGGCAGGAGATGAAACCCTCGGCCATTCCGAGAGCGGATCCGGAGACCCTCAGGATTCCTTTAAGAGAAATCATGGACAGACCGCAATCCTACATCCGCGCAGCCGAATTCTTCGAGATGGAAAACAAGGCGGACCTTGCGCTGGGGATCATCAACGAGGGATGCGAACGCCTCCCGAACGATCCGGCGCTTTGGGTAGCGCGCGGGCGACTGCATCTGAAATGCTCGCGGGCCGCGGGCTCGGTCCTGGAACGGGCCGACTTCTTCTTGGAGGTCTGCCGATCCGCCGAAAAGGCGCTTTCGATCGATCCGACGTATGCGCCGGCGCTGGTCCTCTACGGCTCGTATCTCGCCATGGGGGCCTTCCGGAACGGCGATGATCCGACCGAGGCGATGATGCTCTTAGAGCGCGCGCTTGCGCTTCCCATGGAGCCGCCCGAGGAGGCGAAGGCCCGATTCTTCCTTGGGATCTGCTACCGCTCGATGGAGCGCGAAGATCTGGCCGCCGCCTGTTTCAATAAGGCGCTTGAGCTTGATCCGAATTATGCCCCGCCGCGGATGGCCGTGATGAGCGACGAAGAGATGCTCCGCGTGCCGGAACGGTTCAAGGCCGGCGGTCCGCGTCCCTTCTAATCTTTTTCGATAACTTCAAAAGATATCTTGGACGGTTTTACTTCGCCGATTGCGCGCAGCGGAAACCAGCGTCGTTGACGCGGCCTTCCGGAGTCATAAAGAGTCGGTAACCGGCGCGGGAATAATGGGCCTTCACCTCGTTGTAGATCTTGGGCGGGAAATGGCCGAGGCCGGCCCAGGAATTCCCTCGGAGGACCTTTACCTTTTCGCCGAATTCGTCCGCGGCGTAGGGATTGCCCGGGTAGGGTTTGTACCAATCGGCCGTCCATTCCCAGACATTGCCGATCATGTCATACGCGCCGTAAGGGCTTTTCCCCTTTTCATAATGTCCGACCTCGGTGGTATCTCCGACCTGGCCGTTCACATTCGCGCGCGTTTCATCGAATGCGTCGCCCCACGGATATTTTAATCCTTTTGGGCCGCGCGCGGCCTTTTCCCATTCCGCTTCGGTCGGAAGACGTTTCCCGGCCCAGAGGCAGTAGGCATTGGCATCTTCCCAGGTCACTTCGTCCACCGGGTGGCGGGCCTTTGCCGGAGGAAATTGGCCGTTGACCCAATCCGGCGGCGGCGTGCGGCCGGTGTTCTGAACGAACACGCGATATTCGGCCTGGGTGATTTCATGTTGATCGATGTCATAGGCCGGCAGGTTTACCGTGTGAGCGGGATGCTCATCATTAAACCAAGATTTCATGATCCCATACGCCGCGGCCTTTCCCTCCAGATCCTGCTCATCCGTGCCCATGATAAATTCCCCGGCGGGAACGCGGACCATGCCCTGAGGCGGACGATCGCATGCAAAGATGAAAGATAAGAGGCACGACAAAAGAAGCGGCCTGATCGTTATTCCTTGGATTTTGCGCATCGGAATCCGAATCCTTTGTTCCGGATCTCGGGAGCAAACCGAGACCGATTGTAACTGGGCGCGGAAAGACCGCAGCCGTAGGAGAGACAGTCGTACCAGGATCCTCCCCGGACGATCTTGTTCTTCTCGCCGTAATGTACATTAAATTCGTGATTGAGGGGATAGGGTTTGTACCAGTTGGCGGTCCATTCGTAGACGTTTCCGGCCATGTCGTAAAGCCCGTAGGGGCTTTTCCCGTTTTCGAAGCTGCCGACGGGCATCGTGTCGCCGTCTTTATTCGCGGCCAGCCAGTACTGAGGCGAGTTCGCTTTCTTGGGATCGAAGGCATTGCCCCAAGGATAGACGCGCCCGTCCGTCCCGCGGGCGGCCTTTTCCCATTCCTCTTCGGTCGGGAGACGCCGTTCAACCCAGTGGCAGTATTCGTTTGCGTCGTACCAGTCTACGTAGATGACCGGGTGATCGGCCTTGCCGGGGGGATACGTCATGCCTTGTCCTGCGCCGGTCGGCTGCCAATGCTTCGGGGGACGGTGGCGGGTCATATCCACAAACGCCATGTACTGCGTATTGGACACTTCATACTTGTCGATCCAGTACGCGTCCAGATAGGCTCGATGCTCCGGCATTTCATCCGGGTCGCCGGCGCCTTCCGTCACACCGCGGCCGTTGTTTCCCATAATAAATTCGCCGGCGGGAATCAGGATCATCTCGCTCGCCGCTCCGGAAGTCGCGGCCGAACGCTTCTCGGACACGGTCGTCGCGATCGCATCGTCCGGAGCCGAATGGCATTCGAGGCATTCGGGTTTCGAATAATCCACCTTGGGCGGACCATCGGCGGTGTGGCAGTTTGTACAGGTTTCGTTTGGAGAGAGAGACGGATTCTTCGACAGGGCGGTCTGCCCGTAAGCGCCGTGGTAATTGAGGACGAGACCGAGAAGCACCAGAAGGCCGACGCCCACGTTCGATTTAAAGAGCGAAAACACCGTCGGTCGGTTTAAGGGATGTCGGATCGTCCAGGCCTGGATGATGAACCATCCGGTGGCGGCGCCGATCGTTGCATAATAGACGGCCCCGAGACGGGCGGTGAGACCCAGGAGGATGAAGAAGAAGGAGGACAGAACGAACAAAATCCCGACGGCGATCCAGGTCTTCCGGCCGAACAAGATTGCGGAGGACTTGACGCCGATCCGGAGGTCGTCCTCCCGGTCCATCAAGGCGTAGATCGTGTCGTAGGCCGCGGCCCAGCAGAGGTTCGCGAGAAAGATCATGACCACCGGCAATTCAACGGAGTTCCGCACCGCCGTCCAGGCCATGATCGATCCCCAGCCGAAGGCGATTCCCATGACCATCTGGGGAAACGACGTGAATCGTTTTGAGAAGGGATAAACCACCGCGAGGGCGACGCCGATGAGGCTGAGCCACCGCGTCAAGGGATTGAGTTGAAACGCCAGATAAAACGCCGCCGCCAAGATCAGGCCGAAGATCACAGCGGCCTCCGCGACAGACAGGCGTCCGGATGGAAGCGGACGGGCGCGGGTCCGTTCGACATGGCCGTCGAAGTTCCGGTCGGCAATATCGTTGATGACACAGCCCGCGGTCCGCATCAGAAACGAACCGAGGATGAAGATCGTCAGGACCTTCAACGGCGGCGTTCCCTGCGCGGCGACGACGAGGGACCAGAGGGTCGGCATCAGCAACAAGAGCGTGCCGTACTGTTTGCTGATGCGCATCAGGTCCAGCGCGGCCGGCAATTTATTTTTTAAGATCGTGATCATGAATTACGCGAGTCCGCCGGTGGTTCGAAATCGTTTCGAAATCGTGCGGGACACGGGCAGTCATTCTACTGGAAACCGTATCGGCTGTCAAGAAACTCGGACGTTAAAAAATACCTGTCGTTAAAAAAATACCTTGACAAAGGGACGTCAAATTATTATAGTACGCCCGTTTGAGCAAAGCTTCGACCCGTTGAGAGTCTGAGTTGAGAGTCTGAGTTGAGAGTCTGAAATGAAACGATCGGAGAATCGCCCCAACTGAATCGGGGAAGAGGGAGGAGGTGAGCGGCCGAGTGAATTCCCAGGGGTTGAAACCGCATAAATCACGCGCCCATCTCTCAAGGCGGACGGCATATCGCGCTTAAATCGAAAACCATCTCACCATCCAAAATCGAAGAAGGAGGAAAGCGTATGAAGTACATGTTGGGAAGTTTTGTATTGCTGGCGATGTTGATTTCCGGGTCTTATATGGCATATGCGGGAGCTGAAGCGGAGCCCTGCAAGGCCCGCGTTCCTGCAGATCAAATGGCCACGGCCAAGGCCGAAAAGAATGCTTATATCGGCAATGCGGCCGCCGTGGCTGAAGGAAAGGCGATTTTTGAAGGAAAGGGCACCTGCTTTACCTGTCACGGTCTGGGCGGACATGGCGACGGCGATGCCGGAAAGGCCCTCGATCCGACCCCCCGGAATTTTGGAAATGCCAAATTCCATGACTGCAAGACGGACGGCGAGATGTTGTATGTGATCCGGAACGGAAGCCCCGGCACCGCGATGATCCCGGCTGTTTCCACCGGTATTCTGACCGAGGATGAAGCCAAGAAGGTGCAGGCCTACGAAAGGACCTTTAAAGGCAAATAATCCGGTCGGTTTCAAGTCCGGTCTCAATGAAAAGGGCCCCGGTCAACGGGGCCTTTTTTATTTCGGTTGACTTGCCCGTACGGCTTCGTGCATCATGCACCGCATGCGTTTATTGTATCGGGGGGCTGCCGTCTCCATCGTGTTTTTTTCGATGCTCGTCTTGGGTTGCGGACCTCAAATTTCCAACGATATGGTTTTGGTTCCGGCCGGATCTTTTGTCATGGGGACGGATGAGGTTCAACTGGAAACGGTTGCGGAAGAATCCGGCATTACGAAACCGTGGGTTCTGGACGCCGCGCCGGCGCATCGAGTCAACCTCCCTTCCTTTTTCATCGATCGATATGAGGTTACGAACGGGGCGTATCTCCGCTTTGTGGAAGCCACGGGGTTTTCCATCCTTCCGCATTGGCGTACCGGCCGGCCCGATCCGGATCAGGAACGCAAGCCGGTGATTTTTGTGAACTGGCAAGAAGCCGATGCCTATTGTCGGTGGCTGGGCAAGCGGTTGCCGACGGAGGCCGAATGGGAAAAGGCGGCCCGCGGTCCATACGGCTGGATCTATCCGTGGGGTTATTTCTTCGACTACCGGCGTGCGAATGTCGGCGGTCTACAATCCGGACCCTCGCCGGTCGGGAGTTTTCCGCGGGGTCGAACTCCGTACGGGGCCGATGATATGATCGGAAACGTCTGGGAATGGACGGCCGACTGGTACCACAATTATCCCGGTGCAATGTATACCTCTCCCGATTTCGGCGAGAAATACCGCGTGGCCCGCGGCAACTCCTGGGCGGGGCTGGGGCATTTTCCCAAGAAGGCCTTGGACGAGATCAAGGCGGTTGAGGCCCGCGCCGCCTACCGATTGTATTTTCCCCCGCATATCGCGCTGGAGGATGTCGGTTTCCGTTGCGCCAAGGATCTCCCGATGGAATCGTCCGGGCCGGATGCAAAACCCTGAGCGATGCGACGCGTTCCCGCTTTGACCGTTGATGAATTAAAAAAAGATTACCGGGTCAAACAAGAAGCCATTCGGTCCCGCCTGCGGGAATTTGAGCGGCGTTTTGACGAAGGGGACGCGGCGATCTTCAAGGAACTCTGTTTCTGCATCTTGGCGGCCAATTCCAGCGCCGAGATGGGGATGAAGACCTTGGCCGCCGTTGAAGACATCATCTTGGAGGCCGATCTTGCCGCATTGCGGAATCGGCTGAGCCGGGGATTTCGATATTGGCGGGTGCGGCCTTCCTACATCGTGCAGACGCGAGATTACTTAAAGCGGGAATACGGCCTCAAACTCCGTGAACTCCTCCGGTCGTTTCCGGATCGGGAGAGCCGTCGCGCCTTTTTTGCCGGCAACAGGAACATCAAGGGAATCGGGTTTAAGGAAGCCAGCCATTTTTTGCGCAATATCGGTTACCGGGGATATGCCATCCTGGATAAGCATATCTTGAACGGTCTGTGCGAGTTGGGCGTCGTTCGCCGGAACCGGAAGCCGCTTTCTCCGGATCGTTACCGACGGATCGAACAAACGATGCGGGCCTTTGCTGATCGGATCGGGATCGACATGGACGAGTTGGATCTTCTTCTTTGGAGCCGGAAGACCGGAAAAATCATGAAATAGACTGGTTTGCTTCGCTGGGTCCACCGAGGAGAAATCCGTCCATTTGCCTTGACAAATGGACGGCGCTGGTATAAAGTCAAAGCACTGACAAGCCTGTTCCGGTCCAAGCGTTTTCATTTTTCCGTGGAGGCATCGGATGCAGAAACCCTGGCTCAAGTCGTACGAGCAAGGCATTCCCGCCAGCATTGAATATCCCGATATCCCGCTGCAGCAACTCCTGTTTGAGACCGTCCGACGATATCCGAAGCATCCCGCGTTGATTTATTACGGCAAGACGGTGACGTATGAGCATCTCGATCGGTTGAGCAACCGATTGGCGAATGCCCTCATCGAACTGGGCGTGCAAAAGGGCGACCGGGTGGCGATCATGCTTCCCAACATTCCCCAGTGCGTGATCGGTTACTTCGGCGCCTTGAAGGCCGGCGCGATCGTGGTCCAGACGAATCCGCTCTATGTCGAACGCGAATTGGAACAGCAGCTCTGCGATTCCGAGGCCGAAACGATCATTGCGCTGGATCTGTTTTATGAAAAGATCGCGCGGATTCAACACCGGGTTCCGCTGAAACGGATCATCCTTACCGGCGCGGGCGATTATCTGCCGCTTCATTTAAAGCTCTTCTACCCCTTGAAGGCGATGAAGGAAGGGCAATGGGTGAAAGTTCCCGCGCGGCCGTCGTTGTACGATTTCGGGAGGTTGCTCCGTCGGACCGAACCGGCGCAGCCCATCGTTCCGGTCAAGTCGGGGGATATCGCGCTTTTTCAGTACACGGGAGGAACCACCGGCGTCCCGAAGGGGGTCATGTTGAGCCACGGCAATTTGGTGGCCAACGCCTTGCAATGCCGCACCTGGATGCCCTCGCTTCGGGACGGGGAAGAAGTCTTTCTCGGAGTGATCCCGTTTTTTCATGTCTACGGTTTGAGCACCTGCATGAACCTCGGCCTTTTGACCGGCGCCTGCTTGGTGCTTTTGCCCAAGTTCAAAACGGAGGAAGTTCTCACGACGATCGTTCGATACCGGGTCACGATTTTCATGGGCGTGCAGGCGATGTATGTCGCGATCAACGGTCACCCCAACATTCAGCGATTCGATCTCTCGTCCATCCGGATCTGCATCAGCGGCGCCGGACCGCTCCACGGCGAGGTCCAGGACCGCTTTGAAGAATTAACCGGCGGCAAATTGGTCGAGGGATACGGCTTGAGCGAGGCCTCTCCCGTCACGCACTGCACGCCGATCTACGGCGCGCGGAAAAAAGGGTCGATCGGCCTGCCCTTTCCGGATACGGATGCCAAGATCGTGGATGAGGCAACCGGTCAACGCGAACTGCCGATCGGAGAAATCGGGGAGCTGGCGGTCCGGGGGCCCCAGGTGATGCGGGGTTACTGGAAAAAAGAAGAGGAAACGAAGAACGTGCTGCGCGACGGATGGCTATATACCGGCGACATGGCCCGCATGGACGAGGACGGCTACTTCACCATCGTGGATCGGAAAAAGGACATGATCAAGACGCGCGGCGAGAATGTCTATCCCCGCGAAGTGGAGGAGGCGCTGTTCCGTCATCCCATGATCAAGGAGGCGGTCGTCGTCGGAGTTCCGGACGAGTTCAGCGTCGAGGCGATCAAGGCCTACGTGGTTCTCAAGGAGCGTGAGCGGGCGACGGAGCAGGAGATCATCGAGTTCTGCACGAAAGAACTGGCCAAGTTTAAGGTGCCGAAATGGATTGAATTCCGTAAGGAGCTGCCCAAGACGATGGTGGGCAAGGTCTTAAGGCGCGTATTGCTGGAAGAAGAGTTGAAAAAAAAGGGATCGCGGGGCCGTTTGTGAAAGAGGTCGTCATCGTGGACGGGGTGAGGACCCCGATCGGAAGTTTCGGCGGGGCGATCAAGGAGGCAACGGGTCACCAACTCGGTCAGCAGGTGGTCCAGGGGATCCTCAAGCGGACCCGTCTTGATCCCGATCTCATCGAAGAGGTGATCTTCGGCTGCGTGATCCAATCCAGCGACGCGACCAATCTGGCCCGCGTTGTCTCTTTGATGGCCGGTCTGCCGATCCGGATTCCGGCCTACACGGTCCAGCGGAACTGTTCTTCCGGTCTGCAATCCATCGTCAACGCCTACCAGAACATCCAATGCGGCGATGCCGACGTCCAGATCGCCGGCGGGATCGAGGCGATGAGCCGTTCACCTTACATCAGCCGCGATATGCGGTGGGGGAAACGGTTGCGCCATGCCGAGTTCATCGACACGCTTTGGGAAGGACTGACGGATGCCTTCTGCGGCCAGATCATGGGGGTTACGGCTGAAAACCTGGCCGAGGAATTTAAGATCACACGTGAGGAGCAGGATGCGTTCGCGCTCGAAAGCCACCGTCGAGCGGTTCAGGCCGTCAAGGAGAACAGATTCAGGGACGAGATTCTGCCTGTGACGCTACCCAAGACCGGATCCCGGAACCGTGTGCCGCAACCGCCGTTCGCGCAGGATGAGGCTCCAAACCCGGATCTGGATCAGACACAGCTGGCGCAGTATCCGCCGATCTTCAAGGAAGGCGGGACGGTCACGGCCGGGAATTCCTGTCCACTCAATGACGGGGCCGCGGCCGTGCTCGTGATGTCGGCCGAACATGCCCGTGAGCTGAACTATGAACCGTTGGGCTATGTCCGGTCTTACGCCTTCATCGGTGTGGAACCGCAGCGGATGGGCATCGGCCCGGCCCTGGCGATTCCAAAGGCCCTGGAAAAGGCCAACTTGAGGCTTCAGGACATCCGGCTATTTGAGATCAACGAGGCCTTTGCGGCGCAGTATCTGGCGGTTGAACGGATGTTGAAACTGGACCGGGAGATCGTCAATGTCAACGGCGGAGCGATCGCACTGGGCCATCCGGTGGGAATGACCGGGACGCGTTTGGTGATCACCTTGCTGCGTGAGATGAAACGCCGCGGCCTTTCGCTGGGTGTCGCCTCCATGTGCGTCGGCGGAGGGCTCGGCGCCGCAATGGTGTTAGAACGAAAATAAAAACTTTCGTTTGTTGTTCCTGATAGCAAGCAAGGCGAGCGAGAGGGGGAGGCTCCAGTCCGCCTGAGGCGGATGGAGGGGGCGACGAGAGCCCCTATGAGAGGCCTATGCAAATTCATAAAGCAGCCGTTGTGGGTGCGGGAACCATGGGGGCGCAGATCGCCCAGGCGATGTCTCAAGCCGGTGTGCCGGTGATCTTGATGGATCTGGAGCCGGAAAACGTCCGACGCGGCATCGAGACGATTCGGAAGATCTATCAGGCCAGCGTGGAGAAGGGAAAGATGAGGGCCGCGGAGGCCGTCGAGAAGAGCGCATGGGTCGTCGGCGCCACGGACTATGACGGCTTCCGAGACCGGGATATCGTGGTTGAAGCGGTGTTCGAGGAGATGGAGGTCAAGCGAAAAGTCTTCACGGCCCTGGATGCGATCTGCCCGTCTCGGACGATTTTCGCGTCCAACACGTCCTCTCTGTCCATCTCGGCCTTGGCCGCGGCCACCCGAAGACCCAAACAAGTGATCGGGATGCATTTTTTCAATCCGGTTTATGCGATGAAATTAGTGGAAGTGATTCCGGGTCTGGACAGCTCGTCCGAGACGGTAGCCGATGTCGTGGCCCTTTCCGAGCGGTTGAGGAAGATTCCGATTAAAGTTCAGGAATGTCCCGGATTTGTCGTGAACCGGTTGCTCATGCCGTACCTGAATGAGGCCGCTTTCGCTCTCCAGGAAGGGGCGGCGTCCTCTGCGGAAATTGATGAGGCGATGAAGGAGTTCGGCATGCCGATGGGACCCTTCACATTGCTGGATATGATCGGCGTCGATATCGCCGAGAAAGTCTCCTATATTCTGTACGACGCCTTCGGCCCCCGGATGCCGGTCGCCGCCCTTTTCCCCGAATTGGTGAAAGCGAAGCGGCTGGGGAAGAAAAGCGGCGCGGGTGTTTACCGATATGACAATGAAAAAGATGAGCGGATGCAAAAAATCCTTCAAAATATCCGTGAAGGGACCGGAGTCGTTCGAACGCGTTTTAAGCCCGAGCGGCTGGTTCTTCTGATGGTCAACGAAGCGGCGATCTGTCTTCAGGAAGGAGTGGCCACGGCCGGTGATCTGGATCTCGCCCTGGTCGCCGGAACCGGTTTCCCTCCGGAGATCGGCGGGCCGCTTCATTACGCCGATCGGATCGGCTTGGACACGATCCTGACCGAGCTTCAACGATACGCAAAGGAATTGGGCCCGCGCTTTTGGCCGGCGCCGATTCTCAAGCGGATGGTGGGGGCGGGTCATACCGGTCTGAAGTCCAGACGGGGATTCTTTACATATTAGGAGACGAGTGTGACTCGCCGGCACGTTATGTATACGGTTGAGGATCGTGTGGCGACCGTCACGCTGGATAATCCGCCCGCCAACGCCTTAAGCCGCGTCGTGCTTGACGAGCTGGATCGGACCCTGGCGGAACTCGACCGGAAGTCCGAGATCAAGGCCGTTGTAATCACGGGAGCCGGGAGGATGTTTGCGGCCGGAGCCGACATCAAAGAAATCGCTGAAATTGAGTCCGGAAAAACAGGAAAGCTTCTTGCAGCGCGAGGCCAGGCCGTAATGAATCGAATCGAGCGGATGAGCAAGATTGTGATCGCGGCCGTCAACGGCTTGTTTTGTCTCGGCGGCGGGCTGGAGATGGCCATGGCCTGCCACCTGCGCGTGGCCGGCGACCGCGTGCGGTTCGGCCTGCCCGAGATCACCCTTGGAATCATGCCGGGTTTCGGCGGGACTCAGCGGCTTCCCCGGCTGGTGGGACGCGCGAAGGCGTTGGAACTCATTTTAACGGGAGACCGGATCAAGGCCGGGGAGGCCCGGGATCTCGGACTGGTGAATGAGGTCGTCCCGGATGCCGAGGTCTTAAAACGAGCCCGCGCGGTGGCTAAAAAGATCGCCGGGATGGGCCAAGCGGCGGTGCGCGCGATCCTCCGGGCGATGGAAGAAGGACAAGATCGGTCTTTGAATGAAGGTCTTAAGCGGGAGTCGAAACTGTTCGGCGCGCTGTGCGAGACGGCCGATATGAAGGAAGGCCTGGCCGCCTTCCTTGAAAAGCGTCCGCCGAAGTTTCGGGATGCATAAGAACAAAGTCGGGTAGGCGCGTGAACGAAAACCCCTCCGGTCTCAAAATGATTCCTCCTCCCGCGCGGGAGGGCAAGATGGCCCTTGTTTTGTCCGGCGGGGGGTTCCCCGGATGGATGTACGAAATCGGCTGTCTTTCGGCCTTGGATGAGTTCTTCGACGACGGCTTCACGGTGAACGACTTCGATATCTACGTCGGGACCAGCGCCGGGGCCGGCGTGGCGGCGCTGATCGCCAATCACGTGAAGCCGCGCGACATCTTCGACGCCATCCGGGAGAACAAGGACAGCCCGTTTAATTTCAAAAGCGCCAACATCTACAGCTTCGGCTATCAGGAAACCTACCAGCTGCTCAAGAAGCTGACAAAGTCGCTGGTGCCGATGATGAAGTACCTGTGGCGGAACCGACGGTGGTTTTCAGTCATCGACATGGTCCATCTGATGGAGGAATATCTTCCCTCCGGGATCTTCACCCTTCAGAATTTCGACGACTACCTGGGATCGTTTTTATCTCAGCCCGGCTACACCAATGACTTCCGGAAGCTGAAACGGGAACTATACATCCCGGCTGTGGATGTTGATTCGGGCCGCTACGATGTCTTTGGCGAGGGCGAGTTCGCGGATGTGCCAATCTCCAAGGCCGTGACGGCTTCCTCGGCCGTCCCGATCGTCTTTCAGCCGGTTCAGATCAAGGGGCGGGATTACATCGACGGGGGTGTGGGGCGCGTCGCCTATATGGACATCGCCATCAACCACGGGGCCTCGCTCCAGTTCGTCATCAATCCGATCGTTCAAATCATCAACGACAAAACCAAGGTCTGTCTCCCGACCCTGTACGGCGCCTGCGGCAGCATCAAGGATAAGGGGATGTCGTATATTTTCGATCAGGGCAACCGGATCAGCACCGCAACCCGGATCTACCTTGGGCTGAAACGGTACCAGGCCGAGCATCCCGACAAGGATTTTCTCCTGATTCAGCCCGACCCTTCGGACGCCTTGATGTTTCTGTACAACGTCATCAATCTGGCGGCCCGGCTGGAGATCCTCAATTACGGCTATGTCTCGACCGTGAACACCTTGAAGGCGCAGTTCGGCGCTCATGAGAAATGTTTTGCCAAACACGGCGTCAAGGTGACCTTGAAACGGTTTCGGTAAGACCGCGGCGACCGCTCCCGAACCCGCACCCGCGCTCGGATAGGCTAAGTCTGATCCTCGCTTACGTACACGCCATTCCAACAACCGGATTTTCTCACGGGCCCG
Organism: Nitrospirota bacterium; assembly: GCA_016201865.1. Lineage (GTDB taxonomy): Bacteria > Nitrospirota > Nitrospiria > JACQBZ01 > JACQBZ01 > JACQCA01. The sequence continues at coordinate 14,957 of JACQCA010000002.1, forward strand.
TTAGCCGAGGATTTTCGGCGGCCAGATCACGTAAAGCATCAGGTAGGTGGTCGAGCTGGTGATCAACGCGACGACGAAGAGCGCCATCGTGAACGTGCCGACGGCCCGATGGCGCCGTTCGCCGTCGGGGAACCACCGTTCAATCCCTTTCTCAATCAACAGGACGACCGCCACCAGCAGAAAGCCGGCAATATAGACGATGAGACGGGCGACGCTGTGCCACCGGATCAATCCGATGACGGCGAAGAACGCAAACGCGCCGCCGAGAATTTTATAAAAGGCGCCTATGCTCATCGACAGGGGGCCGGCCTGCAGTGTCCGGTGACCGTTTTTCCGCACGGCGACGCGGAATCCCAGCACGATCATATAGACCGCGAGAACCAGCCCAATGCTCACCACCGTGATATGGATCGTCAGAAGCGGCGTGAAGAGATAGTGATAGACCCAGTCCGGTCCGCCGAACCCTTCCTTCCCCTCCGTCGCCAGCGCCCCGAGTCCCTTCGCCAAATAGTAAACCGTAAAATAGGCCAGCATGCTGACCATGGCCCAGAGGGTCAGGGCATGATGCCGGTTTCCTTGTTTTCTCTTTCCCATTCTCCAGCCGATTAGGAACAGGATCGTAAAAGCCAGGGCCATGAGGAAGCTTAGATCCGCGCCCAAGGTGCCATGGGCTGGGAGAAATCCGGGTCTTCCGAGCAGTTCTTTCATGTCTTGGCCCTCCAATAGAAGTTGGGGCTCTTTTCGCTTCCCGTTCTTATAACACGCCTTTCGAGCATCGTCAAGGCATCATTGACTGTCGAAACCGGACGACGGCCGATGACGCCGAGATGACGCGCTTTCTTCTTGAAGGGGCGCTCTTAAAAATGAAACTGACTCAATCGGTCGTCACAACCAAAAACGGCCGGGAGTTTGTGGCATCGTTTACCAAGAGACTCGCCGAAAACAAGTCTGTAGACTTGGTCATTCTGAATCTCGAGATGCCGGCGATGGGCGGCATTACGGCCGCGCGCGTGATGCGCGCCATGGAAGAGAAGTGCCGTTGAACAAACAGGGTCCTTCCGATTCCTAACTTCTTGTTTTCCCCAAACTCTTCGTCAGGATTGATTGACTTTTCCGTCGCCGCATGATACCGTCAAACGGTTTATTGGAAAATAAAATGAAACGAAAATCGCGCAGACCCGCTTTACGCGAGCCCTTCTATTATCCGTCCCCGGAGGAGTTTGCCCAAAAAGCGAAACAAGGCAATCTGATTCCGGTATACCGCGAGATCCTGGCCGATCTCGAGACGCCCGTCTCGGCCTTTCTGAAAATCGGGGACGGAAAATACGCCTACCTTTTGGAGAGCGTCGAAGGCGGGGAGAAATGGGCGAGATATTCTTTCCTGGGGATCGAGCCGATGATGGTCGTCCGGGGCTTCGGCCGGCAGGTGGACGTGGACCGGAACGGGAGAGTCGAGCGGCGGACGGCCGAAGGCAATCCGCTTCTCGTTTTAAAAAAGATCCTGGCCAACTTTAAGCCGGTCGAGACGGAAGACCTGCCCCGTTTTTTCGGGGGAGCCGTCGGGTATGTCGCGTACGACATGGTCCGTTTTTTTGAGCCGGTCCGGCTAAAGACGGGTTCCCAAGAGATGCCGGATTTTATCTTTCTGGTGACCGACACCCTCTTGATTTTCGACAACGTCCGCCATCGGATCAAGGTGGTCTCAAACGCCTTTATCCAGGACCGTGATTTAAAGGGGGCCTATCGAAAAGCGGTGCGGAAGATCGAGGCGATCATCGAACGCCTGCGTCGTCCTCCGCGATCGACTCCGGCCTCCGCTTGGCCGATTCGGAAACGGGCCGGGGTGGAAAGGCCCCGATCCAATGTCACCCGCGCCGGATTCAAAAAGGCGGTTCTTGCGGCCAAAGAATATATTCAGGCCGGGGATATCTTCCAAGTCCAGTTGTCCCAGCGGTTTTCGGTTTCGCTGACGGCCGACCCGTTTCGGGTCTATCGGGCGCTTCGCAGCATCAATCCGTCGCCGTACATGTTCTACCTCCGGTTCGGACGGCTTCACTTGGTGGGAACGTCGCCCGAGGTCTTGGTCCGCTTGGAGGGCCGAAAGGTCGAGACCCGCCCGATTGCCGGAACCCGCCGGCGGGGCCGGACGACGGAGGAGGATCAGCGGTTGGAATCCGAGCTCCTCTCCGACCCGAAGGAACGGGCCGAACATGTGATGTTGATCGATCTGGCCCGAAACGACATCGGGCGGATCGCTCGGTACGGATCGGTCAAGGTGGATGAATTGATGGTGGTGGAGCGGTATTCGCATGTGATGCATATCGTTTCCAATGTCGTCGGCGAACTTGAAAAAGGCAAAGACGCCTTTGACGTTCTACAAGCCTGTTTTCCGGCAGGCACCGTGACGGGAGCCCCCAAGATCCGTTCGATGGAGATCATCAACGAGCTTGAGAAAGACGGCCGCGGAATCTACGCCGGGGCGGTCGGCTATTTCAGTTTCCAGGGGAATATGGATGCCTGCATTACGATCCGGACGATCGTCATTGATGAAAACCGCGCGACCGTGCAAGCGGCCGCCGGTATCGTGGCCGATTCGGATCCGGATCGGGAATATGAGGAGACGAACAACAAAGCCAGGGCGATGCTCAGCGCGATTCAACTGGCCGAAGAAGGTTTGATGTAGAATGTTGCTCATGATCGACAACTATGATTCGTTTACCTACAACCTCGTCCAGTATTTCGGGGAGATGGATCAGGACGTGCGCGTCTATCGGAACGATCAGATCACGCTGGACGAAATCGCGGAACTTCGGCCGGACCGGATTGTGATCTCACCGGGACCCTGCACCCCAAAAGAGGCCGGCATCTCGATCGAGCTGATCAAGCGGTTTTCGGGCAAACTGCCCATCCTGGGCGTCTGCCTCGGCCATCAGGCGATCGGGGAGGCCTTCGGCGGCGACGTGGTCCGGGCGGCGCGGCTGATGCACGGAAAGACCTCGATGATTCATCATGATGGAAAGACGATCTTTAAGGGAATTCCCAATCCGTTTGAGGCGACGCGCTACCATTCACTGATCGTGAAACGGGAAACACTGCCGTTGGTCTTGACGGTCACGGCCGAGACTCAGGAAGGAGAGATCATGGGCCTTCGTCATGCGGACTATCCCGTTGAAGGCGTGCAGTTTCATCCGGAATCCATCCTGACCCGGGTCGGGATGGATCTTTTGAAAAATTTCTTGAAGATGTAGGAGGACCATCGCATGAATCCTAATAGCGGTGACAATGTGCAGTTGCGTTTGATGGAAAGGCTCGAAAAATACGGTTATATCACGGCCGGACTCAGTTTTCTGATTCTCGGCATGGTTGTCTTCACCTACGGTTGGTTTGAGTTCCTAATCGGCTTCAAGGCGAACCTTCCGAGGGCCGTGCTGGTCCTGATGAACGAGCTACTGCTGGTCGTGATCCTGTTGGAGCTCTTTCGGACGATCATCAATTTCCTCCAAAGCCGAACGATCAGTCTGGAGCCTTTTCTCCACGTCGGGATCATCGCGTCGGTGCGGCGGCTCCTGACAATCGGGGCCGAGATAACGCTTCAGGTTGAGGTCTCGCCGGTTCGCTTCAACCAGTATCTGCTCGATGCGCTGGTCAATGTGGGGGTGATTCTCGCCCTGGTCTTCGCGCTTTATCTTTACCGAGTACGCGGCATGAAGGCGGAATATCTGGTCAAGGGGTGACGCACTATGGTACATTCAAACTCTCGACGGCACACGCGGGAATTAAAATGAAGGGATCTACCCAGCGAGCAACGCGAGCGAGAGGGGGAGGCTCCAGTCCGCCTGAGGCGGATGGAGGGGGCGACGTGAGCCCCTATCATCGATGATCAAAGAGGCGATTGCAAAGGTTGTGGATCGAATCCATCTCACCGAAGCCGAGGCCGAGGCCGCGATGCGTGAGATCATGGAGGGGCTTGCCACGCCGGCGCAGATTGCAGCCTACATTACGGCCCTACGGATGAAGGGGGAGACGGTGGATGAGATCACCGGCTCGGCCCGCGTCATGCGGGAGAAAGCCGTCCGGATCCACGTGAACGATCCGTATGTGGTGGACACCTGCGGCACGGGCGGGGATCGAATGAACACCTTTAATATCTCCACCACGACGGCTTTTGTGGTGGCCGGGGCCGGGATCACGGTCGCAAAACACGGGAACCGTTCCGTCTCGAGCAGCTGCGGCAGCGCCGATGTGCTGAAGGCCCTCGGGGTCAAGATTGATTATCCGCCCGAGAAGGTGGAGGAATGCCTCAACATGATCGGGATTGGTTTTCTGTTCGCCCCTTTATATCACGGCGCAATGAAACACGCCGTCGGGCCGCGTCAGGAGACGGGAATCCGGACGATCTTCAATATCCTGGGGCCCTTGGCGAATCCGGCCCGGGCCTCGATCCAGGTGTTGGGGGTGTATGACCAGAATCTGACCGATCTGATGGCCCAGGTCCTGATGAATTTAGGATCGCTTCATTTCTTTTGCGTCAACGGACTGGACGGACTGGACGAGATTACGATTACGGGAAAAACCAAGATCTGCGAGGGCAAAGAGGGGAAGGTCAAATGCTATCATATCGAGCCTGCCGATTTTGACCTGTCGACGGCCGGCGTGAAGGATATCGTCGGAGGCACGCCGGAACAGAATGCGCGGATTGTTTTGGACGTCCTGTCCGGGCAGAAAGGACCGAAACGGGATATCGTTTTGTTGAATGCCGCGCCGGCCATCGTGGCCGCCGGAAGGGCCGCGACGCTTCTTGAAGGAATTCAAGTTGCGGCCGAAGCGATTGACCGGGGCGCGGCCATGGAAAAGTTGGAAGGCCTCCGCGCCATGACCAATCGGCCATGACAGAGAGGGGGGACAGATTTCAAATCTGTCCCCAGCCAGTACATGACTTTCATAGACGATATCCTTCTCTCAACCCGGGAAACGGTTCGGGCCTCAAAACTCAAACGCCCCCTGGCTGATCATAAATCCCGGATTCGGGATCAAGAATCGCCCTGCGCCTTTGTCGAGTCCCTTTCGAAAGATCCGGGTTTAAAACTTATCGCGGAACTGAAACGGGCCTCCCCCTCCCAAGGCACCTTAAGGGAACGGTACAATCCGGCCGAGATCGCCCGGGTCTATGAAGAGGAGGGGGCGGCGGCTCTCTCGGTCTTGACGGAAGAGCGATTTTTTCAAGGTTCATTGGCCGATTTGGGTCTTGTTCGAAAGGCCGTGAGACGACCGTTGTTGCGGAAGGATTTCGTGATCGATGAGTACCAGATCTATGAGGCGAGGGCGTTCGGGGCCGATGCGGTTCTGCTGATCGCGACGATTTTGGACGACGCCCGCCTCAAGGATTTTCTTGCGCTCGCTTCGGATCTCGCCATGGCCGGTCTCATCGAGGTCCACACCGAGGCCGAACTGGAGCGAGCGTTGCAGACCGACGCGCGTCTCATCGGCATCAACAACCGCGACCTGACGACGTTTAAAACCGATCTGGAAACAACCTTTCGTTTGATCCGAGGGATCCCGGAGGATCGCATTGTGGTGAGCGAAAGCGGGATCGCCCGGAGGGAAGACGTCGAGCGGCTGCGCGAGGCCGGGACGGACGCGGTGCTGATCGGCGAGATCTTCATGAAGAGTCCCGACATTCGGGCCAAGGTCCGGGAGTTGTTTGGAAAAAATGCGTGTTAAAATCTGCGGAATTATGAATGTCACGGACGCGCTTGCGGCCGCGGAATACGGCGCGGACGCGCTCGGTTTCATCTTGTACCGAAACAGCCCTCGTTATATCGAGCCCGGCGCGGTCAAAAACATCATCCAGCAGCTGCCGCCGTTCGTGACGACGGTGGGCGTCTTTGCCGATGAAGAGGAAAAGGCGATCCGATCGCTTGTCGAAGAATGCGGGATCGACGTGATTCAGCTTCAGGGAAACGAACCGCCGGATTTCTGCAGACGATTGGGCCTCCGCGTGATCAAGGCGATCCGAGTCAGCGACCGTTTCAGCCTTAACCGGATGATCCCATATAAGGTCAGGGCCTTTGTCCTGGATACGTATCGGGAGGGGCAGCTCGGCGGCACGGGGGAGACCTTCGACTGGAATCTTGCGGTCGAAGCGAAAAAATTCGGAAAGATCATCTTGGCCGGAGGCCTGACCCCGGAAAATATCGGAGCGGCGATCGAACAGGTGCGGCCGTATGGCGTGGATGTCAGCAGCGGCCTGGAAGAGCGCATCGGGAAAAAGGATCATTCGAAATTAAAGCGGTTTATCGAGATCGCCAAACAGGGTTAGCGCGATGGTAAAGTCCAAGACAAGATCGAATCCCAAAACGGTTCCCGATCAGACCGGTCACTTCGGAATCTACGGCGGGCGGTTTGCTCCGGAAACCTTGATTCCGGCTTTGACGGAGCTCGAGAAGTGTTATAACTCAAGCTGGAAAGACCGTCGATTCCAAAGTCATCTTAAAGAATATCTTGAAGAATATGTCGGCCGTCCAACACCGCTTTATTATGCCCGGCGGCTGACGGAGGAAGTCGGCGGGGCGAAGATCTATCTCAAGCGGGAAGACCTCTGTCACACCGGGGCGCACAAGATCAACAATACGGTCGGGCAGGCCCTCCTGGCCAAACGGATGGGCAAGCGCCGCGTGATTGCCGAGACCGGTGCCGGGCAGCACGGCGTGGCCGTGGCGACCGTTGCGGCGGTCTTCGGACTGGAATGCGAGGTTTACATGGGCACCGCCGACATGGAGCGGCAGTCGCTGAATGTCTATCGGATGCGATTGATGGGGACGAAGGTGACGCCGGTGGATACCGGAAGCCGGACCCTTAAGGATGCGATCAGCGAGGCGATGCGTGATTGGACCACCCACGTCCGCACCACCCATTATATCTTGGGGTCCGTGCTGGGCCCCCATCCTTTTCCGGTCATGATCCGCGATTTCCAGTCAGTCATCGGGCTTGAGACCCGCCGCCAGATCCGAAAGGCGGAGGGGCGCCTTCCCGATTATCTTGTGGCCTGCGTCGGGGGCGGGAGCAACGCCATGGGACTGTTTTATCCGTTTCTGTCCGACCGAACGGTCCGGATGATCGGGGTGGAAGCCGGCGGCCACGGGATCGAAAGCGGAAAACATGCCGCACGATTCGCCGACGGTTCCGTCGGGGTGCTCCAGGGAACGATGACGTATCTCCTTCAGGACGACGACGGCCAGATCCGGCTGACCCACTCCGTCTCGGCTGGGCTGGACTATGCCGCGGTGGGTCCAGAACACAGTTATTATTACGATCGGGGCCGAATCCATTTTACGCATGCCACGGATCAAGAGGCCTTGGCCGCGTTCGATCTTTTAAGCCAGGTCGAGGGGATTCCGCCGGCGTTGGAGTCGGCCCATGCAATGGCCCATGTCGTGAAATTGGCCCCTCGGCTGAAGCGGAATCAGATCATCGTGATCAATCTTTCGGGTCGGGGCGACAAGGACGTGATGCAGGTCGCCAAGATCCGAGGTGTGAAATTGTAGGGGTGAGATGTCACGCATCGACAAAACCTTTGAACGGCTCCGCAGGAAAAAAGAGAAAGCCCTTATCCCGTACATCATGGCCGGCGATCCGTATCTCGAGCGCACGGAGGAACTCGTGTTGGCGATGGAGCGGGCCGGCGCCGATATCGTCGAGTTGGGCGTGCCGTTCTCGGATCCGATTGCGGACGGTCCCGTTATTCAGCGGGCCGGGCAGCGGTCGCTGAAATGGAAGACGGCCTTAAGGGACGTCTTAAGGTTGGCGGCGGACATCCGGAAAAAAAGCGAAATCCCGCTGGTTCTGATGAGCTACACCAATCCGATTTTACGATTCGGCATCGAAAATTTTTTTAAGGAGGCCGCGGCAAGCGGAGTCGACGGCGTGATCATCCCGGATCTGCCGCCGGAAGAGGGCCGGACCGTGATTGAAGGCAGCCGTCGGAGCGGACTGGACTGGATCCTGCTGGCCGCGCCGACTACGCCGCCCGAGCGGCTGAGAGGATTGGCCCGGCAAACGCGGGGGTTTCTCTATTATGTTTCCCTGACCGGCATCACCGGCGCGTCCTTAACCGATCTTTCGGAGGTCAAGACCAAATTATCGGCCATCCGCCGGATCACGGATCAACCGATTGCGGTGGGGTTCGGCATCTCCACGCCGGAACAGGCCGGGGCCGTGGCCGGGATGGCGGACGGCGTTATTGTCGGCAGCGCGATCGTCCGACTGATTGAGGAGCACATGGAGGATTCCGATCTGCCGATTCGAGTCGCCGCGTTTGTGAAACAATTGAAGCTTGCCGTCAAGGGCGGGCGCGTCCGGCGGATGACGACCGTCGGAGAGAAACGGTCATGATGAAGAGAGGGCTTTCAAAAGGCCGACGGAAAACGGATCAGCTTGGGGCCGTGTTGCGGCTCCGGAGGGAACTACAGCTCGAACGGGCCAAGCGAGAAGTGCTCCAAGGAATCAGCCGGGTCTCATCGGAAGTCCAATCCCTCGACCGGCTCTATGATCACTATCTCGGGGTGATCCTCAAACTGACGCGAACGAAGGCCGGCTCGATTTTACTGTCGGATGAGATCGCGAAGGATCTGGTCTTCGCGGCCTGCAAGGGAAAGGGCTCCGAAGGTCTGGTGGGTCGACGGATTCCGATGGGAGAAGGAATTGCCGGTTGGGTGGTCCGCACCGGTCGCAGCTATTTTACGGGCGATGCCAACCACGACCGCTTGATCAAAAAGGAGTTCGGCCGACAGATCGGTATGACCTCGCAGAACCTGCTGTGCGTCCCGCTCAAGATCGCGCGGCGTGTTCTGGGCGTCGTGGAGGTCTTGAACAAAAAGGATCGAAAACCGTTCCAGCCGCAGGATCTCAATCTCCTGGAGTCCATTGCGGCCCAAGTCGCAACCGTCATCGAGAACACTCGACTGTTTGAGAAATACGACGGAAAGGTCCGGAAGCTGATGACCTTGAAAGAGATCAGCCGACTGCTGAACTCGACCCTGGATGAGAAGGAGGTTAAAAAACGGGCCATGGAGGCGGCCACCCGGTTGATGGAAGCCGAAGTGGGATCCCTTCTCTTGATTGATGAAGCGACTCAGGAACTTTATTTCGAGGTGGCGCTCGGCGAGCGCGGCGAGCGGATCAAAGAGATCCGGCTCAAGATGGGGGAAGGCATCGCCGGCTGGGTGGCCAAGACGGGCGAGCCGTTGATCGTCGCGGACGCGCAGAGCGATACGCGTTTTAACCGCAAGGCCGACCAAAAAAGTTCGTTTGTCACGCGAAACATGATCTGCGTTCCGGTCAAGATCAAGGAAAAGACCATCGGCGTGCTTCAAGCGATCAATAAATTAGGCGGTCGGTCTTTTACCAAGTGGGACATGGAAGAGTTCCAGCATCTGGCCGATCAGGTGGCGATTGCCATCGACAACGCCAACCTTTACCGGGAACTCCAGGAAGCCTTTCTCGGAACGGCCGGGGCGCTGGGGGATGCGATCGAGGCGAAGGATGCCTACACCGCCGGCCACACGCGACGCGTTTTTACCTACTCCATGTTGATGGGCCGACAGATGGGGCTTTCGACCCGCGAGATGGACGATCTCAAGCTGGCCGCGCTGCTTCACGACATCGGAAAGATCGGAGTTGAGGATGACATCCTCCGCAAGCCCGGCAAGCTCAGCGATGCTGAACGACAACGAATGGAGGCCCATACCATGATCGGTCCCAAGATCGTCGATCATGTGAAGCAGCTGCGCAAGGTCATTCCCGGCATCATGCACCACCACGAGGAGTACGACGGCAGCGGTTATCCCAATGCCTTGAAGGGCGAGCAGATTCCGCTTATGGCCCGGATCATTGCCGTGGCGGACTGCTTTGACGCGATGACGACCGACCGGCCCTACCGAAAGAGTCTTCCGATTCAGACCGCCTTGGAGGAGCTTCAAAAAATGGCCGGCAGTCAGTTTGACGGAAGGGTGGTCGAGGCCTTTGTTCGGGCCTACGAGGTCGGTGAACTCGGGGAGACGGCGATCTCCCGCCCCACGTCCAACCCGATTTAACCTTCTTAACCTTAACCGGCGTTGATTCCGCTTGATTTTTTTGAGAGAGAATGCTATAGACGCCGTATCGGCGTTGTCCCGACGGCTCGCGTCGGGGAGCGCCGTCGCTGCAATCCGATCGGAGGAAGAAAGATGGTCAGATTCGTTGGATTACTCGTTGCTGCGCTGCTGTTGGACGGAATCGCTTCGGCCTGGGCGGCCGAATACCCGACGCTCTACCGGGGCAATCGTCCGCTGGCGATGGGCGGGGCGTTCATCGCGGTGCCGGACGACTCGGACGCGATCTTCTACAATCCGGCGTCGCTTGCAGCCGCGCCCGGCGTGTTCAAACTCCGCGCCCCGCTGCTGGCCGAGATCTCGCAGAGCACCGCGGGTCTTCTCAAGGACGCCAAAGACCTCAATCAGGGCGCATCGATCACCCAGATCAATGATGTGCTCCAGAAACATCTCGATGAGCACCAGCGCGTGCGCGCGGCATTCGCGCCGACGGCCGCGTTTCACGCACTGAACCTGAACTTCGGCATCGCGGCGCTGGCGCAGGAGCGCATGGACCTCGAGGTCAACGGCGCGCTGTTCCCGGTGCTTTCAAGCGACTATGTGCGCGATGTCGGATTCCTCGGCTCGGCCGCGACGCGGCTGCTGGGCGACCGCATTGATCTGGGCCTGACGCTGAAGTTCGTGCAGCGTGAGACCTCGATCCAACAATTGACGGCCTTCCAGATCTCGGCCAACGGCTATTCTCCAACGGATAACTCGCAGACCAAGTCCGACTTTGCGATGGACCTCGGTCTGAACTACCACCTGATCCAGGACATCCCGGTGGCGTCGATGCTCAAACCGACGGCATCAGTGGTGCTGCAGAACATCACCCAGCTTGATCTGATCCCCAACGACTTCAAAAACTTCTCTGAGGGACGGGTGATGCCGTACCAGGTGAACGTCGGCGTCTCCGTCAGCCCGGACATCGGAATCCTCAAGACGATTCTGGCCTTCCAGTTGGACGACGTCACAAAGCAGTTGCCGCCGGATTCGGAGCACGACAACTACCGCAAGCGCTCGCATCTCGGGATTGAAGTGCAACTGCCGGTTCTCCTGACGATGCGCATCGGAATGAATCAGGGCTATTTCACGGCCGGCGCCACATTCGACTTTTGGTTGTTGGAGCTGTCGTACACGACCTACGCCGAGGAAATAGGCGTCGATACCGACCACAAGAACGATCGGCGGCATGTGGTGGAACTGGCGCTGGCGTTCTAACAGGCTGTTGGATTCGATTCTAACCTTCAAGGAGGAATGTATGCGATACCCCAAGATCAGAACAGTGATCGGCGTGGCGCTGCTAATGCTGGCGGGCTGCGCTGGGAACACAGATAACAACACGAATACGGGGACGCCGGCGCAGCGGGCCATGATGTTCGCCATCAACACCGCAGTGGGTGTTGCGCAGCAACAGTCGTCCGCCACGAAGCCGCAGTCTGAGGCAAAGAACAGTTTCGTCGTGACCGACATTTCTTCCGTCTGCAACGGAGGAGGCGCCGCAAAGAAGGACGTGGTCGGCACTACGACCACATTTACCTTCAGCACGTGTAAGATCAGTTCGTCCGGGGTCGGCTCGGCCACGATCAGCGGCACAGCCACACTGACGACGGTAACGGGCGGCGATACGATCGAGATCGTATCCGGCACCTCGATTGCAATTGCTTCCGCCCCGTTTAACGGTTCACTGACGATAGAGACTCAGCTCGACGACTTGTTCCTGCCGACCGGCGCATCTTGTCCAGCGAAGGGCACTGTGATCTCGTCCGGCGACTTTATCGGCACCGCCGCTTTCGGCCTCGGGGGCAGCGTTGATATCGACCAGGGTCCGGACGGCACGGTCGACGTCCATTATAATAGCTGTCTGGACGCTACACTGTGAGTCTTCTCAGGCACGACCCATACGCACGACCCGCCCACGGACCCCGCTGGTTCGTGGGCGTTCCCGTGCGCTCTTTTCATTGACGCTGATCAATAACCTCCGGTTCGAAATCCGGAGGCCTTACGTCTTTATCCGCTCGTCGTGCCCCATTCCTTCCGTCAAAATCATCGAACGCCGATAGATAAAATCCGAGCGGATCGCTCCTTGACAAATTCAAGTGGTGTGTTACGCTTCCAGAAAAGGAGAGGACCCTGATGCAAACCGTGAAATCAGAAATTGGATTATGGGTTATCCTGTTTCTGGTCACCGCAGGCTGCGCGCCGGACAAAAACTCCACGCAGGCGGTGCTCGAAGAGGCCCAGATGGCGCTGGATAAGGGAGACTGTCAGAAGGCGATTGACGGATTCACGGAGGTCTTCAACCGTGATCCCGGTGATACGGGTGTCCGGATCAACCTGGCCGCAGCTTATGCTTGTCGTGCGGGATTCAATCCGACGGCCTTGATCAGGGTTTCAGCGGACTATGCCTCATCTCTGAACGCGGCACAATTTAGTCTCTTTAAAGTTGTCGCCGATAATGCCGCAAAACTCATCTCGTCCAGTTGGGATCCCGACACAAAATCCGCCATAAGCTATCTCACTTACCCTCCGGGTCAAGAGCCCCCGAATACGGCCACGGCCAGTTGTCAACTCGTTCCCTATGGTCTCAGTCAGGACGCCGCCTTCAACCTGACGGTTGTGGAAACCGTCCGTGCCGTAATGGCCGTTATGGCTTATACAAATTATGTGGCCGGGACGGGTGCGTCTGCCACCAGCATCGACAGACTCACACCGACGGACCTTGATACAATTCAGGCCATTATGAATGAAGCCGATACGTCCTTATCCTGCACCGGCACGTTTTACCCCAATCAAACGATTGTTGCACCCGACGTCAAAAATACGCTCCATGACCTAAACGCGGGGATCAATGATGTAAATTGTGCGCCGGGCGCAAGTGCCCTTGATACTTGCCACACCGATACCTTGACGATCCAGGATGTTAAGAATTATCTCGATCAACAAGGTATCCCGTACCAGTAGGAGGAACTAAGAGAATGATACGGATGATCCAGTTCTTGTTCATAACAACGGTCGTACTGACCGGAACGGTTTGGGCGGGTGAGCTCCCGGTGTTCTATAAAGGCCTCCGTCCGTTGGGAATGGGCGGGGCCTTCACGGCCGTGGCGGATGATGAAAACGCGATGTTCTACAATCCGGCCGGACTGAATGGGATCAAGAGATTCGGAGGGGTCGATATCCTGAACCCCTTTGTCGAGGCCGGGAAAAAGACCATAAACTTCTTTAAGGATGTGCAGGACGTATCAAATGCCAACACCGATTCGGAGCGGACCGCGTTGGCCGCCGACCTTCTCGAAAAGTGGCTCGGAAAGCATCTGCACCTGCGTACCGGTCTGTTTCCCAACCTTACCATGCATAATTTGGGGATCGGTGTTTTGGGTCAGGGTACATTCGATGGAGAAGTTCACAGCCCGCTCGGCAATAACACATTGGTATTGCGCGGCGGCTATGATATTGCCCTGGTCGCATCCGGCGCGTACGGCCTCACGGTCATGAATAACCCGCTTCAGATCGGCGTCACGGGTAAAGTTATTCAGCGTCGGTTGTTGGATCAGGTCTACACCACCCGTGAGCTGGTGCAGCAGAACGGGATTGATCTGGGTAAGGACCTTATGACAGGAAAGGGATTCGGGCTGGACCTCGGCGCGATCTATTCGTTGCCGGTTTTCCTTGAGCCGTCCTTCGGGATTGCGATCCAGAACATTGCCGATACCCGATTGGGCGATGCCGGCAAATTGGAACAGCAACTGAATCTCGGCGCCGCCGTGCATCCGCCGATCGGTTTCGGCAAACTGCTGGTCGCATTTGACATCATGGACCTGACAAGTCAATTGGGGAGAGACCATGATCCGGCCAAGCGGCTCCATGCCGGGATCGAGTATCGGTTGCCCGTGATCCTCGCGGTCCGCGCGGGGCTTTACCAGGGATATCCGAGCTACGGATTGACGGCCGATTTCTGGATTGCAAAACTCGCCGCGGTCTACTATAGTGAAGAGGTCGGAGCTTATGCGGGACAACGTCCGGATCGCCGGTATGCGGCGCAGCTCAGTTTAGGATTTTAGGGGTCGCGATGATTCGGTCCATGACCGTTATTCTGTCCGGCTTTTTTCTGATCGCCGGCTGTGCTCAGGATCAAAACGTCAACACGAGCATCGACGATGGCGCGGTCGGCGGTGTCGTCTCAGTCCGCATCTCGGACGGCCGTTCAAAAACCCAACCGATCTATACCTGGTCGTATATTGCGCCGGACGGCAGCAGCGATACCACGGCGATGAAGCTGAAGGTGGCGCGTGTTTCGGATCTGAAGACATCCGTTTGGGACGTATTCTCACCATCGGTGCAGGATAATATCGGATCGGGGGTGACGCATGGCGTCTCGCCGCCGAACAGCACGGAGACGGTCGCCACAGAGCGGGATTTAACCCCGGATGTTTGGTATCGCGTGACGATTACCAAGTTAGACCCGTCGCTGAGCGGCTACCATGAATTCCGCATTAAACCCTGACCCCGGCCTTCCTTGACATTCCGACAATCCGACTGATATCCTACCTTCGCATTAAACGCCCATGACTCCCGTGACGACATTCAAGAATGAGAAGCAACGGTTGCGAAAAGAGGTCCTGGTTCGGCGGAATGCAGTTTCGACCGTCCTTCGGGTGATACGAAGCGCCGATATTCTCCAGCGATTTTTCGAACTGGAGGTCATGCGTTCCGCGTCGTGGGTTCATTTTTACGTCTCTTGCGGCAGTGAGGTGGAGACGACGGGAATGATCGCGCATGCGCTTGCGCGGGGCAAGCGGGTCAGTGTGCCGAAGATGGAATCGACGTCGAGACGATTGATCCTCTCGGAATTAAAAGATCCGGCCCGAGAACTATCACCGGGACCCATCGGAATTCCGGAGCCGAAGTCCGAAGCCTTCAGGCCGGTTGAACTCGACCGGATGGATCTGTTCGTCGTTCCGGGCGTCGCGTTTGATCAACACGGCAACCGGCTGGGCCAGGGCGCCGGATATTACGACCGGCTGCTTTCATCGATCGCGGGAAAGATTCCGATCATCGGGCTGGCTTTCGAACTGCAACTCGTTGATCGGATTCCAACGGGTGATCACGATATCAAGGTGAACGGGATTGTTACGGAGAAGAGAGTGATCGAGTGCGGCGGCCTGTCGGGTCGTGGGGCATGACGGGAGAGTCCATCATGGCGGAGATCATCGATGGAAAAAAGATCGCGGCCGAGATCAAGGGTCGGATCAAAGAGGAAGCGGGACGATTGACGGCGGAAGGTCATCAACCGGGACTGGCCGCGGTGCTGGTAGGGGATAACCCGGCCTCGGTCATCTACGTCCGAAACAAGCGGAAGGCCTGTGAAGAGGTTGGAATCTATTCCGAAGAACACCGCCTTCCCGACTCCACGACGCAGGCCGATCTCAAAAAGCTGATCGCGCGGCTGAACTTCGATCCCCGGATCCACGGCATCCTGATTCAGCTTCCGCTCCCGAAGCCGATCGACACCGACAAGATTTTGCTCGAGGTCTCTCCTGAGAAAGACGTGGACGGACTTCATCCCTATAACATCGGACGCCTCACGATGGGTTCGCCACTGTTTGTTCCCTGTACGCCGGCCGGAGTGATGGCAATGCTGGATTATCACAAAATCCCGATGGAGGGACGACGCGCCGTGATCATCGGACGGAGCCGTCTCGTCGGGCGGCCGGTCAGTCTACTCCTGATGCACCGGAATGCCACGATCACGGTCTGCCATTCACGGACGAGGGATATCCCGTCGGTCTGCCGGGAAGGGGACATCCTCGTGGCGGCCATGGGAAGACCGCGATTTGTGACGGCCGATATGGTGAAAGAGGGCGCGGCCGTGATTGACGTCGGGATCAACCGGCTGGCCGATGGGAGTCTGGTCGGAGACGTCGATTTTGATGCCGTATCCAAAAAGGCCGGCTGGATCACGCCCGTTCCCGGAGGCGTGGGCCCCATGACGATTGCGATGTTGTTAAAGAACACCCTGGAATCGGCGAAACGATCCCGGCCATGACCAAAATCACAATACCGGATCTGCTTAAGAAAAAGCGCGAGGGCAAAAAGATTACGATGCTCACGGCGTATGATTTCCCATTCGCCCAGATCGTGGATGAGGCCGGGATCGATATGATCCTGATCGGCGACTCGCTCGGCGTCGTGGTCCAAGGGAACGAGAACACCCTTTCGGTCGCGATGGACGAGATGCTGTATCATACGCGAATCGTCGCCCGCGCGGCGGAGCATGCGCTGGTGATCGGCGATATGCCGTTCATGTCTTTCCAGCCCGGGATTGAGACGGCCGTTCAAAATGCCTGCCGTTTTCTTCAGGCCGGCGCCACGGCCGTTAAGTTGGAAGGCGGTGAGGCCGTGACGGATCGCATCCGGGCCATAACCCGGATGGACATTCCGGTGATGGGGCACGTCGGCTTGACGCCTCAGTCGGTCCACCGGATGGGAGGGTATAAAGTCCAGGGGCGGGAGCAAACGATGGCCGAGCGGATCATAGCCGACGCCAAAGCGGTGGAAGAGGCCGGGGCGTTTGCGGTCGTGCTCGAAGGCATTCCGCTGGAACTGGGCCGGAAAATCACCAAGACCCTTTCGATTCCCACGATCGGCATCGGGGCCGGGCCCCATTGCGACGGTCAGGTCCTGGTGCTCCATGACCTATTGGGGCTGTTCGAGCGGTTTCATCCCACCTTTGTCAAAACGTACGCGAACCTAAAGTCTCAAGCGCTCGACGCGATCAAACGATACAAGGAAGAGGTCGAACTCGGAGCGTTTCCATCCGAAGAGGAGAGTTACAAATGATGCGGATTCCGGCGATGGTCATTTGCTGCGGGCTGCTCTTTTTCGGCGCAACGCCTCCGGTTTCAGCCGAAGAGGGATTCTATATAGGATTAGGATTTCCTTACAACACGATCTGGGGCGGTTTCGACGGTAATTCAACGGTGGCCGAATCGGGCAACGTCATCTATGTTCCTAAAATTGATGGGGCGCTGGGATGGGGAATCCTGCTGGGCTACGGAGTTAACCCGGAGGCGTCTTTTGAGTTGAGCTATCTGGCCTCAAACCACAATGCCAAATGGACCGGCGCCAGAGGCGATGTCGATTATACCGTGCTGAACTTCGACTTGAAGTATGGTTTTAATACCTCGAGACCGACACAGCCTTATATCTTGTTCGGCATAAACATCGATACCTTGGTCGTAAAAAACGGGTCGTTCAGCGCCGTGTTATCGAAGGCGGGTGACGCAACCTACACCGGAACAGGTCTTAACCTGGGTCTGGGTATGGATCATTACTTTAATCCCAAGGTTTCGACCGGTGTCGGACTGACTTACCGTATTGTGGAATACGATCACGCCAAGGGAATCTCGAACAGCGGCCAGCTGAAAAATTTTCTTAACGGGAACGGGTTCGGTTTAATTTTAGACGGCGCCTATCATTTCTGACGCGTTGTTGGATGGTTGACATCAGTTGTGCGGGAGAATATCATGTTCCGGAACCTTGTGGTGGAAACTGAATTGACAACAAAACAAAAACCAACGGGAGGTAACGTATGAAAAAGGAAAATAAATGGATCTGGGTCCTCATTCCGGCCCTGATCATGACCGGTTGCGGCCTGGCAGATAAAGCAAAGGATAAAGCGACGAATCCATCGGCGGGCGGGACAGGCGCGGTCGCGGTCAGCTCCGCCATCGCAGGGGTTACTTTTGTGAACAGCATCGTGTCTGGGATAACGACGGCTGCCAAGCCATCCACTGGGGGGCTCAATGCGGGGATCATTGCCAGCGCGTTCAACCTCCCGACAACCTATAACTGTTCCGGCGGCGGTCAGATCAATTTTTCTGGAATTACAGGAACTGCTGTTAACTGTGTCGAAAATGGAGGGACGATCACGGCGAACGTGACAATCACTGTGGTTCCATTAACTCTGACGACTTGCAACTTGAAAGATCTTCCCGCAAGCCTCAGCGCTACATTGAACGGGCCGATCAAAATTGGAAGTGCGGATTTTACCCTTACCGGCCTGGGCATGGCATTCTCGGGCATCACGTATGATGCAACCTGTAAGATGGCGAGTTTCTCTGCCGCCGTTACGGGCGCGATTGGGAATAGTGCTATTCCCACCACGGTCGATTTTGGAACCGGCGACGTGCTCTTTGACGTAACGATAAACCGCAGCGTTACACCCAACCAAGCCGAGATTTCGATACCCTCCGGAAGTGTTACGGTGCACACGCCCTGTCTTGACGGCTCATTTACGATGGCTACGACTTCGACAATCATCATTCCAGATGGCGCGACCTGTCCAACGAGCGGGAGTGTGACGATCTCCGGGGGGCTTAGCGGGGCGGTCAACTATCCGGCCGATTGTACAAATCCGTTCTGCGTTCTGGGTCTGTAGAGGTTAGCGGACCTACAACATAGTTTAAATTTGTGAGGCGGCTCCTCTGGAGCCGCCTCATGAAGTTTTCACGTTTGTGAAATTGATGCGTGAGCATTGTCAAGGTCTCATGTGATATTACTGAAGAGCCTTGGAAAGCGCTTTCTGTATGATTCGAACGCCCCGGTCCAACTCCTCCTCGGGCATTACCAGCGGCGGCGCAAGGCGGACGACGGTATTGGAATGGAGCGTCCAGCCCAAGATCAAGCCGGCCTCGCGGCAATTGGAGACGAACCGCTCCGTCAATTTTGAATTCATCAGCTCAAGGCCGATCAGCAACCCTTTTCCTCGGACATCCTTCACCCCCTCGACCCCGAACAATTTCTTCAACTGATCCATCATATATCGTCCGAGTCGTTCGGCTCGTTCCGGCAGTTTGTTTTCGATCAAAAAATCAAGCGCCGCAAGTCCGGCCGCGCAACAGACCGGATGGCCTCCAAAGGTCGTGACATGGGAGAGCGGCGGGTCCACCGACAACGTTTTCATGATTTCCGGTCGTCCGATAAAAGCCCCAAGCGGCATTCCACCACCGAGGGCCTTCGCCAACACTAAAATGTCCGGAACAACGTTCCAATGTCGGCACGCAAATAATTCCCCGGTCCGTCCCATCCCGGTCATCACCTCGTCGAGGATCAACAGCGCGCCGGTTTCATCGCAGCGCTTCCGAAGCGCCGGAAGAAACTCATCGTCCGGAATATTGACGCCGCCTTCGCTTTGGATCGGTTCCACGATAACGGCGGCGGTATGACGATCAATCGCCTTCAGGGGTTTGAGGCTGTTAAAGGGCAGGAAAGCGACATACGGCAGTAGCGGCCGGAATGGTTTTTGATAGACTTCACGGCCGGTGACGGACAGAGACCCTTGAGTGTCACCGTGAAAACTGTCTTTAAACGCAATGAGTTTTTTCCGCTTCGTGAATTTCTTGGCCGTCTTCAGCGCGCCTTCGACCGCTTCCGTGCCGCTGTTCGTGAAATAGCTGACGGCGAGGGGAGGCGGGACAATATCGGCGAGCCGTTTGGCCAGACGGACCTGCGGCTCCAGGATGAATTCGCCGTAGACCATCACATGAAGGTAACGGGCGGCCTGATCGGCGATGGCCTTGACCACGGCCGGATGGGCATGGCCGATATTGGCAACGCCGATGCCCGAAATAAAATCCAGGTATTTTTTCCCCGATCGGTCCGTGATCATGCAACCCTGCGCATGGTCCACCTCCATACCGATCGGCTCGGAGGAGGTTTGACAGAGAAAGGTTCGAAAATCGTCACGCAGCGACATCTTATTTTTCCAGATCCACCCATCGCACACGATCCGCGATGAAACGTCGTCCATCCTGTGACCATCCCGCCGGAGGATGCTGCATCCGCCCGACGGGACAGATCCGGTTGACGCCGGCATATCCAAAGGCCCCGGCCAGCGGCAAGAGGCGCGATTCGGGGACCGAGATCCCGACGGCCTGAAGGTACGGCCGCCAAGGTTCAAGCAACGGGACGACATGCAACAGATCGTCGATCGGCTTGACCCGGACCGTTCGGTAGAGGGGGGACAGAACAAAGGTCGGATCGGCCTCGTAGATCACGGTCCAGAGCGTTCCGGTCTCGCTGCTGAAGACGATCACCTCTTCGCCGTCGGCCTGTTTGATCTCGGCCACGCTTCGGATCTGATGGAGTCGCGCGGAGATCGGAGTGTCAACCGATCCACGCGGCAGTTCCCTTTCCAGCCGGGCCAGTTCCTGTCCCAATGCCTTTGCAAACTCCCGGGGAAAGCGGGACCCGCCGGTCTCGACATAAAACAGATGCGGAGAGAGGCATCCTTGCTGATCATACATCACGATATCCAGTGCCGCGCGTCGTGCGATGCCTTTTAAATCGTCCAGCGCTTCGCGTCCGACCAGTCCGAGGCTGACACGGTGGCCGTAGCCGATGAAGCGTGCCGAGGCGGATTGATGACCGGCCGCCGCAAGTCGGACGGCCGAAATGGATTCGTCGCTTCCGGTGGCGACGACCAGTTCGCTGCGGCCGAAGGCCACCTCTTCGATGCCTTTGGATTCGGGCTTGCCGCCCGGCCATCCGAAGACTGCAAGGCAGTGGACGAGACGCGGTTCGATCTGAACGAGCGTCTGCGCGAAAAGGGTTGCAAATAACGGTTCATCGGAGGAGACCTTGACAAGACAGGACGACTTGACCAGAAGCGTTGCAATCAACTCGGACGCTCCAAGGCCGGGAATATTTCCGGCCAGGACATTGGTCGTGATCCGGGGCCCCAAGGCTCGAATCAGACCGTCGGCGTCTCCTTTTTTTGGCCGAAATTCATCCAGCAGACGGCTGTCGCCCAACTCTTCATCGAGAATCCGGGATAGACTGTCTTTACGGTATCCCTCCAACATCCGGATGAGGCCCAGCCGGACCATCGCCGGAGAGAGGCCCGTGATCTCCGGAAGGGCGAGCTCGGCCGTCTTCCGCATCGGGTCGTCCGGCTTCAACCATCGCGCAACGGTGGCATCGATGATCTCCAGAATGGCCTCGATCGGCTGTCTTGAAAGATACTGTTCCTGCGCGGCGATGAGATGGTTGATGACATCCGAAAGCGTGGTTGCCGTCAGGACGGGGAGCCGGACCTGAACCGCGCCGAATTTTAATTTCGTGAAGTTTGAAACCTTGATCGGGGGCGGAAGAATGAAGCCGTCCAAAAGTTTTAGATCGGCCATTGCATCCCTGGGAGACGTCGTCCTTTCCATGGCGGCATTATACGCTTGCGACCGCCGCTGGTTCAAGCCGGGGAGAAGGATCAAGAAAAAAACGGCCCCCGTGCGATGAGCCACCGGGGCTGTCTATTGGGGTGAAGTTCAGCTCTCGATGACGGCCGTGTAAACCATCCATGGAAAAGTAGCCTGTCCCCTTTTCAAAACATCCTACCGGGCGCAGCGGAACCCGATGCTATTGCTCGAGGCCGACGGGCCGTAGAACGCGTGCAGGGCAAAAACCCCGGCACCCGTGCGGCGGACCCAGTCGCCGCCGCGGATCAGGGCCGCAGGGAAACCATCCGTAGAAGGATAAGCCTCGTTGATCCCGTAAATCAGATCACTCCCATAGGTGACACTGGAAGTAGAAACGGCACCGGGGTTCCAGGCATTAGCGACCCCATTGCCATCCGGCCCCTGCATCCAGTCGGCCACCCATTCCCAGACATTGCCCACCATGTCATTCACGCCCCAGTTAGATACGCAATTGCTCCGGGAACCATTATTGGCCGCACCAGCACTACCCACCACGCAATCCGTTGTGCCGTTATCCGTCCCCGGATCCGGGATCCCGGCCGCGGCCATCTGCCACTCGGCATTGGTGAGGAGCCGCTTTCCTGAGAGCGCACAGGCCTGCTGTGCCTGAAACCAGGTCACACTGCTTGATGGCAGTACCCCCGCCTTCGAGACGGCATAGACCGCCGCAGTCCAGTTGCCGTTGGCCGGGAAAGTGCCGGGATAGGCGGTCAGGCTAAAAGGAGCGCCCGTATACCCATACTGTGTCCCGGTGCCATCGGCGGCGGACCAGACCGAGGCCTCGTACTTGTCCACACACAACGGTCCGACCTTGACCATGATGTCACCGGCGCTGTTGCCAGCGCAGCCTGAATCTTTTTTGTTAATTGCATCCGTCAGAGCCTGAAAATTCGCATTGACCTCACTCGACTTCGCCGTGGTATTGGGTGAAAAGTTGTTAGGCACCGTGACGGCATAGGCATAGATCGCCACTCCCATCACCACCACGGTTAGCAGCCCCACCACCTCGGTCATCGAAAATCGCTTCTTGAATAATCGTTTCATGGTTGTTCTCCTCTTTCGCAACGTTCATCGTTATTCGTTAAAGGTTAACCGTAGATGTTGAGGCTGTAGAAAAACCTTAAACGCGTCGCAATGTTCTTTCTTTTTTCGTTAATATGCTGTAAAAGAGTAGGTATATAAATGAGAGAGGGAGGAGCCATGGCCCGCTATAAAGAGTACTCGTACGATCAAGGCAAGCTGATCCCGGTACATTTCAAAGAGCAGATCCTCCCCGGCACCTTTGAATACACCCTCAACCATCTCATCGACC
>JACQCA010000024.1 GCA_016201865.1 Nitrospirota bacterium
GCCGATGCATCCCAGGGATTAGCTTACGGCAAGAACGGACGGGAGGACATTAGCTTATTGTGAATCTAATGTCAAGTGAAATTCTGGAAGACAAGCCGCCAGATGCTCGCCTGAAGGCGGGCGCTACAAAAGCAAAGCGGGAGCTGGCACGCAGGCGGCCCCACCCTTGACGCCGTCACAAATCGACTGCGTCAATGCGGGGTACCCCTCGCACCTGGCACCTGACACCTTCCCCCGCTCACTCCCCCGTGAACTGCCGCAGTGGTATGCTCTGGCTGGGTAATGGCGTCAAGAAGAGACCAACATCGAGAGACCCGGCCACCGCCCAAACCGAAGCATTGATTGGGCGCTCTCGTCCCGGCCAAAACCGGGGACCCGGCGCTCGCAGTGAGGTTGAGCTGATCCCGTCTCGCCAAAATACCAGGTCTGGGGTTGTGTCTCGGCCCCCTAGTTCGAGCCGCGATCTTGAACGATGGCGGTCGCAGTGAATCCGCAGCAGGCAAATTCTTTGACTGGCGCAACGGAACTCCCCAAGACCATGTTCCCGTTGAAAACTCCTTTGCTGTTCACGGCATCGGCAACCACAGCGATTCCTACATAACCCCCCAAAATGAGATTTTCCGACATTCGCGAATCCTGGGACTCGCCGTTGACGCCGTCCTGCACAACCAGTCCGAAATACCGGTTATCATGTACACGGTTTTCAGTTATAGAGCAGCAGTTACTCGTTCGTATCAAGTAGATTGCAGTATCGGTTGTAGAAATCTCGTTTTCCTTCACCTTCGTCCCCAGACCCGCGCGAAGCAACAGAATTCCCGTGAACTGGAGTTGCTGAATGGGGTCTGGGCCGCAGAACGGAAGATCGCAAAGATTGCCGCTGATCGCGTTCTCGGCGATTTCGGCGATCGAGTCAATCACCAGGATTCCATTGCCATTCTGCCGAATCGTGTTCTCCTGGATCCTGGCCGTGGAGCCAAATCGCAATTCGACACCTTGGGACGAAGGTGTGCCTCTCCCCGTGATCCGATTGTTCTTGAAAGTCCCGCTGGAACCCGCACCGACTACGCCGATACCTACGAATCCGTAGTCGCTCACTTCCACATCCCGAACGACTGCATGTCCAACAGAGCCTCCTCCAAAGAAGGGGCCAACGCCCACGCCGATCGCCACGCCGCCGAAGCACCGGAACATACTTGTCGCGGGCGGATTGTCGCGGATGTGAACCACCGAGGAGTTGCTGAGTTCCAGATTGGCTCCCTCGAGCACCTGAACGCCTACGGTCAGGCTGCCACATGAACCGGGCCCCGGCCCGCTGACGGTGAACCCAGACATGTTGACCCTGGCACCGTTTCCGACTTGCACCAAGTACGTTAGCCCGAAGGAATTCCTCGCGAGCGTAGCGGGCGCTTGAATGATGGTGGTCTCAGCGCCGGAGCCGGAAAGCTTCAAATCCCTGTCAATCGTCACCTGTTCCGTGTAGGTTCCGGCCAAAACAAAGACGGTATCGCCGGGCGCCGCTGCGTTTACCGCTGCTTGAATTGTCGGATAGTCCTTCGGGACAACCAGTTTGGAAGCATCCGCGGCGGCGGGTAAAACGGTCATCCAAAAAGTGAGACTTACTACTAGACACAGCAGGCGGGCGAGCCCGCTCCTAATCGTATTATTCATATTTCCCTCCCAAGCCGATGCGTTGAGCGCATGCAGCATTCGTGCGTGTGCGAAATATGAGGGCTGCGGCGGGCTGGAATCAATCTCCCAAGTGTGAAACGTTGATGACCTGCTAGTGAACCGGCCATGCTATGATTGCGCCCACTGAGCATCCCCATGGCAGATGTCGCGACAAGACTGAAACGCCTGTCTTTCGGCGACTTCTTATTCGACACCCCTGGGCACCAACTCCTGAAACGCGGAAAGCGAGTCAAGCTCCAGGAGCAACCCTTTCAGATTCTGGAGCTCTTGCTGGATCATCCTGGCGCCGTAGTCACGCGGCAGCAACTGCGCGACAGGCTATGGCGTGCCGATACGTTTGTGGACTTCGACAGAGTCCTCAATACCGCGATCAAGAAGCTTCGCCAAGCTCTCGACGACGATGCGGATCATCCTTCCTACATAGAAACCGTTCCTCGCATCGGCTATCGGTTTCTGTGCCCGGTCAACATTTCGGAGCCCGAAGCGGCGCCCTCATCTGGGCCAACCACAGGCGGGAGGAGCCCATCAGGCAGGCGAGTGGTGAGAGTCACAGTTGCCGCGGCGGCCGCAGTAGTCATCGTCCTATTCCTGGCCGGCGGCTATTGGGTCAAGAACCGGGCGACATCCCTCCGGCGAAACAGAATCCGCTCCATCGCTGTGCTTCCGTTGGCCAACCTCTCCGGCAATCCCGGGGAAGAATACTTTGCGGATGGAGTGACGGAAGCATTGACGACGGAGCTGGCGAAAATCGGCTCGCTGCGCGTGATCTCACACACATCCGCCATGCGTTACAAGGACACGCGCGTTCCGCTTCCCATTATTGCGCGAGAGTTGAAGGTGGATGCCGTGCTTGAAGGCTCGGTTGTACGCTTCGGAGACCGATCGCGGATTTCGGTACAGCTCATTGATTGCCAGAGCGACACGCACATGTGGGCGCAGACGTACGATCGCAGACTCGCGGACATTCTCTGGGTCCAAAGCGATGTGGCGCAGACAATCGCCCGTGAAGTTCGCATCCAGCTCACGCCCCAACAAAAGCCGCAGCTGGGTTACGCCAAATCCGTAAATCCTGATGCTTACGAGATTTTTCTCCGCGGCCGCTATCACTGGAATCGCAGAACGGAACAGGATCTGATGCAGGCGGTATTGCTGTTCCAGCAGGCGATCGGGCTGGATCCCACCTATGCGCCCGCACATGCCGCTCTGGCGGACAGTTACGCGCTGCTCGGCCAATACGGCGGCGCTCCTCCCAGCCAGGTATTGCCGAATGCGAAGGAAGCGGCATCGCGAGCTCTGGAACTTGACGAGACGCTACCCGATGCGCATGCCTCGCTGGCCATCGTATCCATGCTGTACGATTACGACTGGACGCGCGCGGAACGCGAGTTTCAGCGGGCCATCGAACTGAATCCAAACTACGCATCCGCCCGGCAGTGGTACTCCGAGTACTTGGTTGCGGTTCACCGGACTGACAATGCCATCCAACAGATGACGAGGGCGCTTGAGGTAGATCCAAATTCTCTGATCGTAAATACTGCTGCGGGCCGACCGTTCTTCTACGCACGGCAGTACGACCGGGCCATCGAACAATTCCACCGAGCCCTGGAGATGGACGTAAACTTTTTCCCAGCTCATGCTCTCCTCGGGCGCGCTCTGGGGCAAAAAGGACTCCATGCGGAGGCCATCGCAGAGTTTCGTAAGGCCAATACCATTTCACCCGGGAATTCAATCCTTCTTGCGGAGCTTGCGTTTACACTTGCCCGGTCGGGCCAGAAAGTTGAAGCGGGGCGTCTGCTACACCAGCTGAGCGCGCTTTCGAAGCAGCGGTATGTTCCAAGCTACAGCATCGCATTGATTCATGTCGGCCTGGGACAGAAAGACCAGGCTGTCGCGTGGCTGGAGAAGGCGTATCAGGAACGCTCGACGGATATTGTGCATCTGGCGACCGATCCGAGATTTGATGAGCTGCAATCCATTCGGCGTTTTCGAGAACTACTGGGGCGGATTGGACTGCCGTCCTAACACTCAGCGACAAGTCTTGTGGAAAGCAGCGGGATGAGCAAGGGACAATGCTTCGGCGAATCTTGAGGGGGCACGGGTGCCGCAACCCTTTCGGCTCTCAAAGGGTGCGAACCTCTTCCTCCTACCAACCTTCGCGGGCAAGACGCCGCGCCACCGCCTCAAGTTCCTCCCGAGTCCCGCAGCATCGGGATGGGGACCGCTTGCCCCGGCCATTTGTCTTGATTCCTCTTTTCATTTTCCCACCCCGCCTGCTGCTCGACGCTATTGGCGCTGTCATGCAGCTGATTCAGAAATTCCGTGGCGGCACGGCCGCCAGCATCGCGCGCGCCAGCGGCGAGATTCCACCTGCCTGACGAAAGTGCGGGGTAGTTGGTTTACTCCGGCCTGCGGCCCCTCGGCAGGCCGATGCACGCGTCCCGGCTGGTTGTTCACCGTTGATACCGCGCGTCCTCCACGTTCTTTTCCCGTCCAGTTGAAACCGCTTTCCGGTCTCCCGCGTCCGACTTCTTCTGGAGTGGCCGCACTTAGTGTAGAGTTTCCCCCACCAATTACGGCCAATCCGATCCTGGCAATACGGAGGAAAACTGTGCGCAAGAGATTGATGTCGCTGGTCATTGTACTGGTGATGGCGC
>JACQCA010000017.1 GCA_016201865.1 Nitrospirota bacterium
AACCGCAAACGCCGTCATTCAACCCTCGGTTACACCTCGCCGATCCAGTTTATGGAACACTGGATGCGTGGACAGTATGAAGAAAAACTGGTAGCATGAACCGCTTGCCTTGGAAGACGAAAAACAGAGGGAACCTCACTGCGGCCGGGTGGTCCCTGAAATTGAAGATCAAAAAATATCCGCGAACTAATTTACGGCACCTACCGTATTATTTACCAGATCCGACAAAACACCTGCTACATCACCGCCGTGGTTCATGGAAGCCGGGATATTCTGCGCCACTTAAAGCCGGGCGAATGGGATGTGACCGATTCTTAGCCGGGCATGCCTTCTTAACTCTCCAGGATAAACGTCACCGGGCCGTCGTTGTGTAGGGAGACGATCATTTGTGCGCCGAACCGTCCGGTCTCGACCGTCAGTCCGCCCGCAATCAGGCGGTCGACGAAGCGATGGTACAAGCGCTGAGCCGATTCGCGACCGGCCACGGCCTCAAAGCTCGGCCGCCTTCCCTTGACCACGGTCGCCACCAACGTGAACTGGGAAATGACCAGTATCTGTCCGCCGATGTCTTGGACCGAATGGTTCATCTTTCCGGCCTCGTCATCGAAGATCCGAAAGGCGAGGATGCGGTCGGCCAGATAATCGGCATCCTCCGCGGTATCCTCCTTTGCCACACCCAGCAGCACCACCAACCCCGGACCGATCCGGCCCACGACCGTCTGCTCCACCGAGACCTGCGCCTCCGACACCCGCTGAATGACGGCCTTCATGCCGGCCGTATTCCTTTCTTGGCGATCTTGGTCTTGACCATCTCCCAGAGAAAGTCCTGCTCCTCGGATCGCAGTAGGCGGTTGGAAACGATGTAGCTCAGGATGGACATCGCGATCGCGCTGCACAGCCAGAACGTCTTGACATCCCATTCGCCGGGGAACGACCAGATCGGAAGCGATGCGACGGCCCATCCGAGCAGTCCGACCGGGATCGTGGCCAGGATGGTGTTTCCGACCGAGCGAAGGATCATGGGCCACTCGATTCCCTGAAGGCGGCGGTTTAATATCCAGATCAGCAGGCCGAAATTCAAGACGGCTGAAAGCGAGGTTGCCAGCGCGAGTCCGCCGTGGAGGAGCGGCCGCATCAATAAAAGACTCAAAACGACGTTGGCCGCCATCGCCGCGACGGCGACCTTGACCGGCGTCTTCGTGTCCTGAAGCGAGTAGAAGGCCGCGACCACGATCCGGATGCCCGCGAAGGCCGGAAGGCCGACGCAGTAAAAGAGCAGCGCGGCGGCCGTGCCGGCGGTCCCGGCGGCCGTGAACCGTCCGTGTTGGAAGAAGAGATGGATGATTGGTATGCGAAGCGTGATCAGGCCGATCATGGCCGGGATGATGATGAACAGGACCAGCCGCAGCCCGAACGAAAGCGTCTTCTTGAGTTCATGGATCTGGCCCTCGGAGGTCTGCTTCGCCATCGTGGGAAGGATCGCCGTCCCCAGCGCGACGCCGAAGATTCCGAGTGGGAAGAGGACGAGCCGCATCCCGTAAAAAAGATAGGTTTGGCTGCCCTCCGGCAGGTACGAGGCCAGGAGCGTGTTCACGAGGATGTTCACCTGCGTCACGGACAGTCCGACCATTGCCGGAAGAATCAAAAGACCGATCCGTTTCACGCCGGGATGAAACGGGTTGAATTGAAACCGGAGCATCATCTGATGCCGCCGGAGGCTGGGAAGCTGCATGAAAAACTGGACCGCGCCGCCGGCCACGACCCCGATGGCCACGCCGAAGATCGGCTCGGTGAGATAAGGCGACAGATAGAGCGAGGCCGCGATGATGCAGACATTGAACATCCCGGCACGGCGAAGGCCCGTAGCGAGTTGAGCATGCCCATCGTGAGCGCGGCCAGGCTAATGAACAGAAGATAGGGGAACATGAACCGGCTCAGCATCACCGTCAGGTCGAACTTGCCCGGCTCATCGCCGAAGCCCGGCGCGATTACCTGGACGATCCAGGGGGCGGCGAGGATGGACAGGAGGCAGATCACGGCGACGGTCGTCAGCAGGACTGTGAAGACGGCCGAGGCCAGCTCGCGCGCCTCTTCCTTCGTCCGCTTGGTGAGATATTCGGTGAAGACGGGGATGAAGGCGGCCGACATGGAGCCCTCCGCGAACAGCTCGCGGAGCATGTTCGGGATCCGGTAGGCGACGAAGAAGGCGTCAGCCACCATGCCGGCCCCGAACAGACGGGCCAGGATCATGTCCCGGACGAAGCCCATGATCCGGCTTGCGAAGGTGGCCAGCCCGATCAATCCGGCGGCCTTGGCGATCTGTCGGCTCTCCTGGGTCAAATGAGTGAAAATCCCTTGACAGTCATAACGCGCTCATGGTACAAGATTACCTCTTTGGATGAGCTCAAACACAAATCATTTGGACGGCAAGGAGTCACAATGGCAGATCACGCATCCGCACTCAAACAGATGAGAAGCTCGAAGAAACGTCAGGCACGGAACCAGTTGGTGTTGACCTCCCTGAAGACGCTGGTCAAAAAGATGAATACCGCGTTGGCCGCCAAGAAGCTGGACGAGGCGAAGGTTCTTCTCGACAAGACCACGTCCGCGTTCGACCGCGCCGTCACCAAAGGCATTCTCCACCGGAACACCGCTTCCCGCAAAATCTCCCGTCTAACCTCAAAGGTAAAGAAGGGACTGCCGACCCAGAAATCGGCGTAATCCTTTTTGCTTTCCGGAACAAAGATCCAGAACAAGCAGCTCTAAAATCAGTTTCGGGGACAGCGCGCCGCCTTTGAGGCCGGCGTCCGTTTCGATGAAGCGAAGAAAGGCCCAGCGCAGATCCGTCTCCGAGTAGGCCTTGGCCGCCGCGATCACGGATGCGCCGGCCCATTGGCCCAGCCCGAACATCCGCATCAGTGCCGCGTCGGCATGGCCGGCCTGCATCGCGTGTTTCACCTTCCAGACCAGACGGAACCGGTAGCCGATCGTGGATAAAATTTTAAGCGGCGGCTCGCCCTCCTCCATCAGGCGCGTCAGCGTCCGGATCGAGGGCTCCGTCCGTCGCTGCGCAAGGGCGGTCAGAAGATCGTAGACCGAGACATCGCCCGAGGCGGAGCAGGCCCGCTGCACATCCTCCATCTCGATCGTTTTTTGATGGTCGCTGCCGAGGACGGCCTTCGTCAATTCATTCTGAAGCGGAAAAAGATCGCGGCCGACCCGTTCCTTCAAAAAAAGCACGGCATCCTCCGAAATCGCGCGGCCGAGGGATTTGGCCTGGGCCTTGAGCCAGACCGTGACCTGCGCGTCCGAAAGGGGGCGGCAGTCCACGACGACGGCGTGGGCCTTCAACGTTTGAAAGAACGACCGCCGCGCGTCGAACTTCGGCGCGACGCAGACGAAGCTTGTGGTCGGGGAAGGGTTTTTAAGATAATTCACAAGCTGATTCGCCTCGGCGGCCGGCAGAAGCTCGGCGTTCTTGAGGACGACCAGCCGACGCTCGGCGAAGGCCGGAAGGCTCTCGACCGCCGTCAGGATCGTCTCGGCCGTTGCGGCCTCGCCGTCGAGAGAGGTGTAATTGAAGTCCTTTGCGGCGGGATCCACGGCGGCCTGGACCAGCCGGTCCGTCGCGGCCTGGATGAGAAACTCCTCCTCACCCGTCAATAGATAGACCGGCGCGATCGTTCCGCGATCGAGGAGATGGATGAAATCCTGATAACTCAACACGCCGGGACGGGAGGGCATTAAAATCCTTCCAGTACGCGGTGGATGACGTTCTCGGCAAACTGCTTGCTGGCCTCCGCGATGGCCCGGTCCTGCGCCACCCGGTTCGCGGCCGTATCCGGGTTGACCAGGTACTCGGCCGAGGACTCCATTCCGGAATCCTGCCACAGGACCTTTTGGGTGCGGCGGTCCTCGACCGCGACGGCCGCCCGGATGTAGACCCGATATTCCAGCACCACGCTCTTGGTGCGGTCGAACGAAAGGGGCGTGAGACCGAACGAGGTGAGGGTTCCTTTCAAGACGAGATCGGCCGCCTCCGAATCGTTCACGACTAAAAGACGGCCGTTCGTCAAAAACTCCTGCTTCACGGCCGTGGTCACGGCGTTTTCCAACGTCGGTTCGAAGGTCTGGTTGTGAAAGACCGGGACGGCGATCGTCCGGATGTCGGCCGGTAGACGGACGCTCCCGGATAGATGGTAGCCGCAGCCGGAAAGCAGCGCGATCAGGGATAGGAAAAGCAAACGGTGTCTCATACGACGATATTCACCAGCCTTCCTTTGACGTAGATCACCTTCTTCGGAGATTGCCCTTTCAGCCATTCCCGGATTTTAGAATCAGCCAACGCGCTGCTTTGGATCTCTTTCTCATCCGAATCGGCCGGGACGCGGATCTGGCTTCGCAATTTCCCGTTGATCTGGATCACGATCGTGATCTCATCCGTCGCCAGCGCGGCCTCGGTCCAGCGCGGCCAGGGCTGCATGAAGACGCTCCCGGCATGGCCGAGACGTTTCCATAATTCTTCCGCGATATGCGGGGCGAACGGGGAGAGAAGAATGACCAGCGTCCGGATCGCCTCGTCCAGCGCTTCGCCGTTTTGAGCCGCTCCGACCTCTCGTTCCCAATCTGTAATCGCGTTGTAAAACTCCATCAAGGCCGCCACGGCCGTATTGAACTGGAAGCTTTTGTCCAGATCCTCCGTTACTTTCTTGATCGTCCGGTGCGTCACGCGCCGCAACGCGGCCGTCCATTCCGTCCCGGTTGCTGTTTGACTGCCGGCATGACTCGTCACCAATCGCCAGACGCGGTTTAAGAACCGCGAGGCGCCTTCGACGCCCGCGTCGTTCCATTCGAGGTCTTTCTCCGGCGGCGCTGCAAAGAGGGAAAACAGACGGGCCGTGTCCGCCCCGTAGGTCGCGATGAGCTGTTCCGGGTCCACGATGTTCTTCTTCGACTTGGACATCTTCTCGACGCGGCCCCGCATGGCCGGCCGGCTGCAATGCGGGCAGCGCCAGCCGTCTTTCTCCGAGCCGATCACCTCGCCGGGAAACAGCCATCTGTGCTCTTCGCACCGGTAGGTCTCCATGCAGACCATCCCCTGCGTCAGCAGATTTGTAAAAGGCTCGTTCGTTTTCACGAGGCCCAAATCCCGCACGACCTTTGTGAAGAACCGGGCATACAATAGATGGAGCACCGCATGCTCGATCCCGCCGATATACTGGTCCACCGGCATCCAGTAAGCGGCCGACTTCATATCAAACGGGGCCGTGTTCAGTCCGGGTGAAAGATACCGGAGGAAGTACCACGAGGAGTCCACGAAGGTGTCCATCGTGTCCGTCTCCCGACGGGCGGGGCTTTTGCATCGGGGGCATTTCACGTTCAGGAAGGTTTTATCCTCCAAAAGCGGCGAGCCGCCCTTGCCGGTGAGCGGCACGTCCTGCGGCAGTGTCACGGGCAGGTCGTCATAGGGGACCGGCACCGTCCCGCATTTATCGCAATAGAGGATCGGGATCGGTGTGCCCCAGTATCGCTGTCGTGAGATACCCCAGTCGCGCAGTTTATAATTTACCTTGCGCGCGCCGAGTTTCTCGGACTCAATAAAGACTGCGATCTTCTCAAGAGCCTCGTGCGGGCTCAGGCCCGAGAATTTCCCGGAGTCGACGAGCTTGCCGGTTTCTTCCACGTAGGCCGCCGTCAATTCTTCCGATTGGAGCGTCCCTTCCGGTCCGCCCGCCGCAGGCGGGGAGGCGGACTGGATCACGACACGGATGGGGATTCGGTATTTTTTCGCGAACTCGAAATCGCGCTGGTCATGCGCCGGCACGCACATGATCGCACCGGTGCCGTATTCCATCAAGACGAAATTGCCGATCCAGATCGGGATGCGCTCTTTCGTCATCGGATTGACGGCGTAAGCCCCGGTGAAGATTCCTTCTTTCTCGGCGCCTTCGGCTGTGCGGACCGTCTTGTCCTGTTTTTTAGTCCGCTCGATGAAGTTCCGGACTTCGGAGGCGTTCTTCCGTCCCTTAAGAAGCTCCTCCACGATCGGATGCTCCGGCGCGAGCGTAACGAAGGTCGCGCCGAACAGCGTATCCTGGCGGGTGGTGAAGATCCGGATCGCTTGATTTTTCTGATCGGCCAGCGGGAAGTCCGCCTCGACGCCGACGCTCTTGCCGATCCAGTTCCGCTGCATGGTGAGCACTCGCTCGGGCCAGCCGGACAACCGGTCGCAGCCTGATAACAGCTCCTCGGCATAGGCCGTGATCTTGAAGAACCACTGCGAAAGCTCCTTCTGGACGACGGCGCTGTCGCACCGCCAGCAGGCGCCGTCGATCACCTGCTCGTTTGCTAACACCGTCTCGCAGGAGGGGCACCAGTTAACCGCGGACATTTTTTTATAGGCCAGCCCGCGCTCGTGCATTTTCAGAAAGAACCACTGGTTCCATTTGTAATAGTCCGGTTTGCATGTCGCGACCTCGCGCTCCCAGTCGTAGGATAGGCCCAGCCGCCTGAGCTGGGTGCGCATGTAGAGCATGTTTTCATCCGTCCAATGGGACGGATGAACGCCCCGTTCGATCGCGGCGTTTTCGGCCGGAAGACCGAAGGCGTCCCAACCCATGGGATGAAGAACGTTCAAACCGCGCATGCTTTTGTATCGCGCAACGACGTCGCCGATGACGTAATTGCGGACATGGCCCATATGGATACGGCCGGACGGGTAGGGAAACATGACGAGGCAGTAATATTTCGACCGCTTCGGATCCTCCGCCACGCGAAAGGCGTTGCCCGCCTCCCACCGCTGCTGCCAGAAGGGTTCGATGGATTGGGGATTGTAGGTTCCGGGCTGTTGGGCGGTTGTCTCTTTCATCGTTAATGATTCTCGTAACGTAGAGTTTATCAGGGCTTTTAAATTAACACAGTGGTGGGTTTTTATCAAGAATTCGTATCGGGAGACTGACGGTGTTTGATGCCTCAGTCGCCCCGGCAGCGGCCGCAGAATCCATAAAAGGTGACCGACAGGTTCGCCTTCTTGAAATCGTGAATATCCTGGAGCGCGCGCTCGACCTGTTCGAAGAAGCTGCGCTTGCCCTTGCTCACTTTGCCGCAGGCCTTGCAGATGATGAAGTGGTGTACCGGCCGTTCGAATACAAACTGATAGCGCCGGCCTTTGCGGGCAACGCGCAGCTCCTGGATGATGCTGAGCGCCTTCAACATCTCAAGATTGCGGTAGATGCTTGACCGGTTGATTCCCGGGAGCCGATCTTGAAGATGCGCCTGGATTTCCGGAAGCGAGAGTGATCGGGCGTGGTTGTCGATGAAGAGCTGAAGCAGGAACCGGCGTGCCGGCGTAACGCGCTGGCGGTTATGGCGCAAAACGGCAAGCAGGTCTTTGTGCTTCCTCATGGGATGCGTCTCCCTCGGATGAGTTTGTTGGGCGGACGTCGACCACCCGTGATGCTACACGAAGCGGTTTATAAATGCAACAAAATACTATTTGCAACATGATGCATTAATATGGTAGACTTTTAGGGAGCTCGCGCAGAGTGTCGAAGGAGCCAGATGAAGCGGAAGAGAATCGAGTTGTGTTGTCCGCGCTGCGGGAAAGAGGCGCACATTCTCTTTAAGGCCTCGTCCGATTTTAAACAACCGGTGTGTATCGCATGCCGCAACCGGATCATGGAAGAACGGGGATTGCGACTGAAAGCGCGGCGGCAACGGGTGCGCGCAGGTTAAAAAATCCTTATGCTCGGACTGCGATCGAAAACTCCAAAGCAAACGGTTCGTCCATGGTAATGGTAAGCGAGGGCGCATCAATAAGAACGTAAAAAAGAACGTAAAACCAATCTTAAAGTGAAGGAGGAGACGAATCATGAATAGCAGAAAGGTTCTGAGGTCAATCCTGGGTGGGTTCGTGATCGTAAGCCTGCTGGCTGTTTCCGGGTGCGGTCTTAAGGCGGAGAATGAGCAGTTGAAGAAAGTGAGCGCCGACTTAAAGGCGCAGGTCGGCAGCTTGACAACGGAGGCCGACAGTTTGAAGAAGCAAGTACAAGATTTAAAATCAGACAACGAATCTCTGAAAAAGGAGAACGAGGCTTTGAAAGCCAGGGCAGTGCCTACCAAGAAAGCGGCTCCCGGCAAGAAGATCAAGAAGATATAGGAAGGTTTTCGCACTCTTAAACCCCGCTTTCACAACAAACCGGTTCGTGCCCGGGGTTTACAAGAGGTAGACGTGTTCCAGGGGCATCTTCAACTGGAAGTCCGGAACACATAATTTTTTTATAGATGGAAGCAACGGCTGTGGAAAAGAAACGCGGTCAGACATCAAAACGTGTTTCAGGAGACGGGCAGGAAAACCGAAAACGCTCAGCGGCGGAGCCTAAGAACAACCTGAAGAAAGAAAATAAACATCAGCAAGACGAGTCCCAATCCGACGAGAAGAAAGAGGAGTCAGAACCCAAGATGGGAATCGATTAATGCAGATCAATCTTTAGATTCCGGATCGGTCAGCAGAAGCCATGGCTGTGGATCAGAGTATTTACTGAAATGGGTGCCCATTATTCCAGGGGTTTGAGGAGGTTTGAGATGGTGAGACGGATTCAATTGTTGGGAATGGGGCTTTTCATGTTATGGATGGCCGGGTCTTCCGGGACGGCGTTCGCCTATCGGGAGATCGATGTTCTCGACGGGGGATCGATCACGGGCAAGGTTATTTTAAAAGGTTCGATTCCGGAGCCTCGTGTTTTTCCGGTGGTACAATATCCATTTGGGGTGTTCTGCAAGAAGGTTTCGGACGGTCAGGGCAATATCCATCTGGAAGAGTTCATCGTGTCGCCGGGCGGCGGGATGCAGGACACG
>JACQCA010000022.1 GCA_016201865.1 Nitrospirota bacterium
CAACCGCAAACGCCGTCATTCAACCCTCGGTTACACCTCGCCGATCCAGTTTATGGAACACTGGATGCGTGGACAGTATGAAGAAAAACTGGTAGCATGAACCGCTTGCCTTGGAAGACGAAAAACAGAGGGAACCTCAAATGTCAACCCGCCCATCATTTTCTTTTCTTCGACACGACGCAAATGATTGAACGAAGTCCGTACTCTTTCCGCCAGTTGTTCATTATATGCCATAGCGTGTCCTCTAACAATCGTGATAATTGTTTGGAATCCGAATTCATGCCGCCATCATGCCGCCGTCGATGGGCAGGATGGCGCCGGTCGTCCACTGCGATTCATCCGAGGCAAAATAGACCGCGGGCGGCGCGATTTCATCAGGCTTGCCCATGCGGCCCAGTGGGTGGATCCCATCCATCGTCGCTCGGGTCTTGGGGTCTTTGATCCACTCGGCGGTGCCCGGGGTCTTCACTGCCGCCGGGCAAATGCAGTTGCACCGGATCTTGTCCTTGGCATAGTGCAGGGCCACGGATTTGGTGAACATCACGACCCCGGCCTTGGCGGCTTGGTAGGCGTGGCCGGGGAAGAATGGCATCGCCTTGAGCGCGGCGACCGTGGAAATGTTGATGATCGAGCCTCCACCCTGCTTGAGCATGTGCGGGATGATGGCCCGGGTGAACCGAAACGTCCCCGTGAGAAAGATGTCCAGCGTCTCGTTCCAGACTTGATCCGATGTTTCGTGCAGCGGCCCCGCGTGAAACAAGTTGCCGGCGTTGTTGACCAGAACATCCACCTTCCCGAACGCACGGATAGTCGCGTCCACGGCCGCGTGCACATCAGCCTCGACCGTCACACTGCCTGGCGCCGCGAGCGCCCACCCCCCGGGCCCGCTCGATGTCCCGCCTAACCTTCTCAATCATGTCCTTCCGCCGGCCGGTGATGACCACCTTCGCACCTTCCTTGGCGAAGGTTTTGGCCATCGCTTCTCCAATACCGGTTCCACCACCCGTGATGATCGCCACTTTGTCTTTGAGTCTCATACCGTCTCCTCATCCTTCTTCTTCATGGGTGTCTTTGTATGGCCAGGCACTCCTGGAATCGGGCCCCTCTACGGTCTGCCTCGTCATGCAACGAGCCACGACATTGGTTGCCAAGCGCAATGACGTCATGCGTTGAAGTCATGGTTTGAGAACGATCTTTCCTTGGACGACGCCGCTCTCCATCAGGCGGTGAGCCCGCGCGGCCTCAGAGAGGGGAATCCTTTCCTGGATGGGAGTCCGAATCTTTTTTTCCGTGAGAAGCTGAATTACACTCTTCAGTGACTGAGCCCAAAGGTCAGGGTAGGTCTCAAATATAGTGTAAATGGAAAAAGCCCTGATACCCTTACTGCCCATGAAGTGTTCTCCAAGCAATTCGGTCAGGTTCAACTGGGGAAGGCCGCCGGCAAAGCCCAGCCAGGTGATCTGACCCAGCGGAGCCAACACCTCGAAATCGCGCTTGAAGGTATCGCCCGCAACAGAGTTCAGAATCAGATCCGCTCCCCTGTTGCCGGTAAAATATTTTACCGACTGAGAGACATCCTCGGTCGTGTAGTTAATGACATGGTCGGCTCCCTGCTTTCTTGCGAACGCCGCCTTGTCTTCTGAACGGGTCAGGCCAATCACTTTCGCTCCGGCCAATTTGGCCAACTGGATGATTGCTGTCCCCACCCCGCCCGCCGCGGCATAGACCAGAACCGTTTGTCCTGCTTCAACGTGGGCCACGGTGTGAAGCATATGGTAAGCCGTCATGTAGTTTCCATGAATAGCCGAAGCCTCATCCTTATCGAGATCATCTGGAATCGATGTGACGGATGCGGCCGCGGCCACCACGTATTCGGCATAGCATTGATTGTCTAGGACCACCACACTTTGTCCCGCCCGAACATGCGTGACCCCTTTCCCCACTGACTCCACGACGCCGCTGCATTCCAAGCCTGCAATCGTTGGCAGAGACGGCATCCGAGGATAAACGCCACGCCGCATCATGGTATCGGCATAGTTCACCGAGGCCGAGACGACCTTGACAAGAACCTGTCCCTCACCAGGACTGGGACACTCTACATCCGCATACTCCAACACCTCTGGTGGTCCGGTTCGCGTAACCTGGATTGCTTTCATAATATCCTCCACTTGGTTAATTTCTTACTTAAAGATTCACCACGCCTCCATCGGCGATAATCTCTTCCCCCACAACAAAGCTCGAATCGTCGGAAGCCAGAAACACGGCGATCCTGCCCATCTCTTCCGGCGTGCCGATTCTCTTGAGCGGGATCAGCTTTTCAAACTGCTTCTTGGCTTGTTCCGCCTGTTCTTCCGGGAGTCCGAGCTTGCTGAATACAGGGGTATCTATTGTGCCCGGGGTCAGAACGTTGACGCGAATTCCCCGGCCTACCAATTCGGCGGAGAACGTCCTGGCCAGGGATCTGACTCCAGCCTTGCAGGCATTGTAGACCGACATGCCTGCAAAACCTTTGTGAGCCGCGATCGATGAGACCAATATGATGGAAGCGGAACTCTTCAGATACGGCAGCGCCTTTTGCACGGTGAAAAAGACGCTCTTCAAATTGAGATTCACCATGCGGTCGAAAGAAGATTCATCGACTTCACCGACCATCCCCAAAGTTCCAGGGCCAACGGCCCCTCCAGCGTTTGCCACCAAGACATCTATGTTGCCGAATCGTTCCGTAGTTTGTTCGTACAGCCTTTCCAAATCATCCATTCTGGTGACATCACCGCGAACAGCAATAAAGTTAGGTTCAAGTGTTTTGACGGCCGCGTCTAATGTGTGTTGAGTTCGTCCAACAATTGCACCTGAAGCCCCTTCAGCTCTAAATTGTTTAGCAATTCCCAAGCCAATTCCGCTGTTTCCGCCGCTGATGACCGCAACCTTATCCTTTAATCTCATCGTGGTCCTCCTTTTCGAAATTCAAACTTGCTCTTGAACATGATCAGCTGTTCGGCTTCCGGTGCTCCCACCAAGGAGAGATCGTTTTTCTCGATGCAGCAGCACATGTTGCCGCGGAGCATGAAGAGCACGCCGTCGAACATCGTCTTTTCCACAAGGCCCTTGCGGCGACCGACAATCTTCTGATTATTTCAATACCTACAGTTGTTCGCTATAGGCCATGAAATTTCCTCCATTCACAAAAGTGATTATTTCTTTTGCCATAGGTTAAGCGGCGCGCCTGTCGGATCAAGCACGGTGCTGACAAGGCCGTTCGGTGTCTCGTGCACTTCATGGATGACTTTTGCTCCGAGTTTTTCCGCTTTCTTGGTGGCGGCTTTCACATCGTCTACTGATACATACGGAGCCCAGTGAGATGGCACATGTCCGATGCCGGGATTTGCCTTCATGCCGGCGCCGAGTTCTTTTGCAGCGCCGGCGGCAACCATGACATAGCCACCCATCTCGCTCATTTTCCAACCAAACATATCCTGAAAAAATTTCTTGGCCACCACCAGATCATCGGAGGCCAGTTCAAACCACACAAATTGATGGCTCACATCATTGACCATGTCGACAGGGCTCTTTCTTGCCATTTGTTTTCCTCCTTCAGTTCAGGTCAAAACCTTTGGATCACGGTCTACCATCCTTTTTCAGAAACGACAGCCCCGGCGTGACCAACAATGGGGCTGATGTCATGGTGCCGGTCGTCCAAACTGACTCGTCAGACGCAAAGTACACCGATGCCTGGGCGATTTCTTCGGGGCGGCCTATCCGACCGATGGGGTGGATGCCGGTCAGCCATTCCCGCCCTTGGAGCCGAAACTGTCTTTGTCGATGAATGTCACTGGTGATTTCATGATCAACTCCTTAGCGCCGCGGCGTGGTCCTTTGCCCACTGCTCGAAAGTGCGTGCCGGGCGGCCGAGCAACTCGGCCACCGTCGACGTCGCGTACCACCGTCCGGCCTTGACCGACGCGAAGTAGGCGAGGAGCGTGTCCACCATGGGTGGCGGAAATCCAGCGCTCTGCATCTCTTGGCGCCATGTCGCTTCCGGCACGTCAACGAATTTGGACGGTTTGCCGGTCACGGCCGAGATTTTCTGCACCACCTCGGCATAACTCAGCATCTCCGGGCCGGTCAGCTCATAGATCTTCCCCTCGTGTCCGGGCGTCGTGAGCACTTTGACCGCCACGGCAGCGATGTCGAACGGATCGATAGGCGCGTCTTTTCCCGTGCCCACCGGAAGGAATAGCCCGCCTCGCTGTTTGATCCCCCAGAAGTTGATCACATTCGAAGCGAAGGGCCCGGGCCGCAAGATCGTCCATGCAACACCGAGGGCGCGCAGTCGCCTCTCGCTTTCGTTGTGCCACGTGGCTCCGGGAGCCGCGGCAAAGAAATCCGCCTCGATGCCAGCGGCAGAGAGTTTTACGATATGCTTGGCGCCCGCTCTCTTCGCGGCATCGTAAGCATTGCCTTCCAGCGTCGCGAGATCAGGGCCTGGCGGGGAGAGGACGAATGCCTTGTCCACGCCGGCGAACGCCGCTCCGAGCGTCTCGGGCTTCGAGAGGTCTCCCTTCACAACTTCGACCCCGGAGCCAAGGTTCAACGCCTTCGCCGGATCGCGCACCAGCACGCGTACCTTCTGACGGGCTTCGACGAGTTGCTTAACAAGTTCGCTTCCAACCGTTCCCGTCGCCCCAGCGATCAGAATCATCGACTCGCTCCTTTCTATCGATCAAGTAACGTTGAGTTGTTCAACTGTCATTGCGCCATCATGCCGCCGTCAATGGCCAGGATGGCGCCGGTCGTCCACTGCGATTCATCCGAGGCAAAATAGACCGCGGGTGGCGCGATTTCATCAGGCTGGCCCATGCGGCCCAGCGGGTGGATCCCGTCCATCATCGCCCGCACCTTGGGGTCTTTGATCCACTCGGCGGTGCCCGGGGTCTTCACTGCCGCCGGACAAATGCAATTGCACTGGATCTTGTCCTTGGCGTAGTGCAGGGCCACGGATTTGGTGAACATCACGACCCCGGCCTTGGCGGCTTGGTAGGCGTGGCCGGGGAAGAATGGCATCGCCTTGAGCGCGGCGACCGTGGAAATGTTGATGATCGAGCCTCCACCCTGCTTGAGCATCTGCGGGATGACCGCCCG
Organism: Nitrospirota bacterium; assembly: GCA_016201865.1. Taxonomy (GTDB): domain Bacteria; phylum Nitrospirota; class Nitrospiria; order JACQBZ01; family JACQBZ01; genus JACQCA01. Next base: position 5,140 of record JACQCA010000022.1, read on the forward strand.
CGTGAACCGAAATGTCCCCGTCAGAAAGATGTCCAACGTCTCGTCCCATATCTTGTCTGTCGTTTCGTGTAACAGTTGCGTCCACGGCCGCGCGCACATCGGCCTCGACGGTCACGCTGCCCGGCACGGCCAGCGCCCGGCCTCCTTCGCGTTCGATTTCACGCACCACCTTCTCCAGCACAGGTTTTCGCCTGCCGGTGACAACCACCGCCGCGCCTTCTTGCGCAAAAGCCTTCGCAATCGCCTCGCCAATGCCTGTTCCGCCGCCTGTAACTACTGCCACTTTCCCTTTGAGCCTCATACCGTCTCCTTCTTCCCGATGAGTTTCATTCTAAAACAGACAGTGTATTTTGTACCATACGGTACAACTAAATGCAACAGAAAAATATGGCTAATGTATTTAACTGATAAATATAAGAATTATTGTTTAATGTTCATCATCTCTTGCTTTATACAATGGACTATATGGTATAATAAACCCATGAAAAAGAGAGCAATCCGCAAGGCCGATACAAAGCTGAAGATCATCCAGACCGCGCTCGAACTCTTTCACAAACAAGGGGTGAGAGCCACCAGCGTGGATGAAATACTGGAGGCGTCCGGAACCGGGAAGAGCCAGTTTTATTATTACTTCAAAAGCAAAGACGGCGTCGTACATGCGGTCTTGCAGCATTTCTACGAGTTGCTGAAGAATAATAAGTTGCCGGGGAAACACATGATCGAGACCTGGGAGGATTTGGAAAACTGGTTTCGGTTTTTTGTTGCATTCCAGGAATCCATCCACTGCGAGCGGGGATGCCCCGTCGGGACGATCGGCAACGATCTTTCTCACGATCAAGAATTGCTGCGACAGGATGTCCGTCTGATTTTTGAATGGATGCGCCAGTCTCTGTCACGCTTC
>JACQCA010000019.1 GCA_016201865.1 Nitrospirota bacterium
ATCCGTCGGCAGGCGCGGAGGAGGGGGTATGGTGATGCCAAACTCAAGACCTGAGCCTCGCCCTTGGCTCTGCTTTGATCCATGGTTCATGAAGGAACCGCTTCAGTGCCACGGCGCTGTTGTGTTTTCCATCGCGCGCCGCAAAAACGAGCGTCACGGTTCTTTCCCGGGCCTTGCGCAGGAGCAGATCGAGAAACGCTTTCTTTGATCGGAGCTCGGCCCTGTAACGCTTGCAAAACTCTTTCCATCGAGCTGGTTCATGACCAAACCAGGTTCGTAGCTCCGGACTCGGCGCGATCTCCTTCAGCCATAGATCGATTCTGGCCCGTTGCTTTGTCAATCCCCTCGGCCAGAGCCGCTCGACGAGGATGCGGTATCCGTCCTCGCGGGATGGCGCTTCATAGACACGCTTGAGCCGCATCACGATCGAAACTGATCCCTTTCTATCAAATCATGGATGGGTAAGGGCGCACGGCCGTGCGCCCTTACATTACCGTGTGTCCATTGGCATTGCCCATTACCTCCGGATTGTTTTCGTCCTCCGCCCGTCGGACCGGAGGCGGTCCAATTGGGCACGGCGGAAGCAGTCGACCGTGTGATCGTTGACCATGCCCACGGCCTGCATATGGGCGTAGACGACGGTGGGGCCGAGGAATTTGAAGCCGCGCTGTTTTAAATCCTTCGCCCAGGCCACGGCCTCATCGGTATAGGGCGGATAATCTTTGAGGCTGCGGAAGCGGTGGAGGATCGGCCTGCCGTTCACCCACGACCACATGTAGGCGGCGAAGGAGCCGTGCTCGCGCCGGACCTCCAGAAACCGTTGGGCGTTGTTGATCGCGACCTCGATCTTCTGCCGGTTGCGGATGATGCCGGCGTCTTTGAGCAGCAGTGCGACGTCGCGCCGGCCGAAGCGGGCCACCTTTCGGTAGTCGAATCCGGCGAAGGCCTTGCGGAAATTCTCGCGCTTGTAGAGCACCGTGCGCCACGACAGCCCGGCCTGGAAGACCTCCAGCACCAGGAACTCGTAGATTTTGCGGTCGTCATGCACCGGCACGCCCCATTCCTCGTCGTGGTAGGCGAGATAGAGCGGCTCGCCCGCCGTGGGCCAGGGACAACGGATGAGGCGTGAGGGAGGCAGCATGGTGATGCTCATGAGTCCATTTCGTCCGACGCACCGCCCGATCGCGCGAGGTCGTCCATGCTGATCTTCGCGGGATCGAATCTGGCGGCGGTCTTGGTCATGCGGTCGATGACTTCATCGAAGCCGAGCGGTTCGGCCTCCTTCGGACGGAACCGGATCGGGTTGATTCGGGCGACGACGAAGCTTTTCAGATACGGACTCGTCAGCCCGCGGGCCTTTAAGGCCTCGACCTGTTTGGTTACGGCGTCATCCAGCGCGAGCAGGCGCAGCGCGCGGTCCTTTCGAACTGCCTGCGCCGTGCGGATGGATTGCTTTAAGAACTGATCCACGCGCCGAAGAATCGGATTGTACGCCCCGCCGGAAAAGCGCGGACGGTCTTCGTAGCAGAGGCCGAGCGTGATGAAGGCCGGCTCTTCGAACTCGATCGCGTAGGTTTCTTCATGGACGTCATCCAACCGCGCAAGCTCTTTGTACATCCGGACGACCTCGAGCGATTTTTCTCGGAGGTTGTGAGCCTTCTCGGTATTGAGCGCCAGGATCTGATAAGCCGCCGAAGCCTCCGGCACGACGATCGCGACGATGCTCTTCGCGCCGAGCGTCCGCATCGCCGAGAGGCGATGGTTTCCGTTGGGTGTCCAGTATTTAGTGGCGCCGCCGGTCTCGTTCCGGACCGCGATGATCGGATCGAGGAACCGGCCGAGCTTTCCGATCACGTTCTCGAGTTTCCGGACATGCATCTCGGAGATGTTGCGTTGGTAGGGCGTCGGCTCGACGATCCCGATCGGAAGCGCGGCCAGCACGAGCCAGTTCCCGCCGTACGGCTCGCGGTAGGCCGCGAGAACCTTCCCGCCGTCGGCCTCGATGGATCGATCCAACTCGGCCACTTCTCCAGGCGGCGCCGCGGCAAGAAGGTCCGGCGCGGCCAGTCCCACCGAAACACCGGCCGATTTCCGCCGTTTTTTAACCGCTCCCGCCGCTCGCGGCTTTTTGGGTTTCTTGTCGGGCATAATCGCGCTCAGCCTCTTTTTGCGACGGCGACGAAATTGGCAAAGGCCGAGTCGAGGAGGGATTTAAACAATTCGGCCGTTTCCCGGTCGGTCGGATCGGGCCACGGCGGAAGATCCGTTTTCGGGTAGAGACGAGTGGCCGAGATCCAAACCGCCGACTCCAGCACGACGGGGAGGCCGTTCTTTTCAAACGCCTCATTTAATATGTGCGCCCCTTTTTTTCGGTCGAAGACGATCACGATGATTTCAAACGCGGTCCGGCCGGACAGAGAACGAAAGGGCGAGTAGACGATCGAGACGCCCGCCTGAGAGGTCTCGGCATTTCCGACCGTGTATCCGCGTTTCCGTATCCGATCGGCCACCCACCGATGCATTTTCTGAGTGTATTGCCGGGCCGTGTTCTTGTCGATCGTATCCGGAAAAAAAACCGTGCTGGTGTCGAGCCTTTGATACGACCGCAGTTTCTTCCCGGTGAGCAATCGAACCATCGTGACCGGGCTTCCGGATCCCCCCGCCAATTCGATACGGGACGATTCATTGTGACTTAAGATGCCCGATTGTTTCGAGAAAGGAAGTTTTGCCGGTTCCGGACCGGGAAGCGTTTTGAGCGTTCCGTGACCGGCGGCGCATCCGAGAAGGCCGACCGCGGCCGGGACCCATAAAAACGCTCCGAGCCAACCCAAGCGGCGCCCGCGGGGGCGGGTAAGACGGCCGTGGTAAAGGTCTGGAATGTATGGATGCGGCATGGTCAAAATCCGTGGGTGGGAGTAAAAACGAATCATACCAATTTCGGGCCGATAAATCAACCGTCGGGATGTCGGCGCGGCCGGAAAAAAGTCTTGCGGTTTTCCCGGGTTTCCCGTATGATTTTTCTGTGCCGGTATGCCATGCCTGTCAGAAGCCGGATCATCTATTTAAGAAAGCCTGATGGATGTTTAAAACCGATCTGCTTATATTCGATCTGGACGGCACGCTGGCCGATACGAAGGACGATCTCGCCGCGGCCGTGAACCTGACGCTCGGGGAGTTGGGCCTTCCCGAACGACGGCCGACCGAGATCTACGGCTATGTCGGCAGCGGCGTCCGAAGATTGATCCAGCAGGCCGTGGGCGAGGAGGAGGGCGAACGATTCAAACAGGCGATGCGGATCTTCAAGGGCCATTATCTGGCCCATCTCCTGGATACCACGAGACTGTATCCGGGGATGGACGGCGTGCTTGCGCATTTCAAGTCCAAGAAAAAGGCCGTTGTGACGAACAAGCCGCAGATCTATACCGACAAGATCTTGGCCGGTTTGAAGATCACGGATCGGTTCGATCTCATCGTCGGCGGGGATAACGGCCTGCCGCTCAAGCCCGATCCGCAAATGGTCCATGCCGTCCTCGAAAAACTTTCGGCCGATCCGAAGAGGACCGTCATGATCGGGGACGGGCTGCACGACATCCATGCCTCGCGCGCGGCCGGGATCGCGGTCTGCGCCGTCGGGTACGGCCTCGGGAATCCCGAAGAGCTCAAGGCGGCCCGGCCGGACTTTTTCTGCTCAAACGCTGATGAATTAAAACAGTTGTTCGTTTAGCGTCGCTCGGAGCCTGCCGGGCCTCGATTGATATTCATCTGAGGCGCAAGCCGTGTGGCCCAAGATTTTTGGCGTCGTGGTATTTGTCGTCGCGCTGCCTCTGGCGGCCGTCGTGGTCGCGATCGCGATGAACCGGCCGATGGTATTCGATCCGCCCGGTTTTTCAAAACGGCTTGCGATCTATCTCCAGTACAATGTGGCCGAGACCACGGCCGATCCGCTCCTGCCCGAACTTCGCATCCGGCGGTATCGGGCCTCCGAGGAGGAAATAAAGGCGGCGGTCGAACAGGCGATCCGCTCTTTTCCCCGCTGGAGAATGATCCGGACCGAAAGGGATTTGGGCGCGTATCAGGTCGAGGCGACCAGCCTTCTGTGGCGGTTCCGGGATGACCTCTCGATTTTGGTAATCCGCTCCGCATCCGACGGAGTCGAGGTCTACCTCCATTCCGCATCGCGGGTCGGAGGCGGCGATCTGGGGGCCAACCGCGCCCGCATCATCGAGTTCTACGAGGCGCTTGAACGCGAACTTGGAAAAGGCGTTTAAACCGCGGGCGAATTATTCTTTATACTTGTCACGGGAAATTTGGTATAATCGGGTCCGTTTTTTCCAACAGTCCGAAAATTCACACCGAAAGGAGAGAAGGATGGCGGATATTCTGGTGGTGGCGTCGAAAGTGAAGAAATTCATTCGGGAGAAGTCCGGGATGAATACCTCGGCCGAGATCCTGGAGGTCTTGAGTCAAAAGCTGGAGAAGATCTGCCTGGATGCGATCGAGAAGGCGAAGGCCGACGGTCGTAAGACGGTCAAAGGGCGCGATCTCGAGGGATAACCGGTCCGCCCGCCTCAGGCGGGGGGTTAGTGGTCGAAATGCGCCCCGCAGCTGGGGCAGACGGGATCGTCCGGATCGCAGGCCTCACCGCAGGACGAGCAGAAATATTCCTCTTCATCCGCTTCATCGTCCAGGTCCAACTCCCTTCCGCATTCCGGGCAGATCTCATCCTCCGGAGCGACCTCGGAGTCGCAGGCCGCGCAGACGATCGTTGCTTCTTCGTCTTCCGCGAGAAATCGGTCTTCCTCTTTGTTCAGGGCATCCTTCTGGGCCTCCCAGTCCAGCAGCGCGCGGGCCTTCTCGACTTGGGAGAGGGGCGCCCGCACGACCACGCCGTCCAGATCGGACGGCCGATCTTCCTCATCCAACCGATACTGAAACAAGAGGAGTTCATCATGCTCGATCCGGCATCGGATGCCTTCCTTTTCGAGGAAACGGGCCGCCTCTTTCATTTCGTTGAGTCGGCCGCGGAGGACCTCGATATGGGCCTCTTCGCGCGGGGCGGCGGCCGTTTTCTTGGGCGGTTTCGGTTTTGGAGAAGCCGTTCCTTTCGAGAGGCCGGGATGCTCGGTCCGGAGTTTGATCGCGGAAGGAGGAAGAAGTTCACGCCCGCATTTCGGACAGACCAGAATAGGGGATCGATACTTTTTATTACAATGGGGACAGATGAGCATTGACGGTTCCTGTATATATTTTAACTCCCCCGGAGTCGAAATGCAAACGGGAAAAGGGGATCGGCGGCGCCGGCCGCGTTCCCGATCGCAAGACGAACGAAATTGACTTTGTCGTCGTTTTCTTTTAGCATCAACCGTGAAGGTCGTCTCTTTCGATATGGAGGATTAAATGGTCGAGCATCCGATCCACCCGGTCGTGGTCCATTTCCCGATCGCGCTGCTTTTCACGGCCGTCTTTTTTGAAATTTTAGGATTTCTGTTGCGACGCGAGCAGTACCGCCAGTTCGGTTTTTGGCTGCTTATCCTGGGGTTCTTGAGCGGGCTCGTGGCGGCCGGATTCGGACTTTGGGGCGAGGCGGCGGCCGTGAAGATGGGCGTTCCGGAGAAAGCAATCGAACGGCATGAGTCCTTTGCCGTGTCGACCCTGATCACGTTCGGGCTGCTGCTGATCTACCGCCGATGGGCCCGTGATCGCTGGTCCTCCCATCGCAAAACGATCTATATTTCCGCGGCCGTGGCGGGCCTCCTTCTTTTGGGGACGACGGGATACTTCGGAGGGGAACTGGTGTACGAGTACGGCGCCGGCGTTTCGAAAACGGCTCCGGGAAGGTCAGGGTCGTCCGAGGCGACGCCGCCGGCCGCAAAGTCCGATAGGGACTAAGGATGTTTCCCACTTGACAATAAAATCGGTATGGGGCATAGTAATTCACGAATCGTAAAGGTTCCGCGCGGCGGTTGCCGTGATGATCGGAACAGTGCTGTGTTTTCAGTCAAAGGAGAATCGGATGGGTGCAAAGCTTTATGTCGGTAATCTTTCGTATCAAGTTACGGAACAAGAGATCAGCGAGCTGTTTGCGACGGCCGGAACGGTCGCTTCCGTAAAGATCATCACGGACAACCAAACGGGGCGTGCGCGGGGGTTCGGCTTTGTGGAAATGGGATCATCGGAAGATGCCCAGAAGGCGGTCGAAATGTTTAACGGGAAGAGTTTTAAAGATAGAAATCTGATCGTCAGCGAGGCCCGTCCCCAGCAAAAGCGGGAGCGGGGCGGCGGGGGCTACGGCGGCGGAGGCTATGGCGGCGGAGGCTATGGCGGCCGCGGAGACCGCGGGAGATAATCCGGCCGCGTCGAAATGGCCGGGTTGAGAACCCTCCTTTCAAACGGACTTTTTCAGCAGCCTGTTAGAGGGGAAGATGCGACTGGCCATATGTTTGACCGTGCTCTGTCTTGCAGTAGGGGGTCCGGCCGCCGCGTCGGATCTGAGCCGGCCTACGGAATCACTGAAACCGGGAACGTTTCTCTTCTCGGCGCCTCAATTGCGCGACCCGCACTTTTTCCACACCGTCGTTCTTCTGGTCACGTACGGCGCTGAAGGCGCCTCGGGTTTGGTCATCAACCGTCCCACCGATATTTCCCCCGGCCGGGCCTTTCCGGATCTGAAAGGGATTGAAAAATTACTAAAGCCTGTTTATTTCGGCGGCCCGGTCAATCAGAGTCTCATCCTGGCGCTTTTGCGGACGGAATCCCTGCCGGACGGGGCGCAGAAGGTCGTGGACCATATCTATGTGACGGCCAGCCGGAAGGCCCTGGCCGACGCGCTTCAGAACCGAGATCCCGATAAAAAGGTTCGGGTTTTTTTCGGTTACGCCGGTTGGGGACCGGGACAACTTGATCGGGAGTACGGAAACGGGGATTGGGTTGTCCGGGATGCGGATCCGGAGGCCGTTTTTTCGGAAGATCCCTCCACGGTCTGGGACGTGATCATGGAGCGCCGGGAAAAGATCCAGATCCGGACTCCGAACCTCCCGCCGTTCCTGCCATGGCCGTTCGGCATCCTTTCTAAAGGCCCGATCAACGGTCTCTAAATCGCCTCCTCACTCAGGCAGTCGCTTCGTCAAAATTCCTTGACAGCCCATCGGATATACCGTATGATAGTTCGGTCTTTTCGCCGGACCGCAGAGAAACCGTTGCCTATTGAAAGGTTAGTTCATGGAAGTCAAAGTCTATCAAGAAGGCCTGGAAAAAGCGATCAAGATCCTGAAACGGAAGATGGCCAAGGAAGGGATCTTCCGCGAACTTCGTCGTCAACAGGCCTACGAAAAGCCCAGCGTTAAGAAACGTCGCAAGCGACAGGATGCGCGAAAGCGCCGTCTAAAGGCCGAACGCCGCGGCCGCGAGTAATCAGGCTATTTATTATAGGGGCTCACGTCGCCCCCTCCACCGGCGAAGCCGGATGGAGCCTCCCCCTCTCGCTCGCCTTGCGAGCTGGGTAGATCCCCGCGGATATAAATCGGATTCGAGAAAATCCAGGGCCGCAGGCTCCCTTCGATGGTAAGCGAGATCTGGACCCGGTACACGCCGGCCTCTTCGACCGGAACGGTCCACTGCGCCGTCTCGGCCTGTCGGATGACCGTTCCGTTTCGGATCAGCTCGATCCGTCCCGCGACCGGACTTTGGACGGTCAGTCTTAATCCCGTCGTAAGCCTTATCTCGTCGCCCTGCATTCCTTTGAACGCCGGATCACCCGCCCAGAACGCGAAGCCGGTTGCGTCCGAAAACGTATCGAATGCCACATAGGCATGACCGGAAGCGAGAGCCCTCAGCAGCTCCGTTTCGTTCAGGCCCTCGGCCAGGACATGCGTACGGACGAATCGGAAGCTCAAGCCGTAGGAATCGATCCGGCGGCCCAGAAGCCGGATGTTTTGATGCGCGTCGTTCCCGGCGAGGCCCGCCCAGCGCCGTTGTTGCGTCAGCGCATCCCATCGCCGAAGCGCTTCGGTCGGCCGATCGAGAATGGACGAGAAAACCTCCTCGGGATAAGAACGGAACGAGTACTCGATATCCAAAAAATATTTCGGAAACCGCCAGCGGTGGTCCACCGCGTCGTCTAAGATATCGTAAATCTCCATTCCGTCTATGCCTTGCGAGTCCCAATCGGTAAACCCGTTCGGATGGGCGACAAAGGCCAGCCCTCCCTGTCGCTTGACCCGGGCGATGATCTGGGGCATCGTCAGCGCTGCGGGGTCCAAGTAGTTTTTCAGTCCAAGAATGAGCAGACTGTTGCAGGTGTCGCCGGTGCGGCCGGCGCATCCTTTGATGATTTCGGAACCGCGGATGACCAGGATGTTGTCGAACCATCCTTCAAAGCCCTGAGTGTAAACTCGAGGGTTGTGGTGATCCGTCATGACCACGAATGAAAGCCCGGCCTGCTTGGCTCCTTCAATGATTTCATCCATCGTTCCCCGGCTGTCATGGGACAACAACGAATGGACATGAACGACGCCCGGAAAATCCCGGTAACCCGCGAGCGGAGGAATCGGCCTTCGAGTTTTTTGGAGGGCTTCGATCGCATCCTTCTGTCGTTGCCAATACGCGTGGGAAGTGCAACCCGATGCGGGGAGGATGAGGAAAAGAAGCATCAGGGCCGGCGCGAGACTTCGGGGCATCAGGATTCCTTTCCGAACCGCGTATAAGGACAGATATCCTGATAGGCGCAGTACCGGCAGGCCATGTAAGAAGGGCGCGGGGCAAAATCGCCTTTCTTGATTCCGGAGGCCACCTCGCGTATCGTCGCGGCGGTTTTCTCCAGATCCCGGTCGGTTTTTTCCGCCCGTCCGACGAGTCCGGATTCAAGGAAATGGAGCTCCACGCGGTCCGGGATTCTTCCATGCTGTTCACGATAGGCCAGCGCATAGATCGAAAGCTGCAGGCTTTTCTTCGTTTCCTCATCCGCCTTCTTCTGCGTCTTGACGGCGGATGATTTGTAGTCGATCACCCGGACCTCTCCATCGACTTCATCGATCCGGTCCCACCGTCCCGTGACTTTGGCCGATCCCGGGCTTCGGTCGATGAAGAATTTAAAACTCTTCTCAATAGCGGACGGGACGACATCGGAGGCCTCTTCCCTTTGAAAAAAACGCCGGAGTGTTTCCCGCCCGGCCGCCCGTCGCTGCTCTTCATGTTCCCGGCTTAAGAAGCCGTCATTGACCCAGGCGTTCTCAAAAACCTGAAGGAGTTCATCGAGCGGCATCGTCCGTCCGGCCATCTTCTGCCGCAGACAGGCCTGCGCCGCCGTGTGCAGCGCGCTCCCGTACATGACGGTCGGAGGGCGCGGCACGGGCGGCCGGATGAGATGGGCGAATTTGTATTTGAGCGGACAGGTCAGATAGTCGTCGATCTTATAGTAGCTCAAGATCGGCGATTCCGTCGGATAATACGGGGCGACGTTGGGATCGGCGGGAGGCCCGGCCGAGCGGCGGATCACCTCGATCGAGGCGGAACGGCGGATCGGGATCGCGTCGTCATTGAGTCCCAACGCCTCCAACACGAAACGACTCGTCCTTCGGGATTTTCCCCCGCCGTAATCCCGTGCCGAGGTCAGGTAAAGCTCCTCTTTGGCCCGCGTCATGCCGACATAAAACAGTCGGCGTTCTTCCTGAAGATGAAAATCGCCGGCCGGCAGCTCGTCCTTAATCAGGGTCTCCGGAAAATCGATCGGGTCGCCGCGTTCGCGCGCCGGAAACTTCTGTTCCACCAGGCTGACCAGAAACACCACACGGAACTCGAGCCCCTTGGCCTTGTGAACCGTCAGAATGTTCACCGCATCCTGTTCCGTCTCGACCTCGGCCGCGGCCGGATCGTCTCCGGCCTCAATCAGGGCGTCCAGATGCCGTACGACGTGCCGGACCGAGTGGACGTCCAGAACGGCCTCGATCCGGCGGATCTTCTCAAAAAACTCCCCCATGTTTTTGATCGTCAGCTCGGCCTCCAGCGTTTCGGCCTTCGTCAGGTCCGTCAGATACCCGGTCTGCTGAAGGAAACGGTAGAGAAGGACCGAGGCGGGGAGAGTCCTTGACGCTTCGCGAAAGTGATGAATGTCATGAAGCAGTCGGGCGATCACCGGAACGGCGGTCGGGGAGGGCGCGAAGAGGTCCTCAAAGCCCGTGAGATGCTCGAAGACATCGGCCAGCGTTCGGCGTTTCCGGTCGGCGAGGGTGGAGCACCAGGCCAGCGTATCCATATCCAATCGGTAGATATCGGAACCGGCCAGTTGGTAGAGGCTCAGGCTATCGGCGGGATCGGACAGAACCTTCATGAAGGCGGTCAGCGTCCGGATCTCTTCCCGGCGGTACAGCCCGCGGTTTCCGGTGAACGAGTAGGGGATCCTCCGAATGTTGAGCGCCCGCATGAAGGGTTCGGCATCCTGATTCGCACGCACTAAGATCGCAATGTCTTTATAGAGATAGCGTCCGGTGTCGACCTTTTCCTCGATGCTCTTGGCCACGCCGTCCGCCTCGGCCGAGACGGTGTCGTAGGCCAGGTGAAGCACCGGGACGTCGCCGGGTCGTTGCGCCTTCAGGCGCTTGTCGATCTTGTTCCGGACTTCCAGGCGGTCCGGGTCGTTGTGGCGGATCAGACGATAGGCCGTGTCCAGAAGCGTCTGGGTCGAGCGGTGGTTCTCGGTCAGGACCGCCTGCCTTGCCTCCGGATAGTGTTTCATGAAATTGAGGATATTGCTGATCGCGGCTCCGCGGAATTTATAGATGCTCTGATCGTCGTCCCCGACGACGACGATGTTCTTGTGGCCCTGCGCCAGCAGGCGGACGAGCTGGAACTGGGTGTAGTTCGTGTCTTGAAATTCGTCCACCAGGACGAAACGGAACCGATCCTGATACCGTTTCAGGATCATGGGATGGGTCCGAAAAAGATTGAGGGGCAGCAACACGAGATCGCCGAAATCCACGCGGCCTTCCTTCATCAGAAGCCGCTGGTAGGCTTCATACGTCCGGGCCAGCTCCATCTGCTGTTGCGCCGATTCCGCAAGGCTTTTATCTTTCGGTTTCCGGCGGGCCTTCGCGGCCTGCCGCTCGGCGAAGGCGAGATACTCCTCCGGTCCGACGTCCTCGTCCTTGGCCCGCGAAATCAGCGTCAGGATCGCCTCGATATGCTTCGTGGGATTGCTCAGAGGCCGGTAATAATCGAGCTCGAACTCGAAGAGATGTTCTGCGAAAAAGATCACCTGTTCCGGGCGGGACAATGTTCTAAAGTCGGTCGTCAGACCGAGCGCCAGGCCGTGCTCGCGCAGAACTCGCTCGCCGAAGGAATGGAAGGTGCTGATCTGATAACCGAAGGCCCCCATCGGCGTAAGAATATCCACGCGCTCCTCCATTTCATTGGCAGCCTTCTCGGTGAAGGTCAGCGCAAGGATTTCTTCCGGCCGGGCCTTTCGGGTCGAGATGAGGTGCGCGATCTGGTGGGCGATGACGAGGGTCTTGCCGGTGCCTGCGCCGGCGATGATCAGCAGCGGCCCGCCTTCATGCTCGATCGCCGTTCGCTGTTGCGGGGTCAGGTCCATAGCCAATTCTACTTTGGCCGGACGGGCATGTCAAACCTTTGATTCATAGAGTGTCTTGATTTTTTAAGAAGGTTCTGCTATGAATAAATCGAGAAGAGGTAATCGCCATGTTAAAAATTATTGATGTTCGGCCGTTGCCCGGCTTTAAAATCCGGGTCAAATTTCAAGACGGGGTTGAAGGCCAGGTGGATCTTTCTGATCTTGCAGGGAAAGGTGTTTTTTCCAAGTGGAAGGAACCGGGGTTTTTTGAGTCGGTGTTTATTGATAAAGAAAGCCATACCGTCGCCTGGCCGGGCGGAATAGATTTGTCTCCTGAATCTCTCTATGCCGAAATTACGGGAAAAAGTCCTCTAAAGACAACGCATGCCTGAGATAAGCCGGTTCTATGGTATTGTCATTTACATTTTCTTCCGAGAACATGACCCTCCTCACTTCCATGCCATCTATGGAGAACATGAGGCCCTTATCGGCATCCAAACCCTAAGCGTCTTTGCCGGTCGCCTGCCCGCGCGATCCTTGGGTCTTGTCGTAGAGTGGGCTGAGCTTCATAAAGAAGAGCTCATGGAAGCTTGGACCCGCGCCCGAAACCATCAGCTCCCAAACAAGATTGAACCTTTGCCGTAGTTTTCACTTGATCCTCTCCAGAATGCAATCAGCCGCCGTAGCGGGAAAATCTTTGAGGGCTATGTTGATTTAGAGAGATTTTAAGATGGGTTATGTTTCCCGTTGATCGAGATCAAGCAGACCACAAAATATCAACCTCACAGGTAAAGTCAGCGTCTTCGAGGAGAGATCGCATTGACCCCGGCGTATTCCTCGTATGAGCCGATCCCGTGATCACTATTGCCCAGTCACCCCCACTCTTTGCCGCTCGGTTTTGAATCTGTTGCGCAAATCTTTTACTGCGGTCAAGATTGTCGATGCCTTGTTTTGTTGCTGCTCGAATCAATTCGCTGAGTCGGTCGATAGATCCGGGCCACTGCCCACCTGAACGCTCCACATACAGATTTAACCGGAGCTCTGCGTACTTGTCGATGTCTATCGTGTTTCGGCTCTCTGCAGGTCCAATATCTACCCATAGGATTTCAACATCGGAAAAGATTTCTCGATGAGTATCACCCTCGTAGGCCAGAGAACTTTCAAGAATATCCAACTCGGCTGATGAAAGACTATGCCACTGTCCCTGCAATAATCCTCGAAACCTTTCTCTTTGAGCTATGATTCTGCCGAATCGGTCCTCATCGTACTCCACCGCTACAAACGCCGGTGGCCCCGCATTCTTGTCATTAAGTTTCCGTAGCCATTGCTTCAGATCCCGTCTGCCCAGCGGGTCATGGTGATTTACCCCTGCCAGGCAGAGTTTCATCCACTGCTTCATAGTTGCCCGGGTGTCGGGTGACGGTACCGAGATGACTGCATGAACTTCACCTATGACCTATATTGCCTTGGATATCGTCTACATCAATTTGGATCGAACATACATCAGATTGAATCGAAGATATGTCTGGCCGCGGCCAGTATGCCGGCCTGACGCATCCCGCCGCCGAACATCCGGCGCAATCGTCGGAGGTGAGGAATTCGATTGCGCGTCGTGCAGATCATTGAGCCGACCGGCGCGCCGAGACCTTTTGAAAGACAGAAAGAGACGGTGTCGAAGGGTTTCGCATAGTCCGCGGCCGGAATCCCGGATGCCGCGGAGGCGTTGAAGATCCGCGCGCCGTCCAGATGCATCGCCACGCCGCGGCTCCGTGCGACTTTTGCGACGGCCCGGATCGTCTCCAGAGGATAGATCGTCCCACCGCCCCGGTTGTGCGTGTTTTCAAGACAGATGAGGCGTGTGGGCGGAAGATAGTATTCATCCGTCCGGATCGCCTCGGCCACTTGATCCGCTTTTAGAATTCCGCGAACACCCGGCAGACAATAGAACTGAACCCCGCTTAAGGCCCCTCCGGCCCCGGCCTCGTAATGGAAGATATGGGCCTGGGCCTCGAGGATCACCTCGTCGCCGGGCTGTGTTAAGGCTCGGATCGCAAGCTGATTGGCCATAATCCCCGAGGGAACGAACAACGCGGACTCTTTTCCTAATAATTCGGCCGCCCGCTCCTGAAGGCGGTTGACGGTGGGGTCCTCGCCGAAGACATCATCGCCCACCTCGGCCTCGGCCATGACTTTGCGCATGGCCGGCGTCGGCCGTGTGACGGTGTCGCTTCGAAGATCGATCACGGATTTCATGAAACGGTCTGCCCATCGGCGAGGGCCGCGCGCTGCCAGCGTTCGGAGCGGTATCGGATCAGGAGCAGGATCATCCGCACAACCCAGTCCGCCACCATGACGCTCCAGACGAACGTGAGGCCCAAGCCCAGAACGCGGGAAAACAGGTAGGCCAACGGAACTCGAACCAGCCAGCTCCCGACCACGGTGGTGAATAAAAGATACTGCGTGTCGCCGGCGCCTTTGAGCGAGCCGGACAGCACCATCGTGATCGCCAGCGGGACCTGAAGGATCGCCACGATTTTCAGGAACAGTGTTCCCAGCCGGATTACCTCGGCATCCGTGGTGAAGAGCCGGAGCAAAAGGTACGGGAAAAAGAAAAACAGGAGTCCCATCCCGGCCATCAGCATCACCGCGAAGCGGTTGGCTTCCCAGTTCACCAGATGGGCCCGATCGCGCTGATTGGCCCCCAGGCTCTGGCCGACCGCGGTCGTCACGGCGATCGAGAAGCCGTAGCCCGGCATGAACGAAAGCGCTTCGATTGATACGCCGACCTGATGAGCGGCATAGGCGGCCGTCCCGTAAAACATGATCATTTTAAGATAGAGGGTCTGACCGGCCTGCTGCAACGCGCGATCGCCGAAGACCGGCAGGCCGATCCGGATCACTTCCTTGAGCAGTGATAGGTTAAACCGCCCCGCGTGAATGACCCCGCGATGGTAAAGCGTCCATAGGAGGAGCAGCGCGCCGAAGCCTTCCGAGATCCCGATCGCGATCGCGGCCCCGATTACCCCGATCTGAGGCGCGGTTCCAAAGCCGTACCAAGTGCCGTAGATCAGGGGGTAGGCGATCAGGACATGCAGGACGTTGATCAGAACGACCGCGATGAAGGGGGTCCCCGTGTCTCCGATCCCATAGAGGATATTGCAGAGAATGTTCACAAGGGCCGTGAATCCGAATACGGCAAAGATGATCTTGATATAGCCGTCGGCCAGATCGACCACGGCCGGTTCGGCTCCCAGGAACAGCGCCCCTTGCTTTCCGAAGGCCCAACCGACCCAGCTGATCAACAGGGAAAGAATGAGACCCAACAAGATGGATTGAAACGCAATCCGGGCCGCTTCCGGTTGCCGCCGGCCCCCATAGAGTTGCGCGATGACGACCGTGGTGCCGGACGACAGTCCCCAGATGACGGTCATCGAGATGAAGATCAGAAGCTGGCCGATTCCCACGGCTGCGATCGCCTCTTTCCCGAGGCCGCCGACCAGGAAAATATCAATGATGCTCACGCCCCGCTGCAGCAGGCTGCTTAAAACGACCGGGACGGCCAGTGTGAATATCTCGCGGCGGATCTGTCGGCGAAGGGGGGTCATTGTTTTTTAATTATAACCTATTTTGGGTCCGAATCAAGAAGGGAGAGGGCGATGAGTTATTTCCCGTTGCGGAAGGTCCTTTCGATTCCCGGTGAATAATGCGAATGTCCCTCGTCGTCCACGATGATCCCTTCAATACCGGGAAGGCTTTTGATGAGCGTCATGCCTTTTTCCGGGCCGAGGACGAAGACGGCTGTTGAGAGCGCATCGGAGGTCATCGTGTCCGGGGCCAGGATCGAGACGCTCCGGCAGCCCCGCGCCGGATAGCCTGTCTTAGGATCGATGATATGGTGATAGAGGATGCCGTCTTTAATGAAAAACCGCTCGTAATCGCCGGAGGTCGAGAGAGAAATGTTGGTGAGGGCCAGCGTTCCGAGAAGTTTGGTCTTGTCTCTCGGGTGCTGGATGCCGATGGCCCAGGGTTTTCCGTCCTCCGTCCCTTGGATCCGCATATCGCCGCCGGCCTTGATGACGGCGTTCTTGATTCCCGCGTTCACCATGACCTGCATCGCCTTGTCCACGGCATATCCTTTGGCGATTCCGCCGAGGCCGATTCCCATCCCCGGTTTCTTGAGGAAGACGGTCTTCCGGGTCTGGTCCAGTTGGATATCCCTGTAGTTGATCAGCGGCTGCGTCTTCCGGATCTCATCCGGGGTCGGTATTTTCTCATCGCCCTTTGAAAATTTCCACAAGCCTCTCATCGCGGCCCAGGAGATATCAAACGCGCCGCCGGATAACTCCGAGATCGTCTGTCCGGCCACAATGACATGGAGCAGTTCATCCGGAACGGTCACGGCCTTCCGACCCGCCATTCGATTGATCATCGAGACGGGGGTTTCTTCCTTCCATTCGCTCATCACGTTCTCGATCCGGGCCATTTCCCCAATGGCCGCATCGAACGCCGCATGAACCTTCGTCTCGTCCGTATCCGACGCGATCAGCTCGATATCCGTGCCCATCAGCACCGTATTTTTCTTGAACGTTTTTCCGAAGGAGGAGGCGGGCGTTGCGGCCAAACAGAACGTCAGCCCGAGGACGAGCGCCGTTGCCCGGCCGGCCGGGAACGGATTATTCCGAAAACCAGTGGGTGACATATTGGGAGAGTGTGCCTAAATTGTTGGTAAAGATCAAGAGTCCGACGCCGATTAAGAAGAGGCCGCTCACCATCGTGATTCGATTCATGTAAGGGGCGATCTTCTTAAAGGCGCTCAAGAAGCTGTTGAGGGCGAGGGAGGAGAGAAAAAAGGGGATCCCCAGACCGAGGGAATAGGCCGATAGAAGCGCCATGCCGTGGGTCATGGTCTGCGCCGTCGTCGCGACCATCAGGATCGCGCCCAGGATCGGGCCGATGCAGGGAGTCCAGCCGGCCGCGAAGCTGATGCCCACCAGGACCGATCCGGCATAACCGAGCGGTTTATTCTTTAGATGAATTCTTTTTTCTCTCTGCAGGAAGCCGAACTTGATCAGACCGGCAAAGTGAAGGCCGAGAAGCATCACGATCAGGCCGCCCGCTTTCTGGAGCGCGCCCTGGTGCTGATTCAGGACGTTTCCGAGGGTGGTGGCGGAGGCCCCGAGCGAGACGAAAACGGTCGAGAATCCGAGGATGAAGAACAGAGAATGGAGCGTCGTGGTTTTTCGGATCCGCGCGCGGTCTTCGCCTTTCGTCATATCGTCAAACGAAATGCCGGTGATGAAGGAAGCATAGGAAGGCAGCAACGGGAGCACGCAGGGCGATACGAAGGAAAGAAACCCGGCCGTCAGAGCCACCATGAACGATACATTCGATGAAGCATCCATCCGAACCCCCACAGGTTAGAAATTAAATCGCAGCCCGATCATGACCGAGTGGGCCGTCACATGAATCGTCTCGGTATAGAACTCATAGCGCGCCTCGAACGTCCCTAACCGGATGCCGTTGGAGCGGCCCGGTGTTGCCTTGAAGAGGTGGGTGTATTTCAGGCCCGCGAGCTCCGAACTCAGCGCCAGCAACTGCTGAGAGGAGGAGCGATAGCGGTCCGCCGCCGTGTAAAGATCTTTGGCAAAGAAGGCCGCCGTCTGACGGTAATACCGAAGATTCAGTCCGAGGATGTTTCGGTCCGTCACGTATTTATTGTACTCGGCCTCCTCGGTATGGGAGGTGATATTCCAGTCATCCGTATAGTACCGATACGTCAGCTTGACGGAGGATCGGTCCATGAAGCCGTCCGAAAAATAGTGATTGATCCCCAACAGGACGGCATTCCTTGACCGGGTGCTCGGGAAAACCTCTCCCTCGCACGAGCCGGCTGCCTTGGCGGTGCACTGATCCGGGGTCGTCGGGCTGATCGCGACCAGCCGATTTCCTTCCGGGATGAAGCCGCGGGCCCGACTGCCGGAGTAGCCGATCTGCGCGAATGTGACGGGGGAGAGCAGTTGCGTGATGCCGAAGTAGTAATTGTCGGTATCCCGGCTCTTGCGGCCGTCCATGAAACGGCCGTAGACCAGGTCCATGTTTTTAGAGTAGCTCAATGTCAGCGTCGTATTTTTCTCGAACAGATCTTTTTTCAGGGTGATGCTGGGGGTGTTTGAGAGATAGTCTTTTTCCTGGCTGTAGTCGTAATAAAATTCGGTCGTGATGAGATTGTTGAAATTATGACTGAACCCGGCCGTCAGCTCGTTCCGGGTGTCGGTGGTCGTTCCGCCACCGGTCGCCGCGCTGGACGCGGTGGAAACCGCGGCCACGTTTTGTCGGACCCCGCCCTTTCCTTCTCCCCCTTCTCCTCCCTCACTTCCTTCGCCGAGAAATTCCGGGTTGATGAAGTCCACGGTGTATTTGAAATAGGACGAGGTTTCCAGCGAAACGTCCTTGTTCAGCGCAAAGACCTCGGTGTAAACGGCGACATGGTTGCTGAAGCTGTGAACGTAACTCTGCGTCACCGCATAATCTTCGGCCGCCGCGCCGCGCGCGAAGACAGCGGCAACGACGATACAGCCCAAGGCAAGGCCGGCGATTCGGAAACGGTTCTTTCGTCCGGGAATGTTAGTTGCAACCACAACCGCCGCCGCTGACGCCGAAACTGCCCGTGCTGCCCTCACGGGTGCTGATGGAATGCTCCCGAACCGCCTTCTCTTCCTTGTTGTAATCCGGCTGCATGATGGGATCCGCGAGATGTTCCCGTTCCCAGGGTTTCACGCCGGCGCAGCCGTTAGCGATGGAGAGGATACCGATCAATCCGATGATGAATAAATTTCTGTTCACCGATTAATTTTCCTTCCGGAGGAGGGCTTCGATTTCCGTAACCCACTTGGCCGGATCGGCCTCATTAAAGCCGAGATGGATATACCGAATGACGCCTTCCTTGTCGACGATAAAGGAAGTGGGCATGGCCCGGGCCCCGTATGAGGAAACGACGGTGGACTGCGGATCCAGCAGTACGGTCATCCTTTGAGAAAGGGGCATCGGCAATCGTTCCAGAAACTCATCCACGTGGGCTCTCTTTTTATCCAGGTTGACCGCCAGGATGAGCATGTCGGATTCCTTGTATCGTTCGGCCAGTTTGTTGAGCTCCGGAAACTCCTTCTTGCAGGGCGGACACCAATCGGCCCAGAAATCGATAAAGATCACCTTGCCTTTCAAGCCCGGCAGGGAGACCGGCTGACCGTTGAGGTCCTGGAGCGTGAAGTCCGGCGCCTTGTCGTTAATCCATGCCGCCCAAGACGGCGAAGCGGTCAGGAGAAACGAGGCCAGTATTGAAACCTGAGCGATGACTCTGAACATAAATATGCCTCCATACAGATGGAAGCCTCCCCGCCTGAAAAGCGAGGATCAGGCGGGGAGGCTTCCATGCCGATCCGGCCTATTCGAACGAGATTTCCCTGGCGATCAGAACGCCGTCGGCGTCCAGCGTTCCTTCCGCCTCTAATAGAACGTTCAGCCCGATCATTGCGGCGGTTCCGTCTTTAAACGTCGTTAGAGAAGTCGTCGCGACGGGCTGGCCGTTTATATCGAAATCGGTTGCCGAAACGTACCGCGTGACATACCCTTCAATCTTCAGCTCATCGCCTTCCGAACCGCCCACCGAGTTATCCTCGGCCTTGACCTTGCTTGCGGTCAGCGCACCTGCCGAATCGATCCCCGTCGTGCTTTTGACCTCGACATACAATCCGTCGGCCAATACGAGACCGGTCGGCTCAAGCGTCGCATGGCTGTAATCCACCTTTTGATCCCCGATGAGGAATGTCATTGCGAGGGGATCCAGGCTCGTGATCTTTCCTTTCAACTCAATTTCAGTTCCCGAGATGTGCTGGGGCGCCTTCAGTTCGATAAAGGTTGCCTGGATGGATCCATCCGCATTCACAAAACCGCTCACCTCAATTACATTCCCGACATTCAGCCCGGAAAAATCGCCGACGTTTTCATAGCGGGTCGCGGCATCCGCCACAACCTTCTGGCTCATCACAGTCAATGTCAAATTGGGCGCGTTGATGTCCTGAATCACGCCTTCCAGATCGTCCTTATACTCGATGCTGCTCGCGCTCCCGGTCGTTCCGTCCGCATTGAAGGTTCCATGAACCGTCACGACCATCCCGATGGCGAGATCGTCCTGCGCAGCCGCGTCGCCGTCCTTGGTGATCGTCGTTCCGGTCGTATCGAACTCGACGCCGTTAACGAAAACACTCCCGAATCCGGTGATCTTCCCGACAACCCCGCCGCTTGCTGTGGTATGACTGCTTCCACCCCCGCTGCACGAGATGCTGATGACCGCGGTCAGCAGAAGGACTGCGAATTGACCTAATCGAACTTGAAATGCCTTCATGACTTGCCTCCTCGGGACTTATTCGTAAATAAGTCCTCTTTTAAAAAAGTGAATACCTGTTTCGGCTCCTTTTCGGCCGGTTCCCCCGAATGAATTGACATCCCCACTACTCAAACGAAATTTCCCTGGCGATCAGTATCCCGTTGGCGTCCAGCGTGCCTTCGACTTCGAGCAAAACGTTCGCTTGGATATTAGCCGGGGCGCCGTTTTCGAACAAGGTCTGCGAGTTGGTCTGAACGCGTTGGCCGTTTACCTCAAAGTCGCTCGCGTTGGTGAACTGATTCACCAGTCCCTCGATCTCCAAGAGATCTCCCTCCGCAGCACCCAGGGCGTTGTTTACAACCCCAATCTGAGTGGCTATCAGAACACCCGACGCATCAAGCGTCCCCTTGACCTCGACAAGCATCCCCAGAGCCAGACCGCTCGGCGGGACATTCTCAAGAACAGCCCCGCTGTAGTCCACCACTTGACTGCCGATCTGGAAGGTGTTACTCACGGGAGTGTTGCTGATCGTTCCTGTGAGCTCCACGTGGGTGCCGGGCGGCGTCCGTTCAATTCTTGTCGCTACAATGGTGCCGTCTGAGCCGACGAACCCGCTGATCTCCACAATGTCGCCCTTCGCTAACGATCCGAAGGTCGCGTTCTCAAATACCGTGGAACTGTCCACCGCCACCGTTTGACCCAGCACAACCAAGAAAGAAGCCAATAGATTGATGCTGTCGATGGGGCCTTCGAGGTTGTTGTTGTAATCGATGCTGCTTGCGGTTCCGGTTGTTCCATTGCCGTTGATTGTGCCTTTGACGGTGACCACCATTCCGATTCCCAGATCGGTCTGCGTTGCCGTTGGATCGCCATTGACCGTGATCGTGGCCCCGGTCGTGTTGAACTCGACACGATTAACGAAGACACTCCCGAATGCGGTGATCTTTCCGACGGAAACTCCCGTGCCGCCGACCCCGCCGCCGGCCGTGGTGCTGCCGCCTCCGCCTCCGGCGCACGAGACGCCGACGGTTGCGGTCAGCAGAAAGATAGCGAATTGACCTAATCGAAACATCTTCATGACTTGCCTCCTGGAAGAGTATTTTCAGATACATCCTCTTCAAAATAGTAAATGGCCATTCCGGCGCGTTTCCGGCCGGTTCCTTTAGTGGATGGATTGACATCTCGATCGTGTTGGGACAGCCATCGGTCCATTTCCTCAAGCAAGGACTGTCCTCTGCCCAAGGTCAATGCACGAAACTGCGGCAGAATTTCAGCCGGAAGATTGTCGTAAGCCACCTTTCTCTGGAAAAAGCTTTCGGTCGTGTTGCTGCGAAGGTTATGATCAATCGTGCGGATCAGGTCCCGGACGTCCGTGCCCAGGATGCCGAGCTTCCCGGCCTCTTCGTTTTGTGGAAGGTAGGCGCGGGTCCGTAAATGGATCCGGCCGTCGCGCAGGCGTTCAACGGCCCCTACCCGTAAAAGTTCATCCAAAATGGCGCGAACAGGCATATCGCCGCTGTAGCGTTTTACCAATTGACTGAACGTGGCGCCCCTTCCTTCCAACGGCAGGTCGGCTTCACGGCCTTTGTTGTCCTTAAACTTGACGTCGCGGATCCAACCGCTGATCACCCGTGCGGCGCGGTTATAACGTTCCAGAGCGCGGGTATCCTTCGGCTCGGGAAGAGACTTCACGCGGCTGACTTCTTTGCGCGAAAGCCCCGTAATGATCGAAACCCGTGAGACGGTCTGTTTTCTGCCCGGGACTCCGAATTCCCGGGCGGCCACATCCACATAGACACGCTTCGCCAGATCCGCAAACGCGTGATAGGGCACGCCATTGCGGAGGAGGATCCGCACCAGAGGACGGAGCAATCGAATCACTGCCGCGAAAAGGGCCTGTTCCATCGTAGACATATTAGTTGGGATTATATTCCCAAATATAGAGATTGTCAAGTCTTGAATGATCATTCTTCAACTCCATCCGAAAAAAAGAATCCGGCGCGTATATGTTTAATCCATAAGCTCTATCTAAACGGCTGAAGTTTGGGTATAATTACTGGCGCTAAAAAATCGGATCACCGGTTGTGTTATTATTTAAAAAGGGCCTATTTTAGGCTGATTGGATCATGAGACATCGAAACCGATTCGTCTATCTTTTCTTTTTTGGGGTGTTGGTTTTGGTCGGCTGCGGCCTTATGGTTTCGGTTCAGACCGATCCGATTCCAACAACCCTAACCGACGAAGGCTCCTTGCCGTTTCCGGCGCCGATGATCAATCCGACGGCCGCCTTCCGGACTGAACTTCCGGTCTATTCCATGGCGCTAAGTCCGACCGGTCGTTACCTGGCCCTCGGCAGCCGGAAAAGGATCATCTTATGGGATGCAGCCAAGCCGGAGGAGACGCGGGTCTTGGACGGCGGCACGCGTGATATTCTTTCCTTGGCCTTCAGCCCGGATGAAAAAACCCTCGCTGCGGGGAGCTATATCAATATTGATCTGTTGGATGTCAATGCCGGGCAACGGACGGCCTTTCTCCCCGGACATGCCGATTATGTCCATTCCCTGGCCTTCAGCCCGGACGGCCGATGGCTGGCCTCGGGGTCGGGGGGCACGGAGACGGCGATCCATGTTTGGGATCTGTCCGACAAGCGATTGGTGAGACGGATGACCTACCGCCCCGGATACTCCGAGCGGGTCCGGGCCCTAGCCTTCAGCCCGGACGGCCGATGGCTGGCTTCGTTGGGATTGGACCGGCTCACCAGGGTATGGGAGATCGATATGAGACGACGATATTCCATGCCTCATCAGGTCTTGTTCGATCCCGCCACGACTCCGATCACGGCCTCCTTCAGTCCGGATCAAAAGATTCTGGTTTCCGGGACTGCGGAAGGGCGAATCGTCCTGTATGATTTGACCGAAGGAGCGGTTCTGAAGACCCTGTCCGGACATGAGGGGGAAGTTCTTTCCGTTGTGTTCAGTCGGGATGGAAGGACGCTGATCTCCACGGGGCGGGATAGGACGATTCGCCGTTGGGATGTGGAAACGGGCAAGGCGATCGAGGCCCATGAAATGAAGGATGACGTGCAGTTCGGCAAAATGACGTCGGATGGAACCGTGATGGCCGCCGCCGGTCCGTTGGGGGCTGCGCTGTTTAAACTGGAAGAGCCGAAGGGCACGCCGCTGGTGATCACACTGCTTACGCCGGTTGATCGGCAGACCGTGAATCAGTCCGTGATCCAACTGGTCGGGAAGATTGTCGATGACGCGGGCGTGATCGGGTTTAGGATCCTGGTCAATGATGTGTTGCTGAAGGACAATTCTGAGGCCGAGATCCCGGCGGAAATCTTCTTAGATGAAGTGATCAGCCTTGATGAAGGGGAGAACATGATCACCGTGACGGCTTACAATCGGGCAGGAATATCCCGTACCGAGACGATCCTTGTCACCTACGTGCCGGAAGAAGGGGAGATGTAATCGGTGGCGATCGGGATCGGTCTGCGTTTCATTATCATCGGCCTGCTTGTCGTGTCGTTGAGCGGTTTGACCGACCTGGCCGTATGGGCCCAGACCGTGACGATGGACTCCGCTCCTCCGGTCCTCCGCCATGACCCTCCCGCGCCGCTGTATCCGGGAGACGTTTTTCTGATCCGCGCGACGGTAGAAGGCGAAAGCGATATTGTCCGGGTGAACCTTTTCTATCGGGTTTCGGGGGAAAAAACGTATGAGACGATTCCCATGACCCAGGTTTCCGAGAATACCTATGAGGTTCGTATTCCCGTGACAAAGGATTTCAAGCCGGGAGTCGAGTATTACGGAGTCGAGTATTACATTGAGGCCGCCGATCGTCTCGGCGCTGAGGGCACGGATGGGGCCCAGGCGTTGCCGTATTTCGTGGCGATCCGGGAAAAGCCTGTTTTGATTTCCGTCGCGCCGAAAAGAATGAAGCGGCCCTGGTGGAAAAATCCCTGGTATTGGGTCGGAATCGTTCTGGCCGTCGGCGGAGGCGCCGCCGCCGCGCAAAGCGCCGGCAGAAAACAGGGCAGTGGGACCGTGATTGTCCAGTAAAAAAGGAAGATCCGTCGGGGAGGAAAAAGGAAAAGCGAATCGCGATGCGACTGTTTAAACGACTGAACAAAATATCATGCGCCGGGTTGTTGACGGCCGGCCTCTTGATCGGCTGCGGCTCGAACTCGGACAAAGACGGAACGTTGATCCTTAAGTCGTCTCCTTTCCTCGCGATTCAGGGAAGGACGGATGTCGCGGCCGTTCTGACGATCGGCGGGAAGATCTGTCCGCTCAGCGTCGATGCGGATCTGACGCTCGGCGGTCAATGCCCCGATCTCCCCTTTGGGACCCAATCCTATATCTTGGAATATACGGCGGGAGGAGTCGTCATCGCCCAAGCGAGCGGCGCGGTGACGATCGTCAAGGGCCACACGGCCGAAGCGGATGTTCCATCGCTCGATACGAGCATGGACGATGATGGAGACGGTTATACCAATCTCGATGAGGTGATCGCCGGAACCGATCCGAAGGATCCAAGGTCACATCCGGCCCGACTCACGGTGACGAAATCCGGCGTCGGCACGGGAAGGGTAGCGGGGCCCGGGATTGATTGCGGGACGGATTGCTCCGAGCTCTATCAAAGCAGTGCGAGCGTGACTCTTACCGCCGCTCCGGATACGGGTTTTGCCTTTGCCGGTTGGAGCGGAGACTGTGCGGGAACCGGTCTTTCAACGACGATGACGATGAATGCCGACAAGAGCTGCACGGCGGCCTTCAATGTGCCATGGGCCATCTCGACGATCGACAGCGCAGGAGATGTCGGGCAGTATGCCACCATTGCATTGGATTCCACAAACAAGGTTCACATTGCTTATTATGACGCTGCCACGAATAGCGACCTGAAATATATCACGAACGCTTCGGGTCCGTGGGTGCCATCGACGGTCGACAGCGCGGGGGATGTAGGGCAATATGCCTCCATTGCCGTCGATGCCGCTGGGGTTCATATCGGTTATTACGATGTCACAAACACTGCGCTGAAGTATGCCACGTCTCCAGACGGCGTGTCATGGGTATCCACCATAGTGGACAATCCCCGCGATGAAGATGTAGGGCAATATGCCTCCATTGCCGTCGATGCCGCTGGGGTTCATATCGGTTATTACGATGTCACAAACACGGCGCTGAAGTATGCCACGTCTCCAGACGGCGTGTCATGGGTATCCACCATGGTGGACAATTCCGGCTTTGTGGGACAATTTGCATCTCTGACCGTGGATAGTACGGGTAAGAGGTATATCGGTTATTACGATGCGACCAACGGCGATCTCAAATATGCCGAGTCGATTACACCCGTCAAGCTGTTCAACGACGATTTTGAGACCGGCTTAGACCCGTTGAAATGGACGGCCGATATAAGTCCTACATGTCCGTCTCCATGGGGCCTGACCTCCCCGCCATCGCACGGTGGTTCATGGTCGGTTACCGATAGTCCCACCGGTAATTACAGCAGCAACACCGATTGTTCTATAACCATGAAAAATTCGGTGCCCATTACGGACTTAACCGAGTTGTCCTTCTGGCATCAATATTCGCTTGATGTGAATACAGGTTTTGCTCATGTGGAAATATCGACCGATGGAGGAGCAACCTGGCCTACGATACCGGCTATCTATGGAAAAAAATATGGAAAATCACCGGACTGGCCGAGCTGGACGCCGGTATCCATTGATCTGAGCAGTTATATCAGTCCATCGGTCAAGATACGATTCAGATTAATACCAACCGGCGCACCTGCCGATGGCTGGTACATTGACGATATTGCCATTAAGCAAAACTATACGGCCGAAACCCTTGACGGAAACAATCCTCAAAATCCCGACGTGGGACAGTATGCCTCCATTGCGCGGGACAAGACCACGAATACGATTCACATCAGCTACTACGACGTCTCCAATGGAACACTCAAATATGCCACGAACGCCTCGGGTTCATGGATCACCTCCACGATCGACGGCACGGTCAATGTAAATAAAGTGGGACAATACACCTCCATCGCGGTCGATTCGAACGGCAAGGTCCATATCAGTTATTATGATTTAACCAATCATGCGCTGAAATACGCCACGAATGGTTCGGGTTCATGGGCGACCTACACAATCGACACGGGTAATGTGGGGCAGTATACCTCCATTGCGGTCGACTCAAACAGAAAAGTGCATATCGCCTATTACGATGCCGCCAACGGTGACCTCAAATACGCCACGAGTCAATAGCAGGGGCTCGCGGTCGTTCGGATCTACACCGTTTCGCCTTGGACCATGGAGCAGTGGTCGTGCGCGATCTTCCAGCGTGATCCATCCTTGAGGAAGACATAGGTGCAGAGCTGTTCAATCCGCTGTTCCCCTTTTTCATGGACCGAGAGCCGGATCGATTCCCGTACGACGAGATAAGCCATCTCGGGGCCGATACGGCTGGCCCTTACTTTAGGCTGGTAACTGCACGTTAGGCCGGGAAGCGGGTTCATCGACTGTTTCAATTCCTTAATCGTTTCATCGAGCGTGGACTGGAGGCCGTCGCTGATGATCTCGGCATTCGCCAGGTAATAGTCGCGCAGTCGGTCCGCATCATTGCATGAAACCTGATAGGCGGCATCAAGGACCTTCAGAAAGACCTCTTCCTTTTCCGCGCTCTTTTCAGCGGCTCGCAATGGATCCGGACCGAAGATAAGACATAAAACAGCCATGATAATTCCCCAACCGAGTTTTGAAGATAACACGGGCGCCTCCTTGTTAAGGTTACAACGTCACGATAACTGTCTGGGGACAGATTTAAATCTGTCCCCTCCCGGTTTACTATCGTTCCTTTCGGTCTTGAGCCGGCAGCGCGGCCAGGGCTTGGCGGCGAGCCAGCGTCGAGGCGGATTCTTTGACCAAGCTCCCGTCCTCCCGCGGCACAAGCACGGACATCGGTGATTGAATCACGGGCCATTCGCCTTTGACGACATTGGACGGTTCGTCGCCCTCGAAACCGAGATAGCTGTATTTGCCGTAATGCGGCAGTTTTCGTCCGAGGCCGGGAAGCGCGGCGGCATGATCCGCGGCCAACCATGCGATGGTATGGGCCGGGTTCATCGGGCGGCGCGCGGTCAGCACGATGGAATGACCTTCGCGGACGATCTCCGTCCGGCCGATGCGCAGAACGGCGGGGTCGATCGCGACATCGTTTCCCGCCAGCGCCTCGACGATTTGCGGGCGGAAACGATTTTCCCAGCCGAAAAGCCAGACGACGCGGTCGTCCGGCAGCTTGCTCAGCTCGCTGTCCGATTTAATCTCGATCGAGCCGGACTGAAACTGTTTTAAGGATTCGGCGAGTTTGCGGTAAGCCTCCCGTAGCGCGTCCACGGCGGCGGATGGAATGACGATCAAGACCTTTTCGGCGCCGAACATCTGTGTCAGCGCCGGAGGAATTTCATTGCGGTCCAAACGGCGGAAGAGATCGAACTCCGGATCCATGTCCAATCGCAGCGGGCGTGCCGGTAAGGCCAGTTCAAGGTTAAGACGTTTCGTATCCAGAATCACGGTGGTCTGGTAGGCCTGCTCGCGGCCTTCGAGAGTCACGGCGACCGGGACGCGGAGCCGATAGGCCGGGCCGGGCTGGGTCTGTTCAATGAGCGCCGTGAGAAGGTAACCCTTCCCCAGGGCCTGCATCTTCGCATTGCTGACCGCAAGCGACGGCGCGCCGATCCGGTTGACCCACGGGTCGAATTCGTTCTTCAAGTCTCTTCCGGCGACGCCGGAGAAGGCGTTCTGAAGATCGGCGAAGGTCGCGCGGCGGAACTTATTCTCTCGGTAGAATTTTTGCAGGCCTTGAACAAAAGTCTCATCGCCCAACTCAAGGCGCAGCATGTGGAAGAACATCAGAGTCTTGCCGTACCCGACCGCTTCCGTGGCCTGGCTGTGGCGCGCGCGAAATTCGGTTAAGGGGAAATCTTTTCCGGCCGCGACGGTGTCGGTATATTTCTGGAGCGTCGCTCGTCGGTAATCTGCCCCGGCGCCGCGTTGCTCTTGGATCAGATGATCGGCCAGGTAGGCCGTCAGCCCCTCGCTCCAGTTGCCGGTTGAGTAATCGACATAAACGCCGTTGCCCCACCAGTTATGGAGGATCTCATGGGGATAGGAGGAATGGAGGATGAAGGGAAGCCGGATCACGGCCGGCCCCAGCAGCGTGAAGGACGGCATGCCGTAACCGGTCTCCCAGAAATTTTCGACGAGCGCGAATTTCTTGTAGGGATACGGCCCGATCAGCTTGTCGTACATTTCCAGGTACCGGACCGTCGCATCGAGGTAACGGCTTGCCAGCGTCTCGTCCGGGGTTCGCAGAAAGGCCATCGCCTGCAGGCCGTTCGCGGCGCGTTGATATTCGGTGAACCGGCCGCCGACGATATAAATCTCGTCCTGAGGCTCGGGGGATTCCCACCGGCTCTCGACGAGTCCGTCCTTGCGTTCATGCCGCGACCGTTCGCCCTGGCTGACTGCCTCCCAGTGCTCCGGCAGCCGAAGGTCCATCGTGAAGGTGACCGGATCATCGTTGAACCACGGATACCAGTGGGTCGAGCCGGACAGGACGATTCCGTCCAAGGCGATCAAACCGGGTGTCTCGCTGAAGCTGCGCGCGTAGACCTCCCGTTCCGGCTTGAGCGGATGATCGATCCGCCCTTGGTATCGAATGACAAAAACGAGTTTTCCGGCGGGCAGGGTCAGCGCGTATCGCGCGGAGCGGATCGCATCATCCAATGACGGTTCATCCCGATCGTCCGGATCCGGTTCCTTCAACCGGATGATTTTCACGCCCTCGGTGGGCGAGATCGGCTCCAACCCGTCGTGGAGTGAGAACGTCAGTTTTCCCCCCTCGGCCCGGACCCGTGCTTCCGGCAACGTGATCGTGTCCTCGACTTTGAGTTCGTGACGGTTAGGTTGTATCGCGATCTGCATTTCATGGCGGATCATCTCTTGAGCGCAGAGGGGAAACGGAAGGAGGATCAGAACGGCCAGGGACAACCATTTTAAAAACGGCTTCACGATATTCTCCTGATCCGAAGCGACAGGCAATGTTTGCATGATAACAATTCTAAAAACGTAAATCAATTATAGTCGAATGATACGGAAGCTCATTCCCGGCGGAGGCGGGGCGGCTTATTGGATAGGGAGTCTAAAGCCTTCCGAGCATCGGGAAAGTCGGGCTTGATCTCTAAAGCCCGTTCAAACGCCTGGCGCGCGTCACGAACCCGCCCTTTGAGGAGATAGGCGTTTCCAAGGTTATAATGGACCCCCTCATGAGTCGGTTGGAGTTTAAGTGCGATCTGGAATTCCTGTATGGCGTCGTCTAAATGTCCCAGGTCTGCATAGACTGTTCCCAGATTGTTGTGCGCCTCGGTAAAATCCGGTTTCAGCTTTACCGCCGCCTGGTATTCCCGGACGGCGTCCTCCAATCGTTTCTGTGCCGCATAGGCATTGCCCAGGTTATTATGGATCTCGGCCGAGTCCGGTCCTATCTTCAATGCCGTCCGATATTCCCGGACCGCTTCCTCCAAGCGGCCTTGCTCATCAAAAAGGCGGCCCAGTTTGTCGTGCGCCTCCACCCAATCCGGTTTTAGCTTTAATGCCGCCTGATATTCCCGAACGGCGTCTTCCCATCGCCCCAGATCTTTATAAGTAATTCCCAAGTTGTAGTGCGCCACGGCATGGTTATGTTCTACTTTGAGTGCCGTTTGGTATTCTTGAGCTGCTTCCTCTAAGCGTCCCTGCATAGCATAGATGATGCCAAGGTTGTTGTGTGCATCGGCATAGTTCGGTTGTAACTTTAATGCGATTTGATATTCCTGAGCCGCGTCTTCCAAGCGTCGCAAATTTTCGTATACGACTCCCAGGTTGTTGTGCGCCTCGGCATAGTCCGGTTTTAGCTTTATTGCCGTTTGATATTCCTGAATGGCTTCCTCAAAACGCTGTTGTGCATCATAAGCAACTCCGAGATTATTATGCGTCCTTGCTTTTCCCGGTGCTTTGCTCACCACATCCTCCCACAGGCTTGCCTCGTTTTTCCAAACAAGATTTCTCTGGTAAGTGGCTGCTGAAAAAATGAGAAGGATCAAGGAAAGGGATAGGATCCTCGATAGGGAACCCGATATAAGCCGAGAGGCAGCGATCGATGCGGCCAAAATGAAGCCTGCCGAGGGTAGATACAGTCGATGCTCAAAGATCACATCGCGGATGGGAATGATCGAGGATTCAATGGACAAGGTCAGGAAGAACCAGAGAAGACCAAAGGCGATGAGTCGTGAGTTAGGGGTTCTGAATTTTAAGTTGAAGAGAAGAAACAACGACAAGGCAAACAACGACAAAAGAAACAAGAATGAGAGAAGCACCGAAGGTTCGAAGAAGGAATGATGGATCGGATAGTCATAGTCTAAATTTTGGTTGATGGGCAAAACAAGTAGTCGGAGGTAAGTCATGATCACCCGGACCTGGGTGAAGAGATAGTCGGAGCGGGAAACCTCCGTAGTCTCTCGGGCCAACCCTGTTTCGGCCTCGCCTAAAGCCTCTGGAAGAGAGAGGGGAATAATGGATAACGTGATCAGGAATGGAATCAGCGTCATCCAATGTTTGCGGGTCAATGGCCAAAAGAAGACGGCCTCGATCAAGACGATCATTAGCGGTAATGTAAAGCTGATTTCTTTTGTTTTCATTGCTAAGACGGTCGAGACCCAGGCCCCGATATACCAGAGATATCGTCTCCTATTTCCTGATGGCATCACCCGCCATTTCAGATAACAGACTGCGGCGAGAAGATAAAACAAGGCGGCCAAGGAGGCAAATCGTTGAGCGATATAGGTCACGGCCTGGGTCTGAATGGGATGGGCAACAAACAACAGGGCCGTGGCCAGGGCGATCCAAGGAGCAGAAACCAGTTCTAAGTTTTGAGTTGAGAGTTTTGAGTTAAGATGAGCCGCTCGGAACCACAGTAGAACCAGAGAGTAAACCAGAAAACCGTTTGTGATATGAATCAGAAGATTGACGAGGTGATAGCCGAAGACAGAAAGGCCTCCGAAGTGGTAATTAAGGGCGAAGGACAGAAAACTCACATATCGGGTGCCGGAGAAGTCGAGGAAACTTCCCGGATCTTTGATTCGGGCATTATGGACAATAGTATGGTTATCATCAAAATGGAAAGTGGATGAGAAGGTATTAGAGTAGATGAGGGTGGCGAGTAGCGCGATCGTGAAAAAGACGGCTACAGGTCGGGTCAGGAGTCCATGAGCTTTTTCCCGATTCCCTTTCCCCATGTCGGCTAATATATCAAACGGTCTGGGGTGTGTAAAGCAAAAGAGCGCAACGCGCAGACCAGAAAAACGCTCTCGGCTTGACGAAGAATCCGGCGATCCGTTAGAATTTGACGATGGAAGCGTCCAGTCCCGTCGATTCCGATCCGACGTTACCGCAACTCATTCCCAGCGTTCGCTGTCTGTCCTGCGACGTCTGCTGCCGGTTTCCGGAGAAGGACAGCCCGCTGGCGCCCTACTTCACGGCCGGGGAGATTCAAAGGGCGATCGAACGGGGCATCCCGTCGGAACGATTTCCGGATCCGCAAGGTTGCCGAATCAAACTCATCCCCCATCCGCTTGGAGAGGGATACATCTGTCCCGCCTTTGATCCGGCCGAAAACGGCTGCCGGATTTATAACGATCGTCCATTGGATTGCCGGTTATTTCCACTGGCCTTGATGTGGGATCCTTCCAAAAGCGCCGTGCTTCTCGGATACGACCGCAAATGCCCATTTATCGTGGAAACGCTTTTTGAGGCGGCGCCATTTGAGTACGGCCGTTTGATGGCCGCCCGGCTGGAATCGGATGAGATGATCAAGGACCTGCAGGGGCACCCCGGATTGGTGGGCGAGTTTCAGGACGACGTGATGATCCTGACGCCGCTGCCCCGCTTGAGCGAGGCCTTGACCGGACAAAAATCGGCCGCTCGATCACGACCGTCTCCTGAAACCGTCGGACTGACCCCGCTGACCGATACCGATCGTCCGCTTTTTGAGTCGGCGATAAAACGGACCCGGACGGAGCTTTCGAGTTATTCCTGGCCGGCGCTGATGATCTGGAAGGATCACTTCAAATATTACTGGGCGATCATCGACCGGCAGTTCTGTTTCTTTGCCGGATATGTCGACGGTCTGTTCATGCCTCTTCCGCCGATCGGAGCGTCCCTGACCGGCAAAGCCGTCCGACGGTGTTTTGAAATAATGGACGCCGTCAATCCCCATTCAGCGATATCCCGGATTGAAAATCTGGATGCGGAGCTTGTCCCGTTTCTCGATGCGATGGGTTTTGTCGTCAAACCAAAGGAACAGGAATATCTGTATGACCGCGAGGCGCTTGTCCGTCTATCCGGGGATCGGTACAAATCCCAACGCTGGGCCTGTAACCGATTTGTGCGGGACCACCCAAAGGACAACGTCCGCTTGGAGCCCTATCGCTCTTCCGATCTCGACGACTGCCTGGAACTGTATGCCCGTTGGAAGGACCAACAAGCCGATCATGACCCGCGTTCGGAAGACCGGATGATGCTGGAAGATGCCGCTTCGGCCCATCGGCGGGCATTGACGGAGTTTGAGGCCTTGGGCCTGATCGGGTGCGTGGTACGGC
The DNA here is from genome assembly GCA_016201865.1 of Nitrospirota bacterium. GTDB lineage: Bacteria > Nitrospirota > Nitrospiria > JACQBZ01 > JACQBZ01 > JACQCA01. The sequence continues at coordinate 32,655 of JACQCA010000019.1, forward strand.
TGGCGGGAAAGATCGTCGGGTACACGTTCGGTTATTCCTTTCGGCCGGGTATCTTCTGTGTTCTGCTCGAGGTGGCCGATCATCGGATCACCGGTCTGTCGGCCTATCTCTTTCGCGAATTCTGCCGGGAGATGTCGGGCCATGCGACGATCCATGCCATGGGCGATTCGGATCTTGCGCGCCTGCGCGCGGTCAAGCTCTCCTACCATCCATCGAAAATCATTCCATCTTATATCGTGACCCGATCTCCGTGAATCATGACGACCGCTTGACTTAAGATCTTAATACTGATAACTTCATCATAGAAATCATGCGAATGATATACGGGCTCCCACTGATAATAATAAGGAGGCACTCCTGTGAGTTATCTTCCACTCTGGTTGATGCTGATCGTGGCGGTCGTCGTTGTTGTGATGGCGGGCGTGGTCAGCGGTAAGCAATAGATCCTGCCGCATCTTTTTCCCGGATGCCTTCATTGATCCCCTTTGACCACGATCAGTTTCCCCGACAAGGAACACGGTTGACAAGCAATGCATCGGGAGATATACTGACCTCCGGTTTCGAGGGCGGCAGGTCACCTCTGCTGTTGCCGGAATCAGCCCCGGCCAATGCGCCTTAGACCGTTCATGCGCGAATCCTCGCCCTCTGAAGCGACTCGATCACCGATTCCAAACTCAGAAGCGTAAACCCAATGCCCAAGAAGCCGAAAAAGCGGATCGCTGCAAACCCAACCCGGCGAAAGCGGACGGCCGCGGCAGGGACGAGCCCGGACGAAAGGTTTCGCATTCTCGTCGAGAATTTGCCGGATGTGATTATGACGGTGGATCGTGAAAGCAGGATTTTGTTTATCAATTACACCTTGCCCCAGTATACCGTCGAAGACGTTATGGGGAAGAAGGCCGTCGGCTTCTTGTCGGCCGAGGACGGCCAGAGATACGTGAAGGCCCTCCGGGAGGTGTTCGATTCCGCGGAATCGAGAGAGCTTGAAATCAGCGCGTCCGGGCCGACCTCTTGGTTGACCCGCCTGATTCCGATCAAGAGAAACGGCCGGGTCGCATCCGCGATGGTGATCGCCACCAATATCACCGAGCGAAAGCGGATGGAGGAGGCGCTGCGTCAAAGCGAAGAAGAGTATCGGAGGATCGTGACAAACATCCATGAAGTCGTTTACATGATTGAGATGGGCGACGATCCGTTTTCAGGGAGGGTGCAGTTCGTGGGCAGTCGGACCGAGGATATTATCGGTTACCGGGCGGATGAATTTATCGAAGATCCCGGGCTGTGGTATCGAATCATTCACCCGGAGGATAAACCGGCCATGATCGAATCCACTCAAAAGATCATTGCAAGTCAACGGGCCGGCATCCGGGAGTACCGCCTACGGCACAAGGAGACGGGCGAGTACCGGTGGTTGGAGGACAGGGCCGTGCCGCAGGTCGGCGAGTCCGGAAAGGTCGCCGGAATTTTCGGCGTGGCCCGCGACATCACCGAGCGCCGGCAGGCGGAGATGGAACTTGAAAAATCGGTATCGCTGCTCCGCGCAACGCTCGAATCAACGGCCGACGGGATCCTCGTGGTGGACCGAGAAGGCAAGATCGTCAGCTTTAATCAAAAATTTACGGATCTGTGGCGAATTCCGCAGTCGATCGTCTCGACGCGGGATGACAGCCAAGCGTTGGCGTTCGTTCTGGATCAGTTAAAAGATCCCGAACTCTTTCTTAAAAAGGTGCGGGAGTTGTACAATCAACCGGATGCGGAGAACTTCGATCTGCTCGAATTTAAGGATGGGAGGATCTTTGAGCGATATTCGCGGCCTCAGCGGATAGGAGATAAAAGCGCCGGACGGGTCTGGAGTTTCCGCGACATCACCGAGCGCAAGCGGGCCGAGGAGGAGCTCCGTAAAAGCGAAGTCAAAAATCGCGCCCTGTTGAACGCGATGCCGGACATGATGTTTCGGATCAGCCGGGAGGGCATCTGCCTGGATTTCATTGCCTCCAAGGACGTAGAGTCGTTGCTGCCGCCGACTGAATTTTCAGGCAAGAATATCAAAGAGACCCTGCCGGCCGATCTGGCCCGGCAATCGTTATATTATGTGCAGCAGGCGCTTCAAACCGGCGAGAAGCAGATCTTTGAGCATCAACTTCTCATCAACGGCAGTCGGCGCGATTATGAATCCCGGATCGTGGTCAGCGGAGAAGATGAGGTCCTGGCCATCGTTCGCGACATCACCGAGCGCAAGGCCCAGGCGGCCGCGCTCGAATATCAAGCTCTTCATGACGTCTTGACCGATCTGCCCAACCGCACACTGGTTCAGGACCGACTCAAGCAGGCGATTCATGCCGCCGACCGGGAAAACCGGCCGTTGGCCTTGTTGATCATGGACCTGGACCGGTTCAAGGACGTCAACGACGCCCTCGGACATCATCACGGCGACCTCTTGTTGAAACAGGTCGGGCCGCGCGTATTGAGCGTGCTGAGGGAATCCGACACGGTCGCCCGCCTGGGCGGCGACGAGTTCGCCGTGTTGCTGCCGGCGACGGATATCAACGGCGCCGCCGTAGCGGCCCGGAAAATCCTGGAGGCGCTGGACCGACCGTTCGTGGTGGAGGGCTTTTTTCTTGAAATCGGGGCGAGCATCGGCATCGCGCTGTTTCCCGAGCACGGGGAAGACGCCGATATACTGATGCGCCGCGCGGACGTGGCGATGTACCAGGCCAAACAATCCGGCAGCGGATTTGCCGTCTACATCTCGGAGCATGATCGCCACAGTCCGCGCCGCCTGGCCTTGATGGGAGAACTGCGGCATGCCGTCGAGCGTCGAGAATTGGTCCTTTACTACCAGCCGAAGATCAATCTGAAAACCGGCCGCACGACCGGCGTCGAGGCGTTGGTGCGATGGCAGCATCCCCAGCACGGGCTGATCCTTCCGGATCAATTTATTGCGCTGGCGGAGCATACCGGGGTGATCAAACCGCTGACGCTGTGGGTGCTGAGCGATGCGGCCCGCCAATGCCGCGACTGGCAGCAGGCCGGGATGGAGTTCACGGTCGCGGTGAATCTCTCGGCGAGGAACCTCCAGGATCTGCAGTTGCCGGATCAGATCGCCGAAATGCTTCAAACGAGCGGCATCCGGCCGGACTTTTTGGAGTTGGAGATCACGGAAAGCGCGATCATGGCCGATCCGGCGCGCGTGTTGGAAATCATCTCGCGCCTGAAGGCGATGGGCATCCGATTCTCGATTGATGACTTCGGGGCCGGTTATTCTTCCCTGAGCTATCTGAGGAAACTGCCGGTGGCCGCGGTCAAGGTCGACAAGTCGTTTGTGATCGGCATGACCGCGAACGAGGACGATGCGATTATCGTGCGCTCGACCATTGATCTGGCGCATAATCTGGGGCTGAAGGTCGTGGCGGAGGGCGTGGAGAGTCAAGAAATCTTGGACCGGCTGGTGGCGATGGGTTGCGACGCGGCCCAGGGATATTATATCAGCCATCCGGTTCCGGCCGAGGGGTTCACCCGGTGGTTGGGCGAGTCGCCTTGGGGCGCGGCGCGGGCCTGACATGAAGAACCTTCTGCGGCTGTTTGTTTATATTAAACCCTATGTCAGGCGGATGGCCCTGGCCGCCGTGCTGCTTGCGGCCGTGGCCGCGACCAATCTGGGCCTGCTCTGGATCGTCCGGGATGTGGTCAATTCATTTCTCCACAAGCCTGACGCCGCGGCGCTCAACGCGGCCGTGCTGAGCCTCATGGGTCTTTTCGTCGTCCAGGGCCTGCTGACGATGGGCCACAGCTATCTCGTGGCCTTCATCGGCCAGCGGGTCGTGGCCGATTTTCGCATCCGCCTCTTCAAACACCTCCAAACACTTTCCGTGAGTTTCTTCGCCAAGCGGCGGACGGGCGAACTGATGTCCCGATTGACCAGTGACGTGATGGTGATCCAGAACATTGCGACCAATGTTCCGATCGATATGGCCAAGCAGATCGTCACGCTCATCGGCGGCGTCTCGATCCTGTTTTATCTGAACTGGCGGCTCTGTCTGTTGATCCTCTCGGTCATTCCGTTGATCGTCTTCATCGGGACCTTCTTCGGCCGGAAGCTCAAGCGGCTTTCGACCCAGATCCAGGACCGGACGGCCGATACCTCGACGGTGGTCGAGGAAGTCGTCTCCGGCATACGGATCGTGAAGTCGTTCGTGGCCGAATCGCATGAGGAAGAACGGTACGGCCGACATCTTGAGCGGACGGTTTCGACGGGACTGACGCGCGCGCGGATCCTGGCCGTTTTCATTCCGCTGATCACGATCGTGACCTTTGGAGCCGCCGCCGCGATCCTGTGGTACGGCGGTCGTCAGGTGATGGCCGGAACGATCACGCCGGGGGATTTGATCGCCTTCATTCTGTATGCCGGCATACTGATCGGGCCGTTCGGGAGCTTCGCCCATCTCATCTCTCAGATCAAAGAGGCGCAGGGAGCGACGCAGCGCGTTTTCGAGATCCTGGACACAAAACCGGAAGTGGCCGATCTTCCGGGCGCGGATGAGATGCCGCGGATAGACGGCCGCGTGGCCTTCCATCAGGCGAGTTTTCAGTACACGCCCGAGATTCCGGTGCTCAAAGAGATCTCGTTCGAGGTCCAGCCGGGCGAGATGGTCGCCTTGGTCGGTCCAAGCGGCGCCGGAAAGAGCACGCTGATCCAGCTTCTCCATCGCTTCTACGATCCGACGGCCGGGACGATCGAGATCGACGGCGTGGATATCAAGACGGTCCAACGGGCCGGCCTGTACCGGCAGATCGGGCTGGTGCCGCAGGAGACGATCCTCTTCGGCGGGTCGATCCGGGAGAATATTCGGTACGGGAAATTAATCGCCACCGACGCTGAGATCATCGAGGCCGCGAAATCGGCCAATGCGCACGATTTCATCACGGCTTTTCCAAAGGGATATGACACGATCGTGGGCGAGAAGGGGATCAACCTGTCGGGCGGGCAGCGTCAGCGCATCGCGATCGCGCGCGCGATCCTAAAAAATCCGCGCCTCTTGATTTTAGACGAGGCCACCTCGTCGCTCGATAACGAATCCGAGGCGGCGATTCAGGAGGCGCTCGACCGGCTCATGAAAGGCCGCACGACCTTCGTGATCGCCCATCGTCTCACCACCATCCAAAAGGCCGACCGGATTTTTGTGATGGACAAGGGCCGGATCGTGGAAGAAGGGACGCACTCCGAGCTTTTGGAGCGCCGCGGGCTCTACCATCATCTGTATACACTGAAGCTGGCGGGGATTGAGGAATAAGAAGACCCGTCATTTTAAACGTGTCATTCCCCCCGTAGGGGCGCAGCATGCTGCGCCCCTACATAGAATGGATAACATGCCGGACCGAACAACCTATAATCGCGAAATCCACCACCGCAGATCGATTCGTCTGAAGGGATACGATTATTCTCTGGCCGGCGCCTATTTTGTGACGGTCTGCACATGGAACAAGGAATGTTTGTTTGGGGAAATTGTCGATGGTGAAATGCGGATGAATGAATATGGACGGGTGGTTCAGGATTGCTGGGATGCGATACCGCGTCATTTTCGGAACGTGTTGTTGGACGCATTTGTGGTGATGCCCAATCATGTGCATGGAATTTTGGTTTGCACGGGCACGGATGGTTCACACCCAGATCGTAGGGGCGCAGCATGCTGCGCCCGTACAATAAACAGGCGCGTTCCGGCCAACGTTATCCCGGGTTCATTGGGCGCGATTGTCCGTTCATTCAAATCCGCCGCGACCCGGCGGATCAATGTTTTGCGGTGCGCACCGGGCGTCCCGGTATGGCAACGCAATTATTACGAACAGGTCGTTCGTGACGATTCCGAAATGCACCGTGTCCGGGAATATTTCACCGGCAATCCGGCGGGGTGGTTGGAGGACGAAGAGAACCCGGTTCATTTCGTAGGGGCGACCGTCCGGTCGCCCCTACCATGAATGAACGCCCCGTGCCTGCCCGGATCTGCGGGATCGAAAAGGAGCAATATATCCGATCTGCATCTATTATATATAGGGGCCGGAGGGGCGGGGAAGGAACTCCGGGCAGGAGCCGACGGTGTTCTATAGAGGCCTCGCAAAATGAAAACCATCGTTTACATCGGAACCAGTCTTGACGGCTTTATCGCCCGAAAAGATGGGGAGATCGATTGGCTGGTTAAGTTCGAGAAGCCGGTGAGAGGCGACTACGCCGAATTTATAAGCAAGATCGACGCGGTCGTAATGGGACGGGGCACGTTTGAAAAAGTCCTCACGTTTCCTTCCTGGCCTTATGAAAAGAAAGTCTTCGTGCTGAGCACCACGATTAAACAGGTTCCGGCCAAGTTAAAAAGGAAAGTAACCGTTCTTTCAATGAAGCCCAGAGAGCTGCTGGATTATCTTTCCAACGAAGGCTTTTCGAATATCTATGTTGACGGCGGAAAGGTGATACAGAGTTTTTTAAAAGAAGACTGCATCGATGAGATGATCATTACCAAGGCCCCTGTGCTGATCGGAAGCGGCATTCCATTGTTCGGTTATCTTGACCATGATCTTCCATTCAAACATATACGGACCAAAGTATATTCCAACGGACTTGTAAAGAGCCACTACAAAAGAAAACGAAAGTGAACCCAAGCGGCGGCTGACAGCGGGAGCAACGACGCTCACACATTGCTCCCCCGCGCCGGAGCCGATGCGCGTAAGCCGATACACGCGTTAGCAAGACACGACCCTGTATAATGCGATAGTTTGGAATCTAAAAGCCCCCGATCTCGTACGCAACGCCCCATGAGTATACCTTCTTGTAATACTGCGCCAGGTCGCTGTTGTAACCGCTCGATGTCCGTGCGATCAATGGGATCTCAAGAATTTTCATGCCGACCTCGATGCGAATGGTGTTGTACCGGAAAATATCGCGATAGCCGGTTTCATAGATCACGGCTGTCTTGAAATCGCTAAGAATTCCCCACTTGAACGGCTGTATGATTTTGAGTAATACACCGATGCCGTTGACCCGATCCCTGGGTTTTCCTTCCGGATCATTTTCCCAATCGTTATATTCTTCAATATTCCCTTGCAAGAATCCGTGGGGCAGAAAATATTTAAGGATGAGGTAGCCGTTAAGATTGCCGTTCGTCTCGTTTATTTTAAGCGATGGGCTCTTCAGGTTTACTTTGATGAAGTCCCATCCTCTGCTGATTTGGTCTTTTGCAAAAGCCCCTCGTTCGGCATTCAATCTGGCCTGGTCGTACTCCGTCGGGGAGGTGATATCTTGGCCGTTTGATTCGTGTGCGTAACCCAGTTCGATGTAACCGTCGGTTGGAGATTTATATCGAACGAATAATTCAGGATTGTATCGCTTTCCGACAACGGGCGATGAATGCCTGGTTCCAATGTATTGACCGAATCGTCCCGTAAGGCCCAGATACAGATCCAGACGTTCAAAAACCTTACGCACATAGTCGGGAGCTAATGACGCTTTCACCGATAATTTGACATCTAAAAAAGGAACATCGTCGCTATCAAATGTATAGCCTATTGTGTTGGGCTCATAAGAGTCCAGATAACTGATTTTGGGTGGTCCATTATTATTGGAATCCGCCCATGCTTGTGAGGCAACGATAAGAATCGCCAGACCTGCCGTCGAAATAAGATTCCATATCCTATGGGCCGTCACTCAGCCACCCCGCCCCGCAGCCAACCGACACGTGCAAGCCAATGCACACCGAGGGTCAGGATTCGCAATCAAGCACCCCGCGCGGTTGCTTTCTCACAACATTATCCGGGCACAGGTTTTATCCACCGGAAGAGGAGCCTGGTGAAAACTTTTTCTGCGACATCCATGTCCTGTTCTTTAAGGATATTCTCGTCCTCCGCGAACACCTCCTTGCCGATGTGATAGCCAAGGGCACGATAGGACTCAAACTGCGCTTCATCGAAGAACTGGTCTAACGTCGTCTGGTGGGGGAAAGTCTCGTCTACTTGTCGATAAGCAAGCAGGTCAGCCGGGCTGTCTTCGCAGAGCGTGGGTTTCAGATAGACGAGGATGCCTTCTTCTCCTTCCGGATATTCAATCTTGCCCACCGCGCAATGTTGGCGACTCAGCCCGGTTCGAGAGTCCGGCATCAAGACGAGTGGATTCAGGTGAACCTGCACTCCGAAATCAATGCGGATCTTGCGAAGCGCGTTGGCCAGGTCGGCGAAGGCCGATCCCTCATCGGCGCCCGCATCCGACACAAGGATGTACTTGCAGCGCCGCTGGACGAGCGCATAGAGTCCCAGGTTTTCAAAGTGGCCTCCATCCGAGAGATTGACATAGGGGGAGTTTAAAGAGTCAAGGCTGAGAAGTTCGAAGAACAACGTGCCCAATATCCCCCCTTTCCACCATTCGGTGGCACGGGGGTTTTGCCTCCATGAACCGAGTCGAATATTCAGTAGCGTCATTAAAATGGCCATGGGCCGACTGGTGTACATCCCCATCTGGGAGCCGACCGCGGCTCCCGAGATGGCCATGGCCGTGGCGAGGTCCATTCGACCGGATTCGTACATTGTGCTGGCCCGCCAGCCGGTTGACTTTGAACCGCAGTAGAACGGGCTGAACTGAAAAAGGTCCGCATTCCGACCACGAGAGTCAATGTTCCCATCTCCGCATAGATTGATCGTGGCATTAATTAGATGATACGGGGGGCGAAAGTCTTCCGAGGGAGAAGCCTCTTGGCACAATGAGTGAAGTCTGAGATCATGGTTGGGGACGAAGGATTCAGGGTTTGTGCTTTTGGGCCTGACGACGTACGCTTCGGTCAGTCGGTCTCGATAAAGGAAATGGAGAGAGGCCCTGTCCGGATCAAGGAACAAAACGGCGAGGATAAGAATCCCAGCGGATGTCCAGAAGAGAGGAATTGGATGGTCACGATATAGCGAGATGAGTGACAGGCTGATGGAAATAAGAAAAACGATCACCCCGCCTTTGACCAAAGGTGTTTTAAGTTTTTTGATCCATTTATTTTGCCAAGCGCGATTGGCCATCAGCGTTGCTAAAAGGGATAGAAACGAGACGGTCCACTTTCCGATCTCTCCCCAACCTTCGGACGCTTTTTCGGCAACCCATCTCCAAAGAGAAGACCACGCCAAGACAGAGGTCGGGAGAATGGCGAGCAGGATGGTCACGAACAGAAAGAGCAGCGTGCGCGACTGAATCTTGGCTAAAAGCTCCCGTCTCTCCGGCCGACTCTGCTCCTTCATTTTTACAAGAAAAACCGCGACCGAAAGGATAAAGAGGACAATCAGCGCCAGGACCCAGGCGACCAACAACCGAATCAAGCCGGACGGCACCCAGGCCAGAAAGCCAAGGCATCGCCGGAATGAATCGGTGCCGGCCGTGAGACAGTTTGATGGAGTCCAATACCAAATCGCCGGTGTGAGCCAAAAGACACCTTGAGGCTGGGTCCAAAAGGTAAATAACATCGTACCAAGAAGCGTGAGGAGGAGGATCGGTAATGTTTTCGGATGGTGCAACACGGAGGAACTTTTTTTATCCGGCCGATTCCACTTGCCCGTGACAGCGAGAAGAACAACCAAGAAGATAGCAGGGAAGCTTAATATGACCCACAAGCGATCAACGATCAGGGACAAGGCATCGATGGAGCCGGCGATGACGATGAACAGGGCAAGAGGAACAGGAAGCAGAACAAGCAACCCAGTCACATACGTCGAAATGAGACGCCATGTATCCAGTCGAAACAGCCCATGTCGGGGCGCAAGATAGTTGCCGTGATTGCGCAGATGCCTGACCTCCGGCCGTTCCTTGCCATCGAGTGGAAGGGCGAATGGGAATTGATCCCCTTCCATTTTTACCGGTTTCTCTCCCTCAAGAGGCCGGTGTAGATGAGACGTAAGGCAGGAACCGATATAACCTCCGCCTGAGACGGTGGACAGATAATCGCAGTGCTTAAGGAATCTGAGGCGGGCCAAGGCCTGAAGGAGGCCAAGGTTAAAAGTGGCGGAACGGATGCCGCCACCGGAGAAGGCTATCCCCACAAGATTGATTTTGGTGGTGGGGTCGTTGCCGGAGTCGGGATCGCGAAGGTTCCGGCGGTGGGGTGTGCGATTTTTCAGATATCGCTCCCATTCTTCTTTCCAGAGGTTCTGAAATTTGTTTCCGGCAATGTAGGATGTCATTCCAGGCTTGGGTCCGCCTCGCATCCGTTGAAGTGCTGACCGGGCCAGTTCACCAATGCCTAGGCCGCTCTTTTTGGTAAATTCGACAATGTCGTTGATCTTCATGGGTTCCTTCACACTTTACTGGCGGCCAGGGTGTGCATCAGTCAGTGAGCGGCAGAGACTATGGAGACTGTAAGAACTTAATAATTTCGTCCCGGTGCTTCTCTACAACCTTGTGGGCTGCTTTAATTAGGAGCGCCCCGTGGCATCGATTCTTGATCTTGAACAGGGTCGGAATCTGACTGATCGCTTGCCGGATCTTCTCGGGTGTCACATCCGGTTTGAATACCCCGCGGCATTCGGCCGGGAGATCCTGGTAGCCCGCCCAGTCGGCGTCCGTGTTTTTCAGGAAAACGATCGTGAAGTGGTTAAAATCCGGGAGAAGAACTTGCTCGCCTCGAAGGATATTCCACAGTGCAAACTGATAGGCATTCGCCCGCTGTTCCATGATCCCGACCGGACGAGAGGGATCGTCTACGAATGCCTGGAATCCCTGCCTTGTGTGATCCATCTCATCATTTTTAACATCGAACGGATAAGAGGCATCCATCACGATAATGAGGCCTTTCTTGGCAGATCCCGGTGTTATTTTGTTCAAAAATACTTCGGACAGGGATTCAAGACCGAGGTTATCGAAAAGGCCTCCATCCCCGATATGGTTATAGGTCGGCTGGCCCTCCACGTTGTAGGTGACGGGTCCTATCACGGGCGGAAAGGAGGCCGATGTGGCCACGGCAAGGGAGATCCGGAGTTCGTGATGATCGCCTTGAATGTCTTCGAAGGTAACAGGGAGCAATTGCTTCCTGGCTTTTTCAATTCTTGCCGCAATACCGGCCTGTTCATCCTTCGGAAATCCTTTTTGGTTCTCTTGGGCGGCCTGTCCAAGCAACCGGGTGAAGTCATAGTTAAAATCGGCGGGCGAGAGTGTGGTGAGGACAAACCGGCGGCCGTTGTTATAGAGCGTCCCATTGAGGATCAGTCGCGGACTGTCCCCATGTTGTTCCCGTTTGTAGAGCCCGGAGAAGGTAATCTCATTGAAAAAGGCGCCGTCCCATACCTCGGAAAGCGAGTAGGCCACCTTGGTGGGATTGAACTGCCTAACAAAAAAGATCTGTCGAAGAAGCACGGGCGTCTGAAAGTTCCGTTGCATGTCCGCTTTATAATCTGAGAAAAAGCCCTGGTAGCGCGGGGAGAGTCCCTTGTCGCCCAAGATGGGTACTCCTCGATCGGGCTTCTTCACCGCGTAATAGGCGCCCGCAAGGCTGCCTCCGGACACGCTGGAGATGTAGTTCACTTTTTCCAGCAGGCTTATCTCCCGATCGCCCTCCTTGATTCGCACCTCGGCCAGCGCTTCCAGAGCACCGGCCGCAAAGGTGGCCGCTCGGCTGCCTCCTCCTGAAATCGCCAAGCCGACGAGCGTGTTCGGTTCCTCTAAGGGTTGAAACACGGGTCCGCCGGTCGTGTTCGGCGTGAGATAATGAATCCGGGCAGAACATCCTGTCGATAACAGGGAAAGCATGACCCCCAGAAAGAGAAGAGCTTTCATGGCCGCCTCCATAAAGAAAGGTGTTGCGCGCATCCCGCCGGATGCGGCGGGAGTATATATGGGATGTGAGGCCGGTATATCAAAACCTGCTGAACCTGTCAAGAAAAAATATCCGAAGGGGTTCCGGCTCAATCTTGCATCCCATCCGTCGATGTGTTAGGCTTCCGTCGCCATGAAACGACCGATTATTGCCATCATCGGACGGCCGAATGTCGGCAAGTCCACGCTGTTCAACCGGATCTTGGGACGGCGCGTTGCGATCGTGGAGGACATCCCGGGCGTCACGCGCGACCGGAATTATGCCGAGGCGGCCTACGGCGGGCGGTCCTTCACGCTGGTGGACACCGGCGGACTGGACCCGACGGCCAAGTCACGCGAAAGCATTCTGTCTCAGGTCAAGGCCCAGACAGAGCATGCGATTGCCGATGCCGACATCCTGATCATGCTTTTTGACGGCCGCGAAGGCGTCACGGCTTTGGATGAGGAGATCGTCCCGCTGCTGCGTCGTCTCAAGAAACCGATCTTTTACGCGATCAACAAAATCGACGCGCCCAAATCCGAGCCGCTCACGGCCGAGTTCTACCGGCTCGGAATCAAAACGCTCTATCCCGTTTCGGCCGAGCACAGCAAGGGTGTGGATGAGTTGTTGGAGGCGATCGAGCCCCTGTTGCCGCCGCCCTTGGAGGCCGGGGAGCGTGAGGATGCGACCGCCGCCGTGCCCAAGGTGGCCGTGGTCGGCCGGCCGAATGTCGGAAAGTCCACCTTGATCAACACACTCTTGGGAGAAGACCGCCTCGTGACGGACGCGACGCCCGGCACAACGCGGGACACGATCGACAGTCGGGTGCGGCATGACGGCAAGACGTATTGCTTCATCGATACGGCCGGAATCCGTCGAAGGGGAAGAATCGAGCGGGGCGTGGAGCGTTATAGCCTCTCGCGCGCATTGACGGCGATCGAGCGGTGCGACCTGGCCGTGGTGGTGTTGGACGCGGCGGAGGGGATCGTCGAACAGGATACCAAAATCATCGGCCAGGCGCTTAAGGCACGCAAGGGCTGTCTGATTTTGGTGAACAAGTGGGATCGGCGGCGGGGTGATCCGAAGGCGAGGGAGAAGATCCGGTCCGAGTTAGAACGCCGCTTGTCGTTCATCCCGTATGCCCCGGTCCTGTTCATCTCGGCCCTGGAAGGAACGCCGGTCAAGGAGATCTTCGAAAAGATTGATGCGATCGTGACGGCCTATTCCAACCGCGTCTCGACCGGGGCCTTGAACCGCGCCTTCGAGCGGGCTGTTTCGACCCATCCGCCTCCGCAACGATCCGGACGACCTGTAAAGCTCAATTACATCACGCAGGCAGAGGTTCGCCCGCCGACCTTCGTGATCTTCTCCAACCGACCGGAGCAGGTGAAGGAGCCGTACCTCCGCTACCTCGAGAATTTCCTCCGCGACTCATTTGATTTCACCGGAACGCCGCTGGCTATCCGAATACGGAAGAAGCGATCATAATCTGAGTTTGCATGGCGACGGCCGGCGTGATAGGATGGTTGACGGTTTTTAGTCTACGAAAGGCAACCGGTGAAGCATCGAATCGCGAACGTTGTCGTTATTGTAATCGGAATTGCGGCCGGGGGGTTGAATCCGTCGCATCATGCCTGGGCTTATGAAGAAGAACGGGTTGCGGACGGCGCTACGATTACCGGACGGGCGATTTTTAAAGGCGCCGTCCCGCCGCCGAGACCGTTCGGCCTGATCGTCTATCCCGATATCGAACTTTGCGAGCGGATCTCGGATGGAAAGGGACACCGCCTGCTCCGTGATTTTACGGTTTCGAAGGACGGAGGACTTCAGGATGTGGTCGTGGTTGTGGAAGACGTCAAGCAAGGGAAGCCCTTTCCAGTATCCGGTCCCAAGATCGCGATCAAGGATTGCAGCTTTACCCCGTTCATGTCCGTGATCCGCGACCGGCAGAACATGACCTTTCAAAACCATGACAGCGTGATTCACGATATCCAAACCTATGCGATCGAGGACAATAAACGCGGAGACCGGATCTTTGATCGCGCGGCGCTGGCCGAATCCAGCTTGACTCAGGAGATCAAGCTTCCAAAGGGACAAAAAGTGGTCTGGGTCCAGTGCGGCAAGCACTCATTCATGCAGACCTGGGCCTACGTCGTGGATAGTCCCTATGATGCGATCACGACGCAGGACGGAACCTTTTCGATCCAGGACCTTCCGCCGGGGCGGTACCGTGTGACGGCCTGGCATCCTTTCATGAAACTTCGAGAGCAGACAATCGAGGTCGCTCCAAACTCGAAGGTCGTCGTCAACTTCGAATTTGGAAAGCAGGAGACGAAATAAAATGTCGAACGAAACCCAGATTCAATGGACCGAAGACGCGCTGAAGAGCGTCGAAAAGGCCCCTCTGTTCTTGCGCGGCATGGTGAAAAAACTGGCCGAGAAAAAGGCGAGAGAGATGGGGCTGTCGCAAATCACGGCTGACCAATTGACGGCCTGGAAGAACGAATCGATGGGGGCGATGGGCGGCGAGAAGGGTCTTCAAGAGGCGGCCGATCAGATGGCCAAAGGCCATCTCCCCTGGACGCTCGCGGCGCGCGAGCGTCTCGCGACCGTCCCGGTTTTTATGCGGGAGATGGTGCGGCAGATCGCGGAAGAGGTTGCGATCGAACGCGGCCATATGGAGGTGAATGTCGAACTGCTTGAGAAGGTCGAGGCGCTGGGCGAGTTTGAGGATCAAAACCCGCGCGTGGCGATGCGCTGGTCGGAAGGCGCGACAGCATTGCTGATGAAGAAGATCGAAAGCGCGCCGCCCGTGGCGACCGATTTCGTCTCCCAGATGCTCAAGAGCGATGCCGAGGACCTGGCCCGGACCAAGGGCTTTTCCGAAATGACGGAGGAAAACCTGAGGGCCGTCTGGGAAGCGCCGCTCGAAGAGGTGAAATGGTCCGAAGAGGCCTGGCGGAGGTTACAGACCTCGCCCGATTTCGTCCGCAGCGGAATCAAGAAGGCGGCCGAACGGCGCGCGCGAAAAGACGGGGCCAAAGAGATCTCGTCCGAGATGTTGACCCGTTACCGGAACCAGGCGATGATGAAAGCCGTGATGCGGATCCGAAAGCTCGGCTTCAACGAGCTGACCTTCGATGCCTTTGACGCGGCCAAACAGAAAGTAAAACGCCTCCGGGGAAACGAGCAGGCCGATAAGCGTCTGAATGAGATCCGCGATTTCATGACCAAACGCCCCGAGAAGCCCGGCGAAGTTCTCGGCGACGAATTGATGACCCGATTCCGGAAATTCCTTAAGGGTGAAGGCGACCTCAAGCCCGACGCATAGCCATTTCCCTCCTTTATTTTCCTCCCATCTAAATCAGGACAGGGCCGACCGCCTGATCGGGACGCGAGGGGAGAAGCATGGAATGCTCACGATGACGACCACCGGAAAGAGGTTTTCCTAATGGAACACGTCGGGCTGGTTCTGCTCACCACCTTTCTCTACGGCTTCCGCCACGGGATTGATTGGGATCATATCGCGGCGATCACGGACATCACCAGCACCGCACCCTCCCTTTCCGCCGCACAAGCGGGTCGGCCCGTTCTGTTTCTGTCGACGATGTATGTGTTGGGGCATGCGGCGATGGTGGTGACGCTCGGCTCGGCGGCGCTCCTGGCCCAGGAAATTCTACCCCGATGGGTGGATCCCATCCTGGAGCGGGTTGTGGGAGCGACACTGCTACTGCTGGCCGTCTGGGTCTTCTACTCCCTGGTGCAGTATCTGCGCGGCCGGGGCGAGTTCCAATTGCGCAGCCGCTGGATGCTCATTTTCTCCGGGATCGCGTACCTCTGGCACCGTCTGCATGAACGGCTCGAGGGCGGCGCGCACGAGCATCGACATCGGCTGACGCAGTACAGTCCGGTTTCGGCCTTCATCGTGGGAATCATTCACGGCATCGGGGCCGAGACCGGATCGCAGGTCCTGCTCATTGCGGCCGTCGGCGGGGCGGCCGGACCCAAGTACGGACTGCTGCTGATGGGGAGCTTTGTGACCGGTCTCGTCCTGAGCAACAGTCTGATCGCCGTGGTCACGGCCGCCGGATTTCTCGGGGCGCAGAGCCAGCGCGGTGTGTACGTGGCGGTCGGCTTGATGGCCGGTATTTTCAGCCTGGTGGTGGGCGTCTACTTTGTGACGGGGCGGGCCGAGTCGCTGCCCGACCTGCCCGGCCTGTTCGGCGCGCACTAAGAAAAAACTTGACGGCCGAATAAAAAAGGATTATGTGTAATACCTGACGGTTATCATGATGCGAAAGACACAAATCAAGCAGACCGCCCTCGTTCTCACCCTGGTCTATCTCTTTCTGTCGGGCTTTATAATGGTCGGAGCGGGAGGGCATGCTGCCCATCACAGTGATTCCGCCGACCATGCCGCCCAGCATGCCTCTTTCATCTGCAATTGGATGTGCGCCGCCTCCACGTTTGTCCAATCGGCGAATCCACGCTTAAGCCAAAGATTGACGCTCTCTTTTGAGAACTTAGCGGGTTACGCCGACGGCTTCTACGGTATCCGTTCCGTCATTTCTTTTTATATCCGTCCCCCTCCCGTCTCCGTTTCATAAACGGATAACCCCATAACCAACATTTCAGGCTTCGTGTGTTGAGGACGGCCATCGGCCTCCATCGTGTTCGGGGAAGGTCGCGGCCGGCTCTTTCATCACGAGGCGCAAATTGATGACGGGAGGAGACCGATGTGTGACTTTTTTATTCGATTGACCGGCGTGCTGTTTCTGATCGGCTTGATGGGATGGCCGACGATCCTTTGGGCCCATGGAGTGGTAGGCAAGCGATTTTTCCCGGCGTCCATCGTCGTGGAAGATCCATTTCCGGCCGACGAAATGACCCTGGCGGCCCCCTCCTATATCAAGGGTCCCGAGGGGAAGGAGACTTCCGTCGGGTTTGAGATACAAAAACGATTGAGCCCCGATCTGGGACTTTCGGTCGGGGACGAATATCTCTCGGTCAACCCCGAGGAGGAAGGACGGCCCACCGAAAAAGGTTTCGCCAATCCCGAGTTCACACTGACCTACGCCATGTTCCGCAGCTCGGAACATGAATATATCGCCTCGACGGCCGTCAGTTTTGAGCCGGGAGGGATCGGCTCGGATAAGGTGGGCGCCGAGGATCTGTCGCGCATCGCGCCGGCCTTCCTGTTCGGAAAGGGGTTGGGCGATCTGCCCGACAGGTTGGCTTACCTGAGGCCGCTTGCGGTATCCGGCCGTGTCGGCCTGGAGGTGCCTTGGGGCCGAAGCGGTGATGCGGCGGATCTGGCCGGCTCATTCCGTTATGGACTGGTGGTGGAATACAGCATTCCGTATCTCCAGTCTTTCGTCAAAGATGTGGGGCTTCCCCGGCCGTTCAACCGGATGTTCCCGATCGTAGAGCTGACCTATGATGTCCCGATGAGCGGACCGGATGCACATAAGGCCACCGGGTTCTTAAATCCCGGGATCGTCTGGACCGGAAAGTACGTTGAGCTTGGACTCGAGGCCCAAATTCCGTTAAACGACCGGACCGGAAAAAATACCGGCGTGGCCGGGTTGATTCACCTTTTCTTGGACGATATGGCACCGAACGTTTTTTCTTGGACGCCCTTTTCGGGGACGTTGGGACCGACACGACGATGAAAGCGAACCATTATATAGCCGTTCTATCCGCGGCCGTCGTGCTATTTGGATCGGCGGCCTCGCTCGCATGGGCCCATGTCTTCCCGGATCATTCGGAACCGCGGGTGGGGTCGACGCTGAAGACCCCGCCTTCGACCGTCCGGATCTGGTTTGACGGTTATCTGGAGCCGGCCTTCAGTCGAATCGAGGTCTATTTAGATCAGGCGCCGGGGATACGGCAAAATCAGCATGAAGACCCCACGAGAATGGATCAAAACAACGGCCACGTAAATTCCTCGGACCCAACGCTTCTCGAAGTAAGCCTGTCCGTACTGCCGCCTGGAAGATATCGAGTGGCATGGAACGTTGTATCCGTGGATGGTCATCGCACGGAAGGGGATTTTTCATTCACGGTCGGTGGGCCGCCATGACGCATTCCCATCTGTTCCTGCATATCGTGATCCGGTGGCTCGATTTCACGGCCCTTGCGGCGGTGTTGGGCGGCCTGTCCTACCGTTGCTTTGTGCTGACGCCGGCCTGCCGCGCCCGATCCATTTGGAATGGAGGAACCTCCGACCGGGCGCTGATGGCCGTGATGCTGGCCGCGCTGGTCGTCACCAGCGTGATCGATCTGTCCCTCCGGACCGTCATGATGAGCGGACGGCCCGTCTCGGAACTTTTTTCGGTGATTCCGACCGTGTTCTTAAAGACGCATTTCGGAGGAATCTGGATCGGGCGGTTCGGGCTGATCCTCTTGTTGGGAGGGATTCTTTTCCTTGAGGCCCGAGGGATTTTTGGCAAAACGGCGTCCGGTTATTTGTCGCTCGGGGCCGGGGCCGCTCTGGGACTGACCACGGGCCTTTCGGGTCATGCGGCCAATCAAGGAAACTGGACGGGAACCGTTTTTGTGGACTGGGTCCATGTCTTGGCTGTTTCGGGATGGGTGGGAGGGTTGTTCATTCTAACGATGCATCTTTCTCCGTTCTTGATCGCGGTTTCGGGGATCGAGCGGAGGGCCTTTTTGGCGGCGGTCATCCGGTCCTTCTCGACGGTGGCGATGACCTGCGTGGGCGGGCTGCTCTTATCGGGCGCTTACAATACCTGGATCCATGTGCATTCCACATCGCTTTTGGTCGGGACGGAATACGGGAAGATTTTGATCCTCAAATGGGCGTTGCTTGTTCCGATGATTCTTCTCGGCGGGATCAGCCGGTTTTACGTTCTTCCGCGGCTAGAGAACAGCGATGGAAGCCCGAAAAACGGCGTTCTGACGCGCTTGGCCCGTTCAATCATCGAGGCGGTCTGGAAACGCCCGGACGATCAACGGCTCGAGCGGCTGTTCGTCAGGCTCATCATCATTGAGGCCGTACTGGGGCTGGGGGTTCTGGGCTGCAGCGCCTGGATCACGCAGCTCCCGCCGCCTCATGAGACGTCGCTCGGTCTGGACCATGGTCAGGGACAGCACACCATGTGACGGCCGCATACGGTGTGGGGACAGATTTGAAATCTGTCCCCACCGGGTGTTAGTGCGCGTATCGCAGGAAGGCTGCGCAGAGAATGATGAAGAGACCGAGAACCAAAGAGATGTTGGCATAGGGCACCGCCTGCTCACCGGTCTCGGGAGGATTGGATTTGTACAGGACATTCAGCAGATAAATGCTCCCGAAGGCCGTGACCAAGGCCAACTTAAGGCCCAAGACGATCACCCAGAGTTTTGAGGCCTTCTCCGCACCCTCTAAGGCGAAATGAACATTCACGCCGCCGGTGATCAGGATCAAGGCCAGGAAGATTCCGGACATTCGGAAATAACGCCTCCGGATGTCCTGAAAAAAAACCTTTGTGGATTCCTGAGGGAATTTCCCCCGTAAGGCCGGCGTCAGTGTCATCACGATGAAGGCCAAGCCGCCGATCCAGATCACGACCGAGACCAGGTGAAGCCAGTGATTGATCGAAGCCAGGACGCGCATGCGGTCGACTCCGGTTAAGCTCTCGGCTGCTCTTCGGCCGACTTGGCCGCTTTGAATTTTGCCAGGAGTTCATTGAGCATGGCCGGATTCTTCATCGCCTCCTCCATGGCGCGCTTGCCTTCTTCGATGCCGGCGTTCGCAATCTCAAGCGTGACGGTGTTCGTTCCCAGTTTATGCGCATGCTGCTCGATCATGCCGCGGGTGCAGTCGCGCATGTAACCCGCCGGGACCTTCGAAAGCCGCTCAATCGCTTCCGCCGCCCAGTTCAGTTTGTCCATCGCCAGGACCTCGCTTAAGACCAGACCCTCGCTTTCCAACAGCGGAACGGCGAACTCTTTGGTGATGATCGTCAAGCCCTTCTTTCGACCCGACTTGTCCACCTTGGCCTTTGCCCGGCGTCGCTGGAAGCCGGGAGGGATCATGCGGAGGGTTTTTCGCGCCTCGTCCGTCCATTGGAGCTGGACGTCGTCATAGGCCGTCTCCATTTCGAGACCCCCCTCGGCCTTTGCCGCGGCCTCAAAGATCGTCTTGTCGAGGAATTTAAACTGCTCGCCCCCCGCGCCGCAGATGGGGCATTGGACCGGCTCGGCGCCTTTGGCGGTGTGTCCACAGGCTTGACAGACGTAATAATTGACCGGTGGGGCCGACGCATCCGTCTCGGCCACCTGCGAGACCATGCCGGCCAGACCCTGACCCATGAGATCCCCCACCACCCCGTCGCTTGCGGTCATTTTGTTCCGATCGATGCCGGCCGCGTCTAATTGCTTGCCCATGTTCTTCATGGCGTCGATGGCCGATTTGGGAAGAATGTCGCCCATCGCGCCATCCACCACGGCATTGCTGATGATCGTGAACCCCTTTTCGATCGCATACCGGTAGACGGCCGTCTTGGCCATTCCCCGTGCGAAGACCGGGACCCTTTCCATGCGCTTGAGCGCCTCTTCCGTCCAGGCCACGGTGTATTCCGCGAGCGCATCGATGGGCGGAACGAATTTTCGGCTGGAGATGAGCACGTTGCAAGGGACCAGGCGGAGCAGGTTCTCGGTGTTGCTGCCGACGTCCATGTCCTCGTCCGAATGGACGCCGATGCGCCCTAGGATCAACAGCCAGGGCTTCTCGCGCCGGACGTATTGGAGAACCTTGTCGAACGGTTTTCCATCCAGCAGCGCCGTCTTGATCTCGACGCCCTCCTCTTCCGCCACCTTTTTCGATATTTCAAGATGGGATTGGTAGATCTTTGCGAGCCCGCTGTCGATCACTTCCTCATGAAGCTTTTCCTGCTGTTTGAATCGGAAGACCTTGCCGGCTTCTTCGGAGAGGACGCCGGAGATGCTGTTGAACATCGCGTAATGGAAGTAGGGATCGAAGGCCGAGACGGCATGGACTTCGCAATTCAAGGCCTTGGCCAGGGTCAAGGCTGTTTTGAGGCCTCCGAACGACTGCGCGCTGCCATCCATCGCGACCGTGATCTTGCCCCCGCCATTTAAGGGCTTCAAATCCTTGACGATAAAGAGATCGGCCGACCGGACGCGACGCACGACGCGCTCGGTGACGCTCCCGATCATGCTGTCCTTCACCGCGCCGACGCCGAGCGCGCCCATGACGACGAGGTCATAACCGTTTTCGTTGATGTCGTCCACTAAGACCTTGAAATTTTTGCCTTCGAGGGACCGTTCTTCCAGAGGAATATTGTCGGCGGCGCATTTTTTTTCAACGACATCCAGATAAGAATCCGTGATGATCTGGAGCCCGCGGGTGATCAGAGAGTCATGGATCTTCCGCTGTCGTTCGAGTTCTTGTTCGTCGTGATATTCTTCCGGAAGGCCCGCCTCCATCTGTTTGAATCGGCGATCGTGCAACTTTGCGGCGTAGACATGGCTCCCGATGACTTTGGCGCCGAACTGTTTGGCCAGTCGGACGCCGATATCGATCGCCATGTTCGAATGATCGGAATTATCTACTGGAATGTAGATCTGCTTATACATGCGTGCCCCCTCGTGCCCTCTCCAAGGCACATCTCCTGCCTGTCGGCGGGCAGGCGCTTTGGACGGGATTGTTTTTAAGAATGGGAAATGTTAGCACGATCTTTTTTCTAAATCAACACTTTTGTTGGGTTAATCGGGTCTGACCCGAAGAGGGGAGGGGGGCGCCTTCATCGGCGGGTTGCATGCCGGCGCTGTTACTCTTCGACGATCTTGATTTCTCCTCCTCCGCCGCCTTTGACCGGCAGGGTCCTGTGGCATTTCGGGCATTTAACATAGACCAGGTTGTCGAACAGGCCGATGCTGTAATGATGCGCCAGCATGTCGAAGGACGTCCGGCAGTTTGTGCAGACCGCGACGTAGCGACCGGTGAGACTCTGAAGCTTCGCTTCCAGAGCCGAAACCGTCTTCTCAAGCTGTCGGAGCTGGGACTGCATCTGCCGCAGTTGTTCCTGAAGATCCTGAGAGGTCTTGTCTATGGAATCTTGGGAAGCATGCAAAAGTTGTTTGGCATTCGAATCGGACATCATCCTGAATCTCACCTCCGGAACCTAAATTCAGTCATCCGGACTCTACCATAACCGATTCCGGAATACAAATCGCCCGCCGGGCATCTACGCAACGGGCCCTTTCCCTTCCCGCTCTTTCAACAGCCCCCGCCATTTTTCGGGGCCTTCTTCGATCTTGAAATTCTTTGTGGCGATGAAGGTCCCGCCGTGATAAAGGTTCACCTTGAATTTTCCTTGCCCGTACTTCTCGGCGAGGAAATGGAGAAAGGCGGATGCCTCCAAGAGCGATTCGAAGTCTTGAAACCGATACATGTCCAGATCCAGAAACTGGATGATCATCCCGACCTTGTCGCTAATCATGAGTTTAATCTCAAAATCCCGGTGCATCTTCTGATAACGGGACTGCATCTCTTCAAGCGGCATCGCTCCCGTTGAGGCCGTCCTCGTGATCTTGCGGACATATTCCTGGAACATCTCCCAGATCCAGCCGTGGCAAGGATGATTTTGTGGGGATGCCATATCCTTATCTCCCAAGGATCAGGTCGTCAGCCGTTTGTAGATGCGGGGCAGCTTGTCCGGAAGCGTGGCGACACGATCGATGATCGTGTGGTTAACCTCGCCGTACATCTTGGCGACATACTGACTGGCTTCGTGATCGATCGTGATGCAGTAGGGATGAATGCCGTGCATCCGGGTCTCCCTGAGCGCCATCCTGGTGTCCTGAAGGGAATGGTCCCCGGCATAGTCCGTGTCCAGAGGCTTGCCGTCGCTCAACAGGATCAGCAGGCGGGTTTTCGAGGGTTGTTGTTCTAATTTGGACGAGGCATGACGGATGGCGGCCCCGTCTCGGTTTTGGTTCAGCGATTTCATCGCGCCGATCCGCTCATGGATGACGGGATTAAAGGCCTCCGAGAAGTCTTTGATGATGTAAAAAGCCACATGGTCCTTCGAGTCGCCTGAAAAGCCGTAGATGGCAAAGGTGTCTCCGACCGCTTGGAGGGCCTCGGCCGTCAGGATCAGGGCCTCCTGTTCCACCTCGATCACCCGCCTTCGGGCCGACGGGATCTGTCGGCTGGTCGAGCCGCTCATATCGATCAGGAGGGCGACCGCCACATCTCGTGTTCGTTTCTCGTTTTTGATGTACAGACCGTCCTGGGGTGTGCGGCCGCCTCGTATGTCCGTGCGGGCCTCGACGACCGCGTCCAGATCCAACTGATCGCCGTGGACCTGGCGTTTGATTTTTCGGAAGGCCTCCGGCCGCAGGCTCTGAAAATGGCGTCGGAGCAGCCGTAATGCCGGCCCGTGGGAGGACAGGATTTGATCGACGATCCGACCGGACTCGGGTTCCATGCGGTGCTCATAAAGACGGCACCATTTTGGGCGGTATTCCTGGGCCCCATCGTCCCACTCGTCGTAGAAGAAAACCTTTGTTTCAAACGCCTCCATCTCGACGGAACGGGTCGGCGCCGTTTTGAATCCGAGATGGGGAAGCTTTCCGTTCGGCGTCGTTTCCGTTTGACCTTGACGGAGCATCTTTTCCCTCGGCTCCGGACGCAGAGCGGATGCGGGCGGACGGGATTCTAAACGGGAGGCATCGATGGGAAGCGTCGCCTCCCCTCGGCGCGCCTGGACCCGGTCGGGATGCATCACGCCGCGGTATGAAAGTCCGGACGGCACGAGGGTCGCCCCTTGTTGATTCGGCGATCCGGCCGAATCCGAAAAAACATCCCGCATCGTTTCTTGTGCGCCCAGCGGGTCCGCTTCGCCTTGCACGGCCGGAAAGCGGCGGAGTTGCTCCTCTATGAAACGGTACAACCGGGCCAGTACGCGAAGCGAATCGGTGGAGACGGACGACGGCTTCTTCAGTTCGAGAAGAAGGTCATAGGCGCCCGAGACGACTTCGGCCAGCTCCAATGGGGTTTCCGTCGTGTCCGTAATCGAAAGTTGAAGGAGGGCTTCATGGATCGCCGTTCTCGGGGGCAGGCTTTCTAATTTAGGCCGGGACTGGAGGTCCAGCGCAACGATCCGGTCCATGTCTCGGCGCACGCCCGGGTATTCGGTCCGAAGCAGAAAGTCAACCCGTGCGTCTTCCAGAATCGCCCAGAGCGATCGGGCCCAGGCCGGATTCGGGAAGAGACGAAGGTAGTCCCCGACCGTCTGCGCGGCCTCCGATGAGGAAGCCGCCCGACCGTATTCAGCCTGCAGCTCTTGGATGATGTCCTGCATCGCATGCAGATCCGGTTCGTACGTTCCGAACTCAAGATGACCGGCTTCATGCAGCGTGGAAACCTTGTACAACCTGAAATTCTCGGCCGCTTCGGGGAAGAACCGGATCCGGGGCGGCAGATAGATCGTCCGCCCGTCGGTGGTCGGGGAATCGCCGATCGTCTCGCGCAGTCCCTCGGGCAGATCCGTGGTCGGTTTGATCGTGACGGATTGTCCGGAGAGGCCTTCGGCGTATAACGTCAGCGTCCGGCCGATCGTCTTGAGCGAGACTCCTCCGATCAGACGTTCGGTCGTTTCCTGTCCCGTCTTCGACCGGCCGCTGAAATAGGCCTTGGCCCGTTCGGGTCCGCCGGAGGCGGACTGCGTCAGAAGCGCAAGACCGGCATCCACCCACGCCGCAAAATCGGTCGGGTTGTTTTCAAGCGCCGAAAACATTTTCGGCCCCTCTCGGAGATAAGCCATCACTACGGACGGGTCCTGCTCGGCCAGACGCTTGGCCTGCGACAAAAACAGTCTACGGTGAATCGGGGAGCCGAATTCCCGGAGCACGGATGGACAGGATCGGAGAAAGTCCATGCCGAGGGCGGCGGATCTCCGGGCCAGAACCAGTCCCAGATCTAAGAACGGTCGTCGAAGGTCCGGCGGTTCCAGGGCGGCGAGTATCTCGGCGCTGAGCCGGAAATATTCGATCACCTTTAAATAGTCCGGCTTTCCGAGGGTATTCGGTTCGACGAGATGCTTTCCCCATTCAACCCAAAGCGCGAGGTCGGCCATGGCGAGATGGCGCAGGACCTCCGGGCTGATCCGGAAATACTCGACCGCCAGCACCAAGTCCTCCTCCGTCAGACGAAGGCCTTCCTCCATCCACGAGGTCAGATCGGTCGTCTCCATTCCGGCGGACAGTTGAGAGCCGGCCCGGATAAAGTCCAGCACGACGCCGTGATGCCCGTCGCTCAATTCCAGTCCGAGCGTCAGGAGCGGCAGTCGT
Source organism: Nitrospirota bacterium (assembly GCA_016201865.1). GTDB lineage: Bacteria > Nitrospirota > Nitrospiria > JACQBZ01 > JACQBZ01 > JACQCA01. The sequence goes on from JACQCA010000019.1 coordinate 57,776, forward strand.
TTTGAGGGGTCGGTCGCGGCCAGGAGGTCCGGGCTCTCCGAAAAATATTTCTGCGCCGCCGTCGAGGACTGGGACGCCATGGCCGTGCCCAGATCAAGCCATGGAAGCGCCTGGGCCGGGCCGACGGCCTGAAGAACGCGGGGAAGTTTTTTAAGGCCGATCGTGGCCGATTTTGGGGAGGCCTCGATCAATTCTTCCGATAGTTCGAAGAAGCGGCTCCGGTCGGAAGGGGCAAAGGCGGCGATCGTCTCGAAAAGGATCTTCTTAGAGTGAGCGTCTAATTCATGCGCGCAAAAATCGGCGAGAAGAGGAGGGAGCGAAATCGGGGAGGTCGGGTCCGTCATGACCGGTTACGGAAAGATGCTGTTGACGATTTCGGAGAGGCTCCGATGCATGTCGGGATCGTCCGTGATCGGCTGGATGACGGCCGCTTCGCAGGCGGTCCGCGGATCAATTCCTTTCCGGATCAAGTCACCGGCGTAGACCAAAAGGCGCGTGCTGACCCCCTCCTCCAGTCCGTGGTTCTTTAAATTCCGGACCTTCTCGCCTAATTTAACCAGGCTCATCGCGGCGGCTTCAGAAAGCCCGGTCTCATGAAGGAGGATGCGGACCTCCATTTCTTTGGGAGGATAATCGAACTCGATCGCCAGGAATCGCTGCTTGGTGCTCGGCTTGAGCTCTTTGAGTACGCTTTGGTAGCCGGGGTTGTATGAAATCACCAGCATGAATTCATCCACCGCCTCTATCACTTGGCCCTTTTTCTCGATGGGAAGGATTCGGCGGTCGTCCGTCAGCGGGTGGATCACGACCGTGGTGTCCTTGCGGGCCTCGACCACCTCATCGAGGTAGCAGATCGCGCCGTGCTTGGCGGCGAGGGTGAGCGGACCGTCCATCCAGACCGTCTCGTCGCCCCGGAGGAGATAACGACCGACGATGTCCGAGGCCGTCAGATCCTCGTGACAGGCGATCGTGATCAGCGGCCGTTTGAGCTGGTAGGCCATGTGTTGAACGAATCGGGTCTTGCCGCAGCCCGTCGGGCCTTTGAGCATGACCGGCATCCGATTCAGATAGGCGGTGCGAAACAGATCGATCTCGCTCCGTACCGGGATATAAAAAGGCTCCCGCGCGATCCGGAACTGATCGATCTCGAGCTCCAGTCCTTTGAGCCGTTCGGTCGTCATGTGCTTGGTTTAATACGATGGGTGAGCATGAAGACGATCACCGTGAGGATCGTCCCGTAAAAGAGGATGATCTTGTACCAGGGACCGACCCGCGGATCGACCGCAAAGACGATGCCGGCCGCGATCACCAGGCCGATCACGCCCCACTTATGCCAGGTCTCAACGCTGCTGTGGACGAACAGGATGACGCCGAACAGGAACATCAGGACCGGCGTGATATCCAGGTCGTAGTTGAAGGAAAGCAGGATGTTCAGAAACCCCATGATGATCATGGTGAGACCGATCAGCCGCTCGACGGATGCAAGCCGTTTGTCCAGGAAGCGCCTCCGAAAAAAGCCGTTACTAACGTAGCACAAGAGGGGAGGTCTGTCAACGAACTTAAGCCGAACTTAAGCCGATAGGTTTCCGGGCTGCTCCGCGACTCTTGATATTGACAGAGGGACAAAAGAGGGTTATTCTGAAGATGTTTTTTGAAGGTTTTGGGCGCTGCACTGGCGCTCCGTTCGAGGAGTCCTTCATGCCGCACCTTGTGCGTCGATACGATCGTAACGTCCCGCACTCCATCCCTCGGTTTTCCATTTGGGCGGTATTCGCGTTGCTCCTCTTTGGCGGCTGGCTTCTATTTCCCGTTCAAGGTTTGGCCGTGGAGCTGGGCGACCTTCTCGATGCGCCGGCCAAGTACGACGGCATGCCGGTGAAAGTAACCGGCGCCGCAAGCGAGCCGCGCTACCGTGTGAGCCGCGGCAAACCGTTTACGGTGTTCGATCTTTCGGACAAACGCGGCCGGACCGTCCGGGTCTTCAGTTGGGGACAATTAACGATTCACCGCGGCGATAGGCTGGAGGTTGAAGGCCGATTTATCAAAAGCAAGGCGGTCGGCCGCCACGCGATCGAAAACGAAATCGAGGCCGCTGCCGTACGCCCCGCGCCCGAACACTTTTAGTCGTTTTACTATTTTATAGGGGCTCGCGTCGCCCCCTCCATCCGCCTAAGGCGGAATGGAGCCTTCCCCCTCTCGCTCGCTGAGCTCGCTGGGTATTTACCTGGAAGGCGCGTAGTAGGGATTTCGGCCGGAGGCGTGGTCCGTAGTATCAAGAATCTCCGTGACCTCGGGGACGAACTGCCGGATCGTCTTCTCGATGCCCTGCTTGAGGGTGACGGAGGCCATGCCGCAGCCCTGGCATCCGCCGCTCATCTTGATATAGACCGTCGTTCCTTTGACGTCCAAGAGCGATACGTAACCGCCATGTCCCCCCACGCCCGGATTGATCTGTGTGTCTAAGAGATTCTGGATCTTGGCCTTGATCCGTTCTTCATTGGCGAGATCGGCCCCGGATCCCTTCGAGATCGCGGACGGGAGGGACGCCGCCTCGGACTGGAGATATGCCCGGATCACCTTCCCCACCTTCTTTCCGATTGCGGTCCAGTCCTCGGCGCCCTTCTTGGCGATCGTGACCGTGTTGCCGGCCAGTTGAACGGCCGTCACCCCCTCGATCTGAAACAACTTCTCGGCCAGGGGCGATTCCTTGGCTTTTTCCCTGCCCAGGTAGAGGAGCGAGCCTCCCGCGCGAAAGACGGGACGGTCGACGACGAACTTGCACCGCTCCGCGTCCAACACCTCCGCCTTGATCTTGATCTCCGTATCGGCTTGTTTTAATTCCATCGGATGATTCTCCTATCGCTTTCTGCAAAGTTCACAGGGACAGATCTCACGCAGATAATCAAAGTGATAAATCCCCGTGGCGTGTTGATCCGAGAATGAAAAGCTTAAGCCGTAGCCTCCCACCGGTTCCACTTTCAAGCCCTCCAGATCCAACGGGATGCTGCCGGGGTTCAGTGTTTTTGCGCTCGTCCATTCATCGATGCAGCCGGCGCAGGGGCAGTTCTGCCTTAAATACCGAAAGCTGTACGGACTCACATGCCCGTCTTCCCATGTGATCAGGAGCGTTTTATTGCCCTGTTTTTTGATGATGGCCGGCGTGCCGCGGGTATGTTGAACATTTGTCATGACAGGTCTATACCGTAAACGTTTTCGGATTCGGTTCCGGTTCTTCGATAATCTGGATCGGCTTCGAATAATAATTGCGAATGCTGATTTGAGCCGCCAGCCGTTCGATGATCTCAAGATACGCCTTGGCCGAGGGAGCCTCGGGATCGGCGATCACGATCGGCATGCCTTGATCCGCGTATTTCCGAATGGCGATATCCAGAGGGATCTCTCCTAAAAACGGCACCTTCAGGCGCTCGCTTTCCTGCGCGACCATCCCGTGTCCGAAGATCTCTTCCCGCTCGCCGCAATGGGAACAGATGTGGTAACTCATGTTTTCGATGATCCCGAGCGGGTGGACCTTGGTTTGCTCGAACATCCGGAAGGTCTTCATCGAGATCGTCAGGCCCACGTCCTGAGGCGTGGAGACGATCACGGCGCCCACCAGCGCGACCGTCTGAACCAGGGTGAGGTGAACATCCCCCGTTCCCGGAGGCATATCCACGATCAAGTAATCCAACGGACCCCAATCCACATTCAGCAACGATTCCTGGACGGCCTTATGGGCCATGGGGCCCCGCCAGATCAGCGGCTGGTTGCCGGTCGCCAGAAAGCCCATCGACATGAATTTGACGCCGTGCGCTTCGATCGGGATAATGCGGCCGTCGCGTTGTCGGAGCTCTTCCGTCCGCGCGCCCATCATGATGGGGATGGTCGGTCCATAGATATCGCCGTCGACGAGCCCCACCTTGGCTCCGTATTTGGCCAGTCCCACCGCGAGATTCGCGCTCACGGTGGACTTCCCCACGCCCCCTTTGCCGCTGCCGATCGCGACGATGTTCTTAACGCCCGGAATCGCGGCGCGATCCGTCGCCGCATGTCCCGTCACTTCGGACTTCATCTTGACATCGACCATCGAGACGCCCGAAAGGCCTTTTACAATACCGGCGGCCTCTTCCCGCATCTTTTCTTTCACGGGAAAGAGGGGCATGGGCAGAACGATCTCAAAGCCGACCTTGGAATCCCGAACCGCGATATGATCAACAAATCCCAGGGTCACGATGTCTTTATGAAAATCCGGATCCTGGATTCGGCTTAAGGCGGCCAGGATCTCTTTTTCGGTGACGGGCATCAACCTTCTCCTTTGTAGTTTCTGCGATCGAGCTTCTATTCTACGGGCGGCCGGATTCCTTCGTCAAGCGGTTTAATCCTTGTCAACCAAGATCGCTGGAGAGTTCCTGCCGAACGGCCTTATCCAAGATAGTTCGGGCCCGGTATTTCGGATGATCCACGACCAGAGCGGCCGGAGTCTTATCATTGCGGAATTCGGTCTGCTGTTCCGGTGAAAACTGAAAACGGACATAATGGACCGCGCTGAGTTTGTCCTCCTTGCTGTGGCCGGCCTCAAACTGTCCGTCGATTCGATCCGGGCCGAGCTCAATAAAGACGGAGCGGCCGTCGTCAATCCCCTGGAGGCCGTCCAGGATTTCCTTGATCCGTTCCGATTCGGTGATCTCGATGAACAGCGTGGCCGACAGCTCGCCCGGGCCGCCGATCAGGGGGTTGTACGTATCCAGTTCGTCCTGTATTTTTTCCGGATCGTAGATATGCTCCACGCGCATCATTTCCTGGATCTGGAACAGGATCGTGTCGCGATTCTCGAAGACCAGCGTCATCCGGTCGCCGACTGAAACGCGCCGCCGTTTCTTGAGGGCGATGATCCGTTCCCTGAGTTCTTTGCGGATCGGTTCGTATTCCGAAAGCGGCTTTATGTCTTTTAATTGGAGCGTGTCCATTTTATTTTAAGCCGTACGCTTTTTGAATGATCTGAATCGGATGGACCGATTTCTTCCCGGTGCTCTGCGTGAGCGCCATGCCGGAGAGGGGACAGTCCGAGGCGGTCACATCCGGTTTGGCATTCTCGACGGCGGCAAAGGCTTTCCGCCCGACCTTGAGCGAGAAGTCGTAGTATTCTTGTTTTACCCCGAACGTGCCGTCATGTCCGGAACATTTCTCGATCACCTCGACCGTGATCCCGGGAATCAGCTTCATCAGGTCACGGGATTTCAGCCCGATGTTCTGGTCCCGCAGATGGCACGGCACCTGGTAGGCGACCTTGCCGGGGCTGGAGACGAAATCCTTCGCAAGTTTCCCCTGGCTGTCGAGTTTCATGAGATATTCGCAGAGATCATAGGTGTTGGCCGCGACCTTCCGCGCCTCTTCCGTCGGAACGAGGTCCGGGTATTCCTTCTTCAGCATCAGGCTGCAGGTCGGCATGGGGGAGACAATTTTATAGCCCGCATCCACGGCGGCTGCCAGACTCTTGATATTCGACCGGGCCTTTTGACGGACCGCCTCCAGATCCCCGATATCGAAGTACGGCATCCCGCAACATTCCTGCTCCGGGCAGATCACCTCGACGCCGTTTTTCTCAAGGACCTGGAGCGTGGCCTTGCCGATCTCGGGATCATGGCGGTTGACGTAACAGGTATAAAAGAGCGCCACCTTTTCTTCCATCATAGGGGCTCGCGTCGCCCCCTCCACCGGCGAAGCCGGATGGAGCCTCCCCCTCTCGCTCGCTTCCGCTCGCTGGGTATCTACAAACGATTGCCGATGGAAATGGGGAAAAAGTCTTTCCCGGTGAATACCCATCACTTTTTCAAGTACCCAGCGCACCGACGGTTGCCGCAGAGCCCAGTTGGTCAGCGGAGCGATCATTCCGCCCAGGCGCCCCATGAAATCCACATCGGCCAGAAACCGGTCGCGCAGTCCGGCCGGTTGCCGGTTCAACTTTAAATGCTTTCCCCAAAGCATGAGCCGCGGAAAATCCAGGTCGTAATGATGCGGGGGGCAATAAGGACAGTGGTTAAAACAGAGTTTGCAATAATAACAGAGATCCACCACCTGATTTAAAACCAGGGCGTCCAGCGCGTTCACTTCGCCGTCTTTGTCGTCGACGCCGCGGAACAGCACATCAAACGACGGGCAAAGGTTAAAGCATCTCCGGCATCCGTTGCAGATCTCATAGACACGCAACGTCTCGGTGTCAAAGGCTTTCGGATCCCTGAATTTTGGCGAATCAAAAGGTATCATTGGAGCATTACCTTCATGCAGGGCGCGGGCTGTAGAAACGCATCGCAATGCGTCTCTACATATCCGCACAACCCCGCTTTGCTTTTGGTTTACTTCTTTAGACTGTCCAAGGCTTTGGCAAATCGTCCCGCATGGGACTTTTCGGCCTTGGCCAGCGTTTCAAACCACTCTGAGATTTCTTCGAAACCTTCTTCGCGGGCGGTCTTGGCGAATCCGGGATACATTTGAGTGTATTCGTAGGTTTCACCTTCGATTGCCGACTTGAGATTGGCCGTGGTGTCGCCGACCGGCACGTTCGTGACCGGGTCGCCCACTTCGGCCAGGAAATCAAAATGCCCGAAGGCATGACCGGTTTCCCCCTCGGCCGTATCGCGAAACACTCCAGCGGTATCCGGCTGTCCCTCGATGTCGGCGCGACGGGCGAAATAAAGATACCGCCGGTTCGCCTGGGATTCTCCAGCAAACCCTTCCTTCAGATTGGCCCAGGTCTTCGTTCCTTTCAGTCCTTTCTTGCTCATTTCCTTCACCTCCTTTTTTTGTGTTTATTGATTTTGGCTTTGCAATCGCTGCAGTAGCCGTGGAATTCGATCCGGTGCCCGATGATCCGGTACCGTTGCTTGGCCTTGGGCGACAGGGCCAGGCTGTCCAACGTATCGTCGTAGAGATCCTCGATCTTTTTACAGCGCAGGCAGACCAGATGATGATGGGGGGCCTGATTCGCGTCAAACCGGGCCTTGTCGTGCCAGAGGCTGATCTCCGATGCGATGCCGATCGCCTGCAAGCTCTCCAGGGTGTTGTAGACCGTGTTCATCGACAGCGTCGGATGGGCCTTCTTGACCGTGGAATAAAGGTCCTCCACGCTCGGATGCTCTTTGGATCCGGCCAGCGCACGGTAGATGGCATACCGCTGGCTCGTGAATTTGAGCCCGCACTCCTGAAACTGCTTCCGAACCTGTTCGAGGGTAAGTTGCATATAGTGAATGATTCCTATTTAGTAATAATTACTATTTACCATAGGGCGGGAAAGGTTGTCAAGTGGAAAAATGCCGTCCGTTCAGCCGGCGGCCCGCACCAGCACCTCGCGTCCTTCCTCCAGGTCCAGCAGATCCGGCCAGCACGTGATATCGGTGCGGTGGGGGGCCAGCCGATTCCGGATTTCGATGAAACGTCGCAGGCTTTCCTCGTTTCGGGGCTTCCGGTTCAAAAACGTTTGATTCCATTCCTCGATCTCTGTTGAGCGTTTAGGTTTCGCGTTTTCTTTAAACCATGCGAGAAATTCAGTGTCGTCTCTTGTCTGCGCTTCCTTGTAGAAGGCATCCGGGCCGATGTTTGTGAATTCAAGAAGCGCCTGGTCGAGCGGGCAGGGATAGATGTATTCTCCAACGGTGCCGGCCGCCTTGGCCCGCGCCTTGTCGATCATCCGTGCGAGATGAACATACCCGCCGAACTTTTCCCTGGGGCTTCGAGGAAATTGCCGGGTGAGATCGAGCGATTTGATTTTCATGAGAAGGACTTTCTTTTGGGTAGGGAGGCCGGCCTCAGGAAGCTGTGCTGAATCTGGTTGCGCGGTTGTTTTTGGTCATTCATCGCCTCCGTTGTTCAAGATCTTGAAGGGTCCGTTCGACTGCTGCGTTGTCGTCGAAACCTTTTCCGGCTCCGCCTGCGGGTATCGGAAGACCCGGTTTTCATAATTTTTCAAAACCGCCTCCTGGGAATTCAGATCCACAAGATAATCGGCCGGAAGAAGTGGAATCTTGCCGCCGCCCCCCGGTGCGTCAATGACGTAGTGCGGCACGGCCATCCCGGAGGTGTGGCCCTGGATGGCCTTGATAATCGTGAGCCCCTCTTCTACGGTTGTCCGAAAATGGTTTGTGCCCCGCGTGAGATCGGCCTGATAAAGATAGTAGGGTTTCACGCGGCACATCAGAAGTTTTTGCATCAACCGCTTCATGACTTCGGGATCGTCGTTGATGCCTTTGAGCAGGACCGTCTGGCTCCCAAGCGGGACGCCGGCGTCCGCCAGCCGTTCACAGGCCTCTTTGACCTCCGGCGTGATCTCATCCGGGTGGTTGAAGTGCAGGTTCATATAAATCGGATGATATTTTTTGATCATCGCGCAGAATGATTCGGTGATCCGCGACGGGAGACTTCCGGGAACGCGGCTCCCGATTCGGATGATTTCAAGATGCGGGATGGCCCGGAGCGCTTTGAGCACCCGCTCGAGGTGATCATCCGTCAGCAGCAACGGGTCGCCTCCGGAGAGGATGATGTCCCGGACTTCGGGATGATTTTTGATGTAGTCCACCGCCAGATCGAGGTCGCCCTTGGAGATGAATCCCGGTTTGCCCACCAGCCGCTTGCGCGTGCAGAACCGGCAATAGATGGGACACTGGTTCGTGACCATGAGAAGGACGCGATCCGGGTAGCGGTGGACCAGGTGCGGCACCGGACTGTCGCCGTCTTCGTTCAGAGGGTCGGACGCGGCCAGAAGGTCATACCCCTCGACCGCTTCCGGGACGACCTGTTTCCAGATCGGATTCCCTTTTTCCTTGATCAGCTTGAGCATCTGCGGGGTGATACGTACACGGTATTCCTTCATCACCGACCGGACCGCATCCGGATCGATTCCGAGTTCACGGGCCAGATCTTCCGGTTTCGTGAGACTGGCCTGAAGCTCTCGTTGCCACTCCTCCATAATGGGTCGCTCCTCCGGGGTTATGGTTTTACGACGCACGGAACCATCACGGCCTCGGTCATGCCGTGGATCAATTTTTTATCCGACGGGCAGATCGTCGCCAGGATCCCGCCCAGTTCGGCTTGGCCGTCCGTCACGAAATAATAGGGCGACAGTCGGACGCGGCCGGCCATTGATTGAGGGTGCGGTTCCATCGGATCGTCATACCATACCGAAAATTTCTTGCCCCCATGAAACTCCTGCAGGATGGACGGGGAATGGGAAAAACGGGCCGGTGCGTCGGTTAAGGTCCGGGCCCATTCCTTCTCAGGCAGGTCATGCCCCACCACGACGCCGCGGCTGCCCCAGGCCCGCTCCGAGAAGCCGGACGGTTTGAGAACAAACCGCCGTTCTTTCTGTGTGAGCGAGGCCATCTCATTCCAGTTGCTCACCGGCCGTCCCCCGATCGTCAGGCCGGGGATCACGGCATAAGGCGGGACCTCCTGCGGGTCGAGGATCCAGGTCTTGGGGAAGATCCGCAGAAGCGCCGCATCCGTTTTTTCGCCCAGGGCTTCCGACCAGAACGTCCGGAGCGCCGGATGATGGAAGAGGGCGAAGGCCATCTTCTCTTCAAGATAGGTTTTTGCGGGCGGCGTGATCGTCACCTTTTCTTTCTTGGCGCTGTACAGGATCAGTTCCGACTTTGGGATGTTTTTAAGATCAAAAAGCTCAAAGAAACGATAAACGACGTCGATCCGCATCGGTGCGCCCTGATCCAAGACGGCCAATCCTTCTTCCGTGAACCGGATTTCATCCGGCCTAATCACAAACGTTTTAAGACCGACCGTATTCAGCCGACTCCCCAACCAACGCATCTCGGGACGATAGTCTTTGGATTCCTCCGAGACGATGATCGCAAGGGTCGGGTTGGATGAGCCTGTGACGGACCGTATCATCGTTGCAAAACCGTTGACCATCCCGTCCGGTCCGCCGATGACAGCGTGGCCTAATTCGGCATAGTGGCGCGACAGGCTTCCGGTCAGTCCGATTCCTCCGGGAACGGAGTCCAATTCGGTCGCGATCCATCCGTCTTCCGTCAGGATCAAGTCCGGTCGGATGACTCCGGGAAGATGCGGTTTGATCCGATTCATCCGGCCGTATTCGATCTGGCCTTCCGGTTTTCCAAGATCGAGGTAGCGACTGATCCATCCGGGCTGCGATCCGCGGACGCTTGCAAAATAGAGGCGGTTTACGGCCGCGTAGAAAGAGAGCAGATGAGAGCCCAGTTCCTGAATGGCCCGGAGTTCTTCGGCCGCGATCCAAAAGGGCTCGGGCGAAATGCGCCAGGTGAGCGTGGACGCTTCGGCGTCCGTCGCGTCGGGCTGAACGTCCGGTTGCGCCTTCGGGGCTTGATAAAGACCGTCCTGGATCAGCCGGCTGCGCAGGCCGGAGCAGCGTTTTCGTATTTCATCTAAATCCGGTTGGTCGTTCGTCTTGAGACTGGAAGGCTGTGACGGAGTTTGACGGGACAACGCTCTATCCTCGCTTATGCAGGCCAGGGCATGATTTCGGTATGGTTAAATAGTAACATGCCGCCAATCGCGGCATCAAGCGGTTTTTACGGTTTTGCCGGTCAGCAATACCTCGCAAAGCCGATCGGGGTAGTTGGTGAACAATCCGTCCACGCCCATCGAAAGATACCGGCGCATCAGCAACGGCCGGTTGACGGTGTAGGCATAAACCGGCAGGCCGTTTAGATGGGCCTGAGTAAGGATCTCTTTCGACAGGCGACGCGTTGAGATGTGAAGCGATTGGACATTCAGCGATTTCGCGTCTTCCAGGATGTCCTTGGGCCGCGGTTTTCGCGTCAAGAGTCCCAAAGGAATAGTACGGTCCAGTTCTCGGAGGGTTTTCAAAGCGTCGGTCTCAAAGGATGAGACGGCCGTCCTGTTTTCGGCCCGGTGCCGGGCGATCATCTCGATAAGCCGTTTTTCGATTCCGGGATACAATGACGAGCCGCGTTTGAGTTCGATCTGTATCTTTATTCGGTTTTCGGCGAATGACAGTACCTCATCCAAGGTGGGCACACGCTCGTTCCGATAGGCTTCATCCCACCACAGGCCGACGTCGAACGTCTTGAGTTGTTCCAGCGTGAAAACCTTGACCGCGCGCCGATCGCCTGCCGTTCGCTCCAACGTGAAGTCATGCAGTACAACCAGATGACCGTCGGCGGTTAGATGAATATCCAGTTCGATCCAGTCCGCGCCCATCTCGACCGCCTTCCGAAACGCGGCCATCGTGTTTTCGGGCGCATGGCCGGACGCGCCGCGATGGGCGATATTGAGCGGTCTCGTCATGATGATGGGTCGGTTCTTCCGGATTTTTAACATAGTTAGTGATCCAGAAATAACAGATATCGTCATGGCTGTCAAACTTCCGCCCTATTTAAATCCCGGAAGATTGCGCTTGACAGGTTTGGCTTTATTCGGTATCCTTTGGCCCATACTCGGTCGGTAGCAGACTCGTCACGGACCGTTATGCGAAGACCGGATAGAATCTGCTCGAATAAAACAAATCCAAGCTATCATGTCTACAGAATCATCACAATAACTAAGGAGGGTCAACAATGAGACGGTTTAGAGCACGATTCGTGTTTGCGGCCGCTTTTCTTATGATCGGAGCCGCGGCGCTTGTATTGAATAGCTGCGGCGGAGGCGGTGGGGGCGGTTCGACCACGAGCACGACACCCACACCGACCGTCGGAAGCTCCGGCTCCGGATCGGGCGCGGTGGGAGTCTACACAAACAACGGCGCCACCTATGCGCTGACACCCGGTTCGGCCGGCGCCAGCGGAACGGCTAACTTATTATCCCTTCCAAACACCGGCAATCTGGTCGGGGCGATTACGGTGACACAGGTTACAAAGACACCGATTGCCACGTCATTGACGTATTTAGGCAGCCCGGCGGCTATCAGCGGCACCTCTGTGGATCCGGCAAATGATATCGGGATGGCTTTCAATTACTACATCGGCAAAATCTCGCTCTTCAAGCTGTCCACTGCAACAGAGATAACGACATACGATACCTCAACCACCAACACCCTCTCCTTCAGCGGTGCTGGCATTGTCATGATTGCCGGTGCGGTTATGAACCCGGCGAACAAGACAATCATCCTGGCTACGGCAGACGGGTTTGAGGTGGTGAGCTATGCGAGCCCCGCTTCCCCGGCCAAAGTCCGGGAAATTCCCTCCCTGCCGGTGAGTGCCACAAACGGCGTTGAGATCATGGAAAACTTTGCCTTTGATTCTGCACTGCCTAACGGCGGTACAAACTATGCGATGATCATCACCGGAGGGGGGAGCGCATACTATGGCGGGGTCACGGGCACTGCAGGACCGGCGATGGTGTTGGTAGATTCCGCTACAGGAACTGTCTACCGCCCTGATATGGCGACCGCGGCTCTCTTTGTTACAAGTAGTTATATCGATTCCGCGGCTGTGGATACGAATTATCACGTGGCTATTCTCGCGGATGAAGGGACCGGTACGACCTTCGTGGATTTAAACAAATTGACCCTGGATTCCACGGCGGGGACATATTCGTTGCCCTCGACCGCTGTTAAGCGTATCACGGCTTATTCCGAGATGGACAATCTTGGGATAGAAAGCACCAACCATCTCGTGATGATGGGAGAGGGTTATGGCGGCATCTCATTGGTGGCGGGACTGCTTGAGAACCCGGCCACAGCACTGGGTTTCAGCAAGGAGGTTGTAGTAAACATGCCCACGGGCACGGACGATGCCGGGGCTCCGGTCTCTTGGTCAGGGTCGAGAGACCCTCATGGCGCGGGGGCGTACATCACCCCGTCTGACCACCCGACCGAGCCGAACAGATCGCTTGGCTTGTGGTTAAGTTACCCGCCCACTCACATCGCGGTTATTGATTTGCAGGGCGTGCTGGATGGGACGTTGGCCGGCGGCACGTATGATCCCACCACGACATCACCGAAAGACATCGCCTACTTTGCGATACCTTGAGGCGCGTTGGATTGAAAAAGGGGGAGCGGCTTGCAGGCCGTTCCCCCTTTTTATTTCTTCCATAAGGCCTAAAAAAATCGGATGATGCCGATCGTTAGACCGTAATTTCGAGTCTCGCTCTTTGGTTCAAAGACGCTTCCCACAACGGCGCCGTTTCGGGTGAGGAGTTTGGTCGGGCTGCGCCCAAGGTTCCAGCTTTCCAGATAGGGTTCGAAATCGAAGGCGGTGTTTTCTCGGTATTGATACCGCCAGGGTAACGACAGGCGGCCGCCGAACCGCTCATCCAGATTTAGTCGGGCGCGGTCGTAAAGGCCCTTAAAGTCAATAATGATCTTCGGGGTAATGGTCCGGATCAGTCGCAGGTCGGCGCCCCATTGTATTTTGTCGGTTGAGTAAAACGTTCCTTTTAATCCCAATATCCCGTACCACCAGTCATAGACCTCGAACAGTCCGGTAACGTCCGAGGTGGAACGGATGTCCCGTTTCCATCGGTGATAGCCCAGTCCCGCGTAGAGAACATTGGCCGGGTACTTTCCCGCCCGAAGGCCATGGCCGATCTGAAGCGCGAGATCCATTAATTCTTCATCGGTGCGCGTGCGGAGAGACAGGCCCGATTGCGTCTGGCCGTCATACAGGACATTGCCGGTGTGATAAGAGGCTTCCCACGAACCGAACCAATCCCCCCGCCTTCGGGTGATCGCGCCGGCAATTCCAGGCAGAAGACCATCCTCCCGGTCAAGCCGGCGCCCGTCATTGAACTCTTTGTAGCCAAAGTTCATCACGGACAGTCCGATCTGGCCTTGAAGCCGGCCTGCCGGGTTATCATCGGCGGCCAATCCGGAACAGGGCCATATCATAAGGGTCGCAAGAACCCATGAAATCTTCATGGCGTGGATATCATATCATGAAAAGCGGAGAATGCCTGGAAGATCCACGACACCAAGATCCTTGAGAAAATCCAGTGAGGCGGTCGGACCGAGCGGAGGCGATTATTCGGTCTGGACTTGCTTGATTTGATATTTGATTCTTCCCTCCATCCATTGTTCCGGACAGGCTTTGATCTCTTGAATGAAGTTCCCGATCTCAAGCGGTTGAACGGCCCGGGGCTCGCCTTTGGCATTGCCGGGAACGATGACCCGAAGCGTCAGAGTTAGGTCCTCGTTGGAGAGAACCTTCCCCTTCGCGTCCAACATCTCCAGATGGAGCGTAAAACCTTTCACCGGGCGACTCCCGGTGTTTTTGATCTCGCCGAACACTTCGCAAGCGATGATCCCCCGTTGGAAGTCCTGATACCGATGGGCATGCACCGCGAGGGGGGTGATCGCCGGGCTTTCCTTTTCGATGGCCTTTGCCGGTTCGGCCGGACGATTCGATAATGCAACGATGGAAAATATGACGGCAGCCACAAGACCGATGCGCATTTGATCTGTTTTCTCCAATAGTCGGCAAATGAGCTTGAAGCCGATTCGTAGATATGTTATTCTTCGAGGCGGCTTTTCGCTTAGTGTACGCAGAAACGGTCGAAAATTCAAGCCCATTTATAAGGATCATTTATAAGGATCGATTGTGATCGAGAATAATCGTTACGTCTTAAAACGGTCTTCCGCCGCGCCGGTCTCACCCCGTTTTACAATCGATTATGAAAAGGATCTCAATCCGGCGCAGTATGCCGCCGCGACCGTCTCGGACGGCCCCGTGCTGGTGATCGCCGGTGCCGGCAGCGGCAAGACGCGCACCCTGGTCTATCGTGTGGCGCGCCTGATCGAGTCCGGTCTTCCGCCGCAGCATCTGCTTCTGCTGACCTTCACCCGAAAAGCGGCGCAGGAAATGCTCAATCGGGCCGGTCTTCTCCTCGGAACCGCCTGCGATCGGGTGGCCGGCGGGACCTTCCACTCCTTCGCCAACACCGTTCTCCGACGGCATGGAGCGGCGATCGGACTGGATCTGGCCTTTACGATCCTGGATCGGACGGACGCCGAAGACATCATCCAGCTTCTCCGGAACGCCCGCGGGTATGGGGAGCGGGAAAAGCGCTTTCCCCGAAAGAATACGCTGGGCGAGATCTTCAGCGCCTCGGCCAATAAGTCGACCGGCCTGGAGGAGATCGTGTTCGGGGAGTATCCCCACTTCTCGGAACATCTCGAAGATATCCGGCAACTGGAAAAGGCCTATACCGCCTATAAACAGCAGCGGTTTCTCGTAGACTACGATGACCTGCTGCTGAAGCTTAAGGAGCTTCTGGAAACCCATCGCGAGATCCGCGAACAGCTCTCCGAGGCGTATCGAGCCGTCTTAGTGGATGAATATCAGGATACCAATAAGATTCAGGCCTGCGTGGTCCGGCTCCTCTGCGCCGTCCATGAGAACATTATGGCGGTCGGCGACGACGCGCAGAGCATCTATTCCTTTCGGGGCGCGAATTTTAAGAACATCATGGATTTCCCAAAGGAGTTTCCCAAGGCGCGGATCTTCAAACTGGAAGAGAACTACCGGAGCACTCAACCCATTCTGAATCTGACAAACGAGATCATCAACCGTGCGAAGGAGAAATATCCTAAACATCTTTTCAGTCGCAAGGAAGCGGGCCGGCGGCCGGTCTTGGTGCAGGCCGAAGACGAAAACCGGCAGTCGCGATTTGTCTGCCAGAAGGTGCTGGACCTGAGGGAGGAAGGGGTCCCGCTCGAACAGATCGCGGTTCTCTTCCGTTCCAGTCATCATTCTTTTGATCTGGAGATCGAGTTGGGCAAGCACGGTCTGCCGTTTGTAAAGCGAGGCGGTTTCAAGTTCATCGAAACGGCCCATGTGAAGGATGTTCTGGCCCATCTCCGTGTCTTGCTGAATCCCCGCGATGCCGTGAGCTGGAACCGGCTGCTGTTGCTGATCGAAGGGGTGGGGCCCAAGAGGAGCCAGGCCGTCATTGCGGCCCTGGCCAAAGAGACGGACTGGCTCAAGATGCTGAAGGTCCAGGCAGAGCAGAAAGCGGGCGGGCCGGCGCTGAAAGAGGTGACGCGATTATTTGAGGACCTTCTATCGGCACCCCGTATTCCATCCGAACAACTGCGCCGCATTTATGATTACTACACGCCGCTGGTATCGCAACGATTCGACGACTACCCAAAACGGATCAAAGATCTCGAGCATCTCTACGCCATTACGGAACGCTACCTGAAGCTGGACGAATTTCTCAGCGACATCACCCTTGAACCCCCGAACGAGTCGGTCACCGAGATCGAGCCGACCGGGCGGGAAGACGAGAAGCTCGTTTTATCCACGGTTCATTCCGCCAAGGGTCTTGAGTGGCATACCGTCTTCATCATCTGGGCGCTGGACGGAAAATTCCCATCGTTGTATTCATTCGACACGGACGATGAGCTGGAGGAGGAGCGACGGCTTTTGTATGTCGCAGCGACGCGGGCCCAAAAAGGCCTTTATATCACTTATCCCGTGAATGTTTACGACAAGGCCATGGGGACGGTTTTGTCGAAACCGACCCGTTTTTTAGACGGGATTCCTCGGTCGCTCTATGAAACATGGTCTCTTATAGAAGAAGACATGTAAAATCAGGGGGTTAGCAAATTGACAGCGGGGTGCTCGGATGATAAAGTAATAATAGAGTATAAAGAAAGGATGTGAAATCGCAATGAAAATACGGCTGCAACTTGCAGCGGTGGTTCTGCTTCTGAACGTCGTCCTGCCCGGAGCGGGATTTGCTTTTGATGGATCCCTGAATCCTGCCGCATACGAGTCCTGGCGGACCGAGATTGTGCCGGAGAGCACACGCACGCTTTTGACCACGTTCTCGACCCATTACGATATGGCTTTTCAGAAAACGCTGAATGATAAGCATGCCTTCTTTTCGCTTTACTACCGGGACCTGACCACGAACGCCTCCTCAACCTACCTGATGTCGGAAGATCAGCGGCATGCCGAGGCCCGTTTGGTGGCCCGGCAGGCTTTGTCTTCCGCCATCCGGGAGACGGTCAACGATGTGAATCTCCTCTACACGATCAAGGAGTACGGCCGGGCGATAACCTCGGCCGAGATGAAAGTCCGGGACGGAAGCATGAATTTTGAAGGGCCGTCTTTGAGCCGAGCGGGCCGTCGCGATGATCCTTTGCCCAATGAGATGCTTCGCAGCAGTCTGGTGTTGATCGACAATGCCGACTTCGGATTGTGCTTTCGGACGGTTTTCGGATCGGTTCAGACCAACGTGACTTATTTCCTGGCGGGCCACGATATCTTGGGCGCCAGCCTTCAACGGAATCTTTCCAAACAATCCAGCCTGATCCTGGAATATCGTGTCGCTCCGGACGAACAACGGGCGATGGCCCGGCTGCAACTTCCCTTCCGGTTTTGACAGTTCCTCTTTTCCCCTTCCTAAGATTTCTGAGTTCTTACAGGCAACTGCGATGTTCGACGTTTGGGCGAGAACAGAACCGCCAGAAAGAAAAAGGCCGTTGCCAAGAGAACGATTGCGGCGCCCGACGGGATGTCCATCGCGAAGGAAAGAAACATGCCCGAGACGCTGGAGAGCACGCCGAACAGGATCGAAATGATCATCATTCCCTTCATGCTGCGGGTCAATTGGTAGGCGGTTGCGGCCGGGATCAGAATCATGGCGTACACCAGGACCGCTCCCACGGCCTTGAGCGAAACGACGATCGTCAGCGCGATCAGGCTGATGAGGAGGAAAAAGAGATTGCGCGCCGGGATTCCGGAGGCCTCGGCCATTTCTTGATCGAAGGCGATGAACTGGAGTTCTTTGTAGAAGAGAAAGACCGCCGCCAGAACCGCCAGACCCAGCCCGGCGATCACGGCCAGATCAAAGGGCGTGACCGACAGGATGCTCCCGAAGAGGTAGCCGTACAGCTCGGCGTTGTAGGCCTTCATGAAGCCGATGAACAGAATCGCCATCGCCATCGTGGAGGTGTAGAAGATGCCGATCGAGACATCCAGTTTCATCCGGCCTTTTTCGACCAAGAGTCCGGTGATCCAGACCGTCATCAGTCCGAACATCACCGCCATGCCCATCGGATTCAGGTTCAGGAGAAACGCCAACGCCACGCCGGCAAAGGCGGCGTGAGCGGTGCCAGCGCCGATAAACGAAAGCCCTTTCAGAACGACGAAAACGCCGATCGCCGAGCAGAGAATCCCGATCAATACGGAGGCCAGCAGCGCCCGCTGCATGAAGCCGTAGGCCATCATCTCAAGCATGGTGATAATCTCCGACGATCACGAACCCCTTCTCCGTAACCATGACCTCTTTGCCGTAAACCTGCGAAAGGATCTCTTTGGTCAGGACCTCCTTGGGGGGGCCGGCGGCGTAGAGCTGGGTCTTGAGCAAGGCCAGCCGATTGACGAACGGAACGATCATGTTGATGTCGTGGGTGACGAGCAGGACGGTCAGGTGCAGCGTCTCGTGGAGTTTTTTGATCAGTTCCAGGAGGGTCCGCTGCGTCGGCAGGTCGATCCCCGTCGTCGGTTCGTCCAGCAGGAGCACCTGGGGTTGTTGGGCAAGCGCCCGGGCGATGAAGACGCGCTGCTGCTGTCCGCCGGACAAATGCCCCAACGGCATATCGAGACAGTCCGACAGCCCCGCCTCCTCGATGGCCCGCCGGGCGATCTCGTGATCGGCGCGTGAAGGACGACGGAAAAGACCGATTGAACTGAACCGTCCCATCAAAACCGCCTCAAAGACCGTGAGGGGAAAGTTTTCATCGACCAGTTCCTTCTGCGGGAGATAACCGATCCGGGCCCGATGACGGCAACGGAGTTTCTCGCAGGCGCAATCGAAAATCCGGACCTGGCCCGAGATCGGCGGGATCAGGCCCAGCAGGGCCCGCAGCAGCGTGGTCTTACCGGAACCGTTGGGGCCGATGATTCCGATAAATTCGCCTTCCATGATCTCCAGCGTGATCTCGTCCAGGGCGATCCGGTGAGGGAATCCGAAGCTGGCCTTTGAAAATCGGATGATCGGTTCGGCCACGGCGGTTTTAATCCTGCAAGGCGTTGACAAGTTGATCGACGTCGTATTCTATCATAGAACGGTACGTCTCCGCACCCGGAACGGCCCCTGGGATGGGGGTCAGGACGACCACCGCGGCACCGGTCTCCTGGGCGAGCATCTGAGGCAGCTTCGGGTTCAGTTGGGGTTCGGAGACGATGACGCGGATTTTCTCGGTCTTGATCATCCGGATCAGATCGAAAAGATGTTTTGCGGAAGGTTCGGTTCCGACTTGAGGGGTAATACTGCCGCGGATCGTGAATCCGAATCGTCGTGCGAAATAGGACCAGGCGGCATGATGCGTGACGATCTGTTTGTTGCGAAGCGGTCGGAGTTTTATCAACAGCCGCTGCTGGGTTGCATCCAGATCTTTAATGTACTCGGTCTGATTCCGCAGATAATAATCTTGATGCGCCGGGTCGATCTTCAGCAAGCCCTCGGTGATATGGCGGAGCATCCGCTTGACGTTTTCGGGGTCGAGCCAGATGTGAGGGTCTCCCAACGAATGCGAATCGTTGTGGTTTTCCTGGTTCTTCAGCAGCGCCACGCCCGTGGACGTCGTGACGATCAGAAGCCGGCGGTTGTCGGCGTTTTTGATGAGCGCCTGCACCCATACCTCCAGCCCCAATCCGATCTGGACCAGCATTTGGGCTTCCTGAATCGAGATGATATCGGTCGGTTTGGGCGTATAGGTATGTTCGCTTTCCAGTCCGTTGAGCAGGCTCGTGACCGCGACGCGATCCCGGCCGACCTGTTGAACCAGATCCTTAAGGACGGGAAAGGTCGCGACGACCTTGATCGGCGGGTTCGAACCGGCGGATTCGAGCGCGCGGGCCGACGGCATGCCCGGTTCGATTTCCAACAACAGGCTCGCCAGCACAAGGAGTCGCAGCGCCGTCTTTTTTCGGTGAAGAATCAAGCGGATTATCTCCGGATCGTGTCCGTTTTATCCCGGCGGCCAGGCCATCGGACGGCCGCCCAGGAGATGGATGTGAAGGTGGTAGACGGTTTGCCCCCCGTCCGGGCCGGTATTGATGACGGTTCGAAATCCGTCCCGGGCGAGGTTGCGGGCTTGGGCCAGTTTGTTCACGATCAGGAACAGCGAACCCATCAGGTCCCGGTCCGTCGGAGTAAGATGAGACAACGAATCGAGATGCTTCTTGGGCACGACGAGGATATGCACCGGGGCCTGAGGATGGACGTCCTCAAATGCCAGAACGGTATCGTCCTCATGGACGATTCGGCTCGGGATCTCTTTTTTAACCAGACGGCAGAATAGACACGAGGTCATCTTACGATCTCCGGGATCGAACGGTCTTGCTCATCTTGCCGAAACGTTTCTCAAGTTCTTGATAGACATCGGACGGCGCGATGCCGTGGTGGCCCATCAAGACCAGGGTATGAAACCAAAGATCGGCGATCTCCCAGACAATCTCGGAAGTGCGACTGTTCTTTGAGCCGATGATCAGCTCTCCCGATTCTTCTCCGATCTTTTTAAGAATGGCATCCCGTCCCGAATGAAATAATAGAGAAACATAGGATTTTCGCTTTGGGGACCGTTTCCGATCGAGAATGACGTCGTAAATCCGATCCAGGATCGCGGCGGTGGAGGACCGGGATGAGATTCGTCGGACCCGGCCGTTTCGGATCGTTCTGAAAAAACAGGACCGTCGGCCCGTATGACAGGCCGGTCCGTCCGGTTCGACGCGGACCAGCACGGCGTCCCGGTCGCAGTCGATCCGGATCTCTTTAAGCCCCAGATAATTTCCGGAGGTCGCTCCTTTATGCCAGAGGGCTTTTCGTGATCGACTCCAGAAATGGACCTGCCCCGTCCGGATCGTCTTCACGAACGCTTCACGGTTCATATAGGCCATCATCAAGACGGTGCCGTCGCGGTGATCCTGGACGACGGCCGGGATCAATCCCTCGGCATCGAATGTCAACTTCGTCGGCGGTTGTTTTCGAGAGCTCACACGGACCTCACCGGCAATCGGACCCGAATCCCTTTTGCATCGAGATAATTTTTGGCCTCGGGGAGGGTGTGTTGTTTATAATGGAAGATCGAGGCGGCCAGAACGGCATCGGCCTGCCCGACAGTTAAGACGTCGTAGAGATGTTCCAGTCGGCCGGCCCCGCCCGACGCGATGATCGGAATCGAGACGGCTTGAGCGACGGTCCGCGTGAGTTCGAGATCGTAGCCGTTTTGGGTGCCGTCTTGATCCATGCTGGTCAGGAGAATCTCGCCCGCACCGGCTTCGGCCATTCGGGCCGCCCAGGCCACGGCGTCCAGACCGGCGAGCCGGCGGCCTCCGTGGGTATAGACTTGCCAGGAACCCGACGCCCGTTTCGCGTCGATCGCCACGACGATGCATTGGCTTCCGAAACGCTCGACGGCGGCCGTGACAAAAGCCGGATCTTCCACGGCCGCGGTGTTGATCGAGACCTTGTCGGCCCCGGCCATTAAGAGATCCCGAATATCCTGCAGGGTTCGAGTTCCTCCGCCGACCGTGAGCGGCATAAACACCTCGGCCGCGGTGCGTTCCACAACCTCCAATAGGATCTTCCGCTTTTCGTGGGAGGCGGTGATGTCGAGGTAGCAGAGCTCATCGGCTCCTTCGGCATCGTAATGACGGGCGATCTCGACCGGATCGCCGGCGTCGCGGAGATTGACGAATCCAACCCCTTTCACGACCCGCCCGTCTTTGACATCCAAACAAGGGATGATTCTCTTGGCCAGCATCAAACCGCGCCTCGGGCCAGGTCAATGGCCTCGTTCAATTGAACGTCGCCGGTGTATAGGGCCTTGCCGATGATGACGCCGATCACGCCGGGGGGCTCCAATGCGAGCAGCGACCGGATATCCTCAAGGGAGGAGATTCCGCCGGAGGCAACGATCGGGGTCCGAACGGCGCGGGCCAGATTGCGGATCGCGTCCAGATTCGGTCCTTTGAGCATGCCGTCCCGTTTAACATCGGTAAAGATGACGGACAAGATTCCAAGCCCATCGAGCCGACTCGCAAAATCGATCGCCGATTGTTCGGTCGCTTCCGTCCATCCCTGCACCAGCACCTTTCCGTCGCGGGTATCCAGCCCGACGGATATACGGCCAGGGAATGAGACGCAGGCCGATTTTAAGAATTGGATGTCTGTCACCACTTTCGTGCCTAAAACAAGCTTAGAGGCCCCACTTTTTATATAATAATCAATATTTTCATATGTTCTTATCCCACCAGCAACCTGAATCGGTGCCTTGACAGTGCGGATGATCTCCACAATAACTTCGCTGTTTTTGAGAGTTCCGCTGAAGGCCCCGTCCAGATCCACGACATGGATCAACTCGGCCCCTTCGGATTCCCATCGGCGCGCGACCGCAACCGGATCATCGGAGTAAATGGATTCGGTTCCTAACCGTCCCTGTCGGAGTCGGATGCATCGGCCGTCTTTAATGTCGATTGCCGGGATGATCAGCATTTAGTCGGTCTTAAGTTTAGCCCACGGGGATGCGGCCAGGACCCGCTCAACGCCGTCTTCGGACAGCTCGGCCGCCGTGAGCCATCGCCCTTTGCGTTTAAAGAAAAGGCGAAAGGCCGTGATATCCTCCATCAACGACTTTTGTGTTTCGTGATAGCTGGCTTTCCAGAGAAGATGGCCGTCTTCCGTACTGATGAGTTGGACTGTAAATCCAACCGAGGCCGGTTTCCGGATCCCGAGCGCGGAGCCCTCCCGCTCGCTGAACATCGAAACGGTGCCGAACAACACCGACTGGGCATTTAACTGTTTTCCAACCTGTTGGGCCCGTTGGAGATCGGAGGGGGGTGCGGTCTCGCCGCCCGGAGGGGCGGTTTCCGGTTCCTGCCAGCGCATCACGGTCAGATGCCGTTCAAGAAGTTTCCGGTAAAACAGATCCGTTACGATTTGTGTCGCGCCTTGTTCAACCGCGCCGGATCGAATCTCGCCGGTCGTCTGGGGTTCCACGACGAACGGCATGAGACCAACCACCCGGACGGAATGTTTTTCAATGTCGGCGAACAACGAGCTTTCGATATATTTCGGCCCGCAGCCGGCCAGGCCGGTTAAAACCAGTGCGAGTATTGTCGCGATTATCGGCATTGCGCAAAATTCCGAAGGAGCATCAAACCGACCGACTGACTTTTTTCCGGATGAAACTGGCAGGCGAAGACGTTGCCGGAGGCGATGCTCGAGGCGAAGGTCCCGCCGTAGTCGGTTGTGGTCGCGATGAGGCCCGGGTCGTCGGGCACCGCATAATAGGAATGGACAAAATAGACCATCGCATCGGCCGGAAGGCCTTGAAGGACAGGCACGGATTTTTTGATCTCAAGGGTATTCCAACCCATATGCGGCACCTTCAGGTCGCCGGTCTTGAAGCGGACGACGCGTCCCGGAATCCATCCCAGCCCTTTATGGAGGCCGAATTCCTCGCTTTCCGTCAATAAGAGTTGCAGCCCCAAACAGATTCCGAGAAACGGTTTTCCGCTTGCGAGGGCCCGTCGGATGGGATCGATCAGACCCAATCGTTCGAGATTGCGCATGCAATCCGGAAAAGCGCCTACGCCGGGGAGAACCGCATGGCTCGCATCCGAAATGATCCGAGTCTCGCGGGTGATCATCGCCGTGTATCCCAACCGTTCGAAGGCCTTCGAGACGCTTCGAAGGTTGCCCATGCCGTAGTCGATGATGGCGATCGTCGTTCGATTCAAAGTTTGCCCTTCGTCGAAGGGACGCCCTGCGTTCGGGCATCCCGTTGCACCGCTTGGTCCAGGGCCCGCCCGAAGGCCTTGAAAACCGCCTCCAGGATATGGTGAGGGTTCTTCCCATAGGGGACGTTGATATGGAGCGTGATTCCGCTGTGGACGACGAAGGCCTTGAAAAACTCCTCGATCAGCTCCACATCAAAATTGCGGATCATCTGCTTTTTCGGCAGCGGGACCTCATAGATCAGATACGGCCTTCCTGAAAAATCCAGGTCCACGCGGGCGATCGACTCATCCATCGGCACCGAGAAGGAGCCGTACCGGCAGAGACCCTGCTTGTCCCGAGCCGCCTTGGCCACGGTTTCTCCGAGGACGATCCCGATGTCCTCCACCGTGTGATGGAAATCAACCTCGGTGTCCCCTTTCGCGGTCACCGTGAGGTCGAACCGACCGTGTTTGGCCATCAAGGTCAACATGTGATCCAAAAACGGCATGGTTGTTCGGACGCTGCTCTGTCCGGTGCCGTCCAGGTCCAGACGAATCCGGACCTCGGTCTCGGTCGTCGTCCTTGAAACCTCGGCATGACGCGTCTTCATCGGGTGCGAACCTCCACGGCCTGCGCATGGGCTTGCAGTCCTTCCATCTCGGCCATCCGAACCGCCGCGTCCTTCACCCGCGATAGGCCCTCACGGCTGAAAGAAAGCAGGCTCATTTTCTTGACAAAGTCGTCGACCGACAAGGGGGATGAGAATCGAGCCGTCCCGCCGGTGGGCAGGACGTGGTTCGGCCCCGCGATGTAATCGCCGAGCGGTTCCGTGGTGTAATGGCCGAGAAAGACGGCCCCGGCATGCTTGACCATCGGCAGCAGGTCGTCCGGCCGGTCAACCGCCAGCTCCAGATGCTCCGGCGCGATTGCATTGGCGATTGCGACGGCCTGTTCCAGGTCCTTGACCAGAAAGATCCGCCCTGATCGGCGAAGTGAGGCCGTGATGATCTTTTTCCGCGGGAGGCGGTCAATCTGTTCCTTCATCCGCATCCGGACTTTCCGGATCAGCGATTCGCTCGGGGTGATCAGGATCGAGACGGCGTCTTCATCATGTTCGGCCTGGGACAAGAGATCGGCCGCGACGAATCGGGGATCGGCCGTTTCGTCCGCGATCACCACGATCTCGCTGGGTCCGGCGATCATGTCAATGTCCACCCGGCCGAACACCTGCCGTTTGGCCGCGGCGACATAAATGTTTCCGGGCCCGACGATCTTGTCCACCTTGCGAATGGTTTTCGTCCCGTAGGCCATTGCCCCGATCGCCTGCGCGCCGCCGACGGTATAGATCTCGTCGACACCAGCCAGGTCGGCCGCGACCAAGAGATGGGGGTTGATCTCGCCCCGCGGGATCGGCGTGCACATCACGACTTCCGGGACGCCGGCCACCTTTGCCGGAATGCCGTTCATCAGCGCGGAGGAGGGATAGGCCGCCTTCCCGCCGGGGACATAAATCCCGACGCGGTCCAAGGGGCGGATCAATTGACCCAGCGTGATTTTTTGTTCCTCGTAGGTCCAGCTTTTCGGTCGTTGCCGCTCATGAAATGCCTTGATCCGTTCCGCGGCCAGTCGGAGCGCTTCGATTGACGACGAGGAAACTTGACTGTAGGCCTCCTTAATCCGGTCCGGACGGATCCGGAGCTGACCGGCCTTGAGACGAACCTGATCCAACTGTTGCGTGTAACGGAGAACGGCGGCGTCGCCTTGACGCCGGACCGCATCGAGAATTGTTCGGACCGTCCGTTCGACGAACGGCTGAGTCGAAGACGGTTCCCGCAGACGGGACAGCCAGGCCGTCGTGGGAGCTTTTCGGTTGAATCGGACCAGTTTCATTCGGTCGTCTCGCTGATCGTTTTCTCCAGTCGCCGGATCAGGTCCGTAATCGTCGTGGTCTTTGTTTTGAGGCTGGCCCGGTTGACGATCAACCGGGCGGTGGACTCCGCAACGACCGCCTGTTCTTCCAGGCGATTTTCCCGCAACGTGGTTCCGGTCGTGATCAGATCGACGATCTGCTCCGACAGCCCCACCAAGGGGGCGAGTTCAATCGCCCCGGAGAGCCGGATGATCTCGACCGGAAGACCCTTCTCATTGAAATACCGTTCCGCGATCTTGGGGTACTTCGTGGCGATCTTGATCTTCGCCGACGACCAGGTGGGCGTCGGGGCCGCGGTCTGGGGTCCGGCCACGACAATCCGGCAGGAGCCGAAACCCAGATCGAGCGGCTCGTAGACGTCCGGTTCCTGTTCCAGCAGTACGTCTTTGCCCACGATGCCCATGTCGGCGGCACCGTATTCGACGTAGGTGGGCACATCCACGGCGCGCACGATCATCATTCGGATCCGGTGCCGTGCGTTTTCGAATAAGAGCTTGCGGCTGTCGGCCTGCAGCCCCCGCGGAAGCAGCCCGTTTTTCCGAAAGAGGGCGATGGACGGGTTCAAGAGCCGGCCCTTCGGCAAGGCGATCGTGATCGTGTCCTTCATACCGATGGTTTAATCCTTTGGATATCGGCCCCGAGATTCGAGAATTTCTGCTCGATCCGTTCATATCCTCGGTCCAGATGATAGACGCGGGCGATCTCGGTCTCGCCCTCCGCGGCCAGTCCGGCCAGGACCAAGGAAGCGCTTGCCCTCAGATCCGAGGCCATCACGGGCGCCCCGCTCAAGCGCTTTGCGCCTTTGATAATCGCGTTGTTTCCCTGAATCTTGATCTCGGCTCCCATGCGCCTTAATTCGGCGACATGGGTGAACCGGTTCTCGAACACCGTTTCGGTCACCACGCTCAGCCCGTCGGAGAGGGTCATCAAGGCCATCATCTGCGCCTGCATGTCGGTCGGGAAACCGGGATAGGGGAGCGTCTTGATATCCGCCGCTCCGATCCGCCCGGATGAGACGGCCCGCGCGCCGTCCGGCTCTTCACGGATCTCGACGCCCGCTTCCCGAAGCTTCAGCAAAACGGCGTCCAGGTGCCTCGGAATACAGCCGCGGACGAAAATTTCTCCCCCCGTGATGGCGGCGGCGGCGAGGTACGTTCCGGCCTCGATGCGGTCCGGCATGATGCGGTACGTGCCGGAACCGTCGAGCGACTCGACGCCGTCGATCGTGATCGTATCCGTTCCGGCCCCGTTGATCTTTGCGCCGCACTGGGTCAGAAACCGGGCCAGATCGATGACCTCCGGTTCCCGGGCGGCGTTCTCGATCACCGTGACGCCGTCCGCCAGCGTTGCGGCCATCATCAGATTTTCCGTGCCCGTGACGGAGGCCGGATCCAGATAGATCCGGGCGCCTTTGAGACGCCTCGCCTTCACCGCGACGTAACCGTGCTCGATCGTGATCTCGGCTCCCATCTTCTCCAGTCCCATCAGGTGGAGGTTGATGGGACGGGCCCCGATGGCGCAGCCGCCCGGCAGGGAGACCTTGGCCTCCCCAAAGCGGGCGACCAGCGGACCCAAGACGAGGACCGAGGCCCGCATCGTCTTGACCCATTCATAGGGAGCCTCGCAACGGTTCAGGCCGGTCATCCGGACCGTGCAACCGTCCGGGTCGTCGTCCGTGATCGCGGCGCCGAGGTGATTTAACAGCCGCTTGATCGTGACGACATCCATCAGTTTTGGAACGTTCAGCAGCCGGTGCTCTCCTCGACTGAGAAGGCCGGCGGCGAGAATGGGCAGCGCGGCATTCTTGGCCCCGCTCACCGCCGCGTCGCCCTTGAGCCGTTTGCCCCCTTTGATCAGGATCTTATCCATCGCCGCAATTCATGGTTTTGTGAGGACGACGACCCGGTTGATACGGCTCAGATCTTTTTTCACCCCGGCCACCCGCCAGCCCGTCTGATCGGCCAGGCCGCAAACGGGGTCGGCCTGCCGGATTCCGACTTCGAGATAGAAGTCGCCGCCGGCGTGAAGAAGGTCGAGGGCTTGGGGCAGAATCCTCCGGTAATAATCCAGCCCATCGGGCCCGCCGTCCAATGCAATCCGGGGCTCGTGCAACCGGACCTCCGGCTGCAGCGTCGGAATTTCCCCGGTCGGAATGTAAGGAGGATTGGAAAGCACCAGGTCGATCCGGTCGTTCAGGCCGAGAGGCATCACCGGCTCGAAGAGGTCGCCTTCCAAGAATTCGATTCGTCCCGACACGCCGTGCCGCGCGGCGTTCAGACGGGCGATCGTGAGCGCAACCCGCGATCGATCCGTCGCAATGATTCGGGCGAATGGAAAAAGCTTGGCCAGGACGACGGCCAGGCAACCGCTTCCGGTTCCGAGATCAACCACGGTGATCGAAGCGGTTGCAGGCTCCGAAATCCGCTCTAAGACGGTTTCGATCAACAGTTCCGTCTCGGGTCTTGGAATCAGGACGTCCGGCGTGACATAGAATTCCAGCGCCCAGAATTCTTGAGCACCCAAAAGATGCTGAAGCGGCTCCCGTTGCGCACGACACCGAATCAAATCGGCGAAGGCTTCCTGTTGTTGCGGATCAATCCGCCGCTCATCCGACCGGTAGAGGTCCAGGCGCGTGCAGCGTAAGACACGGGCGATCAGCGCCTCGGCCTCCCGGCGAGCATCGGCGATGCCGGCATCGGTCAGCGATAGCGTCGCCGTTCGAAGGAGGTCCTGAAGAGATGCAGAGTTTTTCAGCAACGGGGTCATCATGATTTTTATCTATTCTCATCCCGCGGGACTGATCAGGAGGCCATCACGGTGTTGAGCCGGTCGGCCTGATCGGCCGCGATGAGCGCCTCGATGATCTCATCCAGGTCCCCGTCAAGAATCTGGGTAAGCCGGTGCAGCGTCAAGCCGATCCGGTGATCGGTGATCCGGTTCTGTGGAAAATTGTAGGTGCGAATTTTCTCGCTCCGATCCCCCGTGCCCACCTGGGATTTTCGAGCCTTGGCCATTTCGGCCTCCTGCCGGGTCTGCTCCACCTCCAACAGCCGTGAGCGCAGCACGCGCATGGCCTTGGTTCGGTTTTTCAATTGCGACCGTTCGTCTTGACAACTCACGACCGTGCCGGTCGGGATGTGGGTGATCCGAACGGCCGAGTGCGTGGTATTCACGCCCTGTCCCCCCGGCCCGGAAGAACAGAAGGTGTCGATCCGGAGATCCTTCGGATCAATCGTGATATCCACCTCTTCCGCCTCCGGAAGCACCGCGACCGTGACGGCCGAGGTATGGACGCGGCCGCCGGCCTCGGTGACGGGGACTCGCTGGACCCGGTGGACGCCGCTTTCGAATTTGAGACGCCGATACGCGCCTTTTCCCTCGATGACGGCGATGACCTCTTTCAGACCCCCGATTCCCGTCGGACTGGAGCTCACCATCTCGACATGCCACCGGTGATTTTCGGCGTACCGGGCGTACATCCGGAAGAGTTCGGCCGCAAAGAGGGCGGCCTCGTCGCCTCCCGTGCCGGCCCGAATCTCCAAAAAGGTATTCCTGTCGTCGCGGGGATCTCGCGGCAACAGCATCAACTTGAGCTGCTGTTCCATCAGGTCTCTGCGCTTGAAAAGTTCCTCGCGCTCGTGTTCCGCCAGCTCCCGCAGACCGGCTTCGCTCTTGATGTCGCGGAGCATCTCTTCCATCGTCTCGATCTCTTTGAGAACGGTCTTGTACTGACGGATCCGTTCCACGACCTCCTCGATTTCGGCGCGCTCTTTGGCCAGGCGTTGAAATTGCGCCTGATCCGCGATAATCTTAGGATCGCTCAGAGCACGAGTTAATCCGTCAAATCGTTCGTGGATCATCTCAAGTTTTTGGATGAAGATCTGATCGTTTGTGGTCGTCATAATAACGAAACTTATTTTTTCTTGTACTTTTTCATGAACCGCTCGACGCGGCCTTCCGTGTCGATCAGCTTCTGCGTTCCCGTAAAAAACGGATGACAGGCGGAACAGATCTCGACATGGATATCGGTCCGGGTTGAACGGGTCTTGATGACGTTTCCGCAGGCGCAGGTAATCGTGGTCGATTCATACGCCGGATGAATTCCCTCTTTCATTTTGTTTGAACCTCCTTGATGCGATCCGCAGTGGTATTCGATCGAAAAAACATTATAACATTTTTAATGTCCTGTGAAAAGAGTCGATTTGGGAATGCCTTGGCGGACAGGAGATGCTACTTGTTCATGGATTCGAGAAACTCTTTGTTGGTCTTGGAGTTCTTGATCTTGTCGATCAGGAATTCCATGCTCTCGACGGTCGAGAGGGGGCTTAAGACCTTGCGCAGAATCCACATTTTATTCAGGTCGTCCTTGTCGACGAGCAGTTCCTCTTTGCGTGTTCCGGATTGGTTGATGTCGATGGAAGGAAACACGCGCTTGTCGGCCAATTTCCGATCGAGATGGACTTCCATGTTGCCCGTCCCCTTAAATTCTTCGAAGATGACGTCGTCCATGCGGCTTCCGGTATCCACCAGGGCCGTTGCCATGATCGTCAGACTGCCGCCGTGTTCGATGTTCCGCGCCGAGCCGAAGAAGCGTTTGGGGCG
The DNA here is from genome assembly GCA_016201865.1 of Nitrospirota bacterium. GTDB lineage: Bacteria > Nitrospirota > Nitrospiria > JACQBZ01 > JACQBZ01 > JACQCA01. The sequence continues at coordinate 87,984 of JACQCA010000019.1, forward strand.
TTGAAGGGCATTGGCATCCAGTCCGCCCGACAAGACCTTACCGCTGGGCGGAATGATGGAGTTGTACGCTCGGGCCAGGCGGGTGATGCTGTCCAAAAGGATCACCACATCGCGCTTGTGCTCCACGAGGCGTTTCGCCTTTTCCAAGACCATCTCGGCGACCTGCGCATGGCGCTGCGCCGGTTCATCAAAGGTGGAACTGACCACCTCGGCCTTGACCTGCCGCTGCCAGTCCGTGACCTCTTCCGGCCGCTCGTCGATCAACAGGACGATCAACGTGATCTCGGGGTGATTGGATAGAACGGCCTTTGCGATGTTCTGCAGCAGCACCGTTTTTCCGGTGCGGGGCGAGGCGACGATCAGGCCGCGCTGTCCTTTTCCAATCGGCGTGATCAGTTCCATGACCCTTGTCGAGAGCTCCTGGGGGTCGTGCTCCAGTCGGATCTTTTCTTCCGGATACAGGGGGGTGAGGTTGTCGAAAAGAATCTTGTCCCGCGCTGTTTCAGGATCCTCGAAATTGACCTTCTCGACCTTCAGCAACGCGAAGTACCGCTCGCCCTCTTTCGGGGGGCGGATCTGTCCGGAGACGATATCACCGGTCCGGAGATTGAAGCGGCGGATCTGGGACGGCGATATATAAATGTCGTCGGGGCCGGGCAGATAGTTGTAGTCCGGGGCGCGAAGAAAGCCGAAGCCGTCCGGAAGGGTCTCAAGCACTCCCTCGCCGTAGATCACGCCGTTTTTTTCGGCCTGGGCCTGGAGGATGGCGAAGATGAGCTCCTGCTTTCTCAAATTGCTGGCCCCATCGATCTTCAGGTCCTTGGCCACATCGTTCAATTCCGCAATGTTTTTTTCCTTTAATTCTTGAAGATTCATACGGTTCTCCTTAACGTCATCCATTGATCATCTCGCTCGTGGCCGGACTTACGGTTGGTTCGATGCCTGCAAGCCGGATCATACGGTTTTGATATAGAGTATCAACAGTTCTACATCCCCGCGCGTTGCGGCCGGCATGCTGCGGTTTGCGGCAGTCATGTCGACGAACATGAAAGCGGTCTTTTAGTAAGATGGGTGAGAATAAGATCGTGTAGGATCGTTCACTCGGGTTGATTCAGTGCCGCTGTGATTCATGCTGCATTTTAAAAAATACGGATGAGATGTCCGGGTTAGTTGCCTCTCGAAGAATCGGCTCTTGCGGTGTGTTTCACGATTATTATCATACCCGATTCAACGGGTGTTGTCAATCCCCTTATTTTATGGGCTCGCATCGCCCCCTCCATCCGCCTCAGGCGGGCTGGAGCCTCCCCTTCTCGCTTGCCTTGCTCGCTGGGACAATCCCAACGGGATTTCCCGGGATATCTATTTTAAATCTTTAAGGCAGCGAATGCCGGCGTCCGGATAGGCGCCCTCCGGATTGACATAAAAGCGGTACGAGGTTCGGTAGAAGTAAGGAATGGCATAATGGCCCATGCCCCCCCAACTGCTTCCTCGGATCACCTTGAATTTTTCTCCGAAATTCTCGCTGACGTAGTCGGATCCGGCGTAGGGTTTATACCAATCAGCCGTCCATTCCCAGACGTTGCCGGCCATGTCGTATACGCCGTAAGGGCTTTTGCTGGCCTCGAATTTGCCGACGGGGGACAGGTCGCCGATGCCGGCATCGCCGGTATTGGCCTTGGTGCCGTCGAATTCGTTGCCCCACGGATAGTCTCGACCGTCGGTGCCCCGTGCGGCCTTTTCCCACTCGGCCTCGGAGGGGAGGCGCTTCCCGGCCCATCGGCAATAGCGCTCCGCGTCATACCAGTTGACGGACGTCACGGGGTAGTTCTCGCGGCCGGGGGGGATCTTGCCGGACGGCCAATTCTCCGGCGGGCGAGATCCTGTGGCGTCCACGAACTGCTTATAGGCGGCGGTGGTGACCTCGTATTTGTCGATAAAGTAATTCGGAAGCGCGACCTTGTGTTGGGGGTGCTCGTCCAGGTACCAGGGCTTCAACGTGCCGAATTCGGTGGCCTTCCCTTCCGTATCCACTTTGTTGCTGCCCATGATAAATTCACCGGCCGGGATCAGGACCATGCCTTCGGGCGGCGTCAGATTTTTTGAACAACTGATCGGGGCCATCAAACAAAGGAACAGAACGGCGTGATAATACAATCCGGATCGTTTCACCATTCGACGCATCGGTAAGGGCATCCTTCCTTTATGGAGTTTCAGGTGCTAATGACTTGGCGCATCGAAAACCGAAGCCGCTGTTTTTGGTCCCGGGATTGAAAAAACTTCGATTGAAATTCGGGGCGCTGATCCCGCAATGGTAACCGGTGCAGTCGACCCAGGACCCCCCCTTCAACACGCGGTATTTTTCGCCGTAATTTTCCGTCGGACGCTTGTTCCCCGGATAGGCCTTGTACCAGCTGGCCGTCCATTCCCAGACGTTGCCGGACATGTCCGAGACGCCATAAGGGCTGTTGCCCTGCGGAAACTTTCCGACCGGGGTCGTGCCGCCTAATTTCGACTGCGGGGTATTCGCCTTTTTAGGATCAAAATCGTTTCCCCACGGAAACCAGCGTCCGTCCGTGCCCCGTGCGGCCTTTTCCCATTCCATGTCCGTAGGGAGACGCTTTCCGGCCCAGTGGCAGTAGTCGTTCCCGTCGTACCACGTCACGAGAGTCACCGGATGGTTGCCCTTGTTTTGAGGATAACTGTTGCCGATCCAGTCCATCGGGAGAGCGCGGCCGGTGGCCTCCACAAAGCTTTTGTACTGGATATTGGCAACCTCGAACTTGTCCATAAAGAAGCCGTCCAGATAGACGGTATGCTTTGGGCCTTCATCCGGCCACCGGTCATCCGATCCCATGATGAAGCGCCCTTCCGGGACGAGGACCATATCCTTCGGCGCCGCCGGAAGCGGTCTGGATTCCGAGACGCGATCCATTCCGTCTCCCCAGATCCATAGGAATACGAAAGTTACGGCCGAAAGCCGCAGGAGATGGAACAACAGACCGTGCCTCATCGGGAACTGCATGGGCGATCATTGTGTGGTTGAAGGCCGCGCCGAAAAACGCCGAGATCCATTTTGGGGGTTCATGATACCAAGGAATTCGCGGGCCGTCAAGAACGGGAAGAGGCGCGTCGCGCGGGCGGCGGATGCACGAAAAATGCGCAGAGCCGTTGATTGACTATTTTGTAAGGCCGTGTTAAAGTTTCAGGCCGCTACGGTACGACGTTGAGACGGACGACATGGTGGACCTTAAATATATCCGGGAACACAAAGAACGAGTTCGGCAAAAAATTAAAGACCGCGGCCAGACGTGCGATCTGGACGGGTTGCTGCAGTTGGATGAGCAGCGTCGGCAACTGACGGTTCAGGCGGATCAGTTGAAGAACCGGCGCAATGTGGCCTCCGAAGAGATGACCCGATTAAAGAAGAATCAGCAACAGGCCGATTCGTTACTGGCCGAAATGAAGCAGGTTTCGGACCAGATTAAAGGGTTGGATGAGCGGATTCGGGTCCTGGATGAACAGGTGCGGGACCGATTGCTTTATCTCCCGAACCTGTTGCACGACTCGGTTCCGGTCGGCAAAGACGAAAAAGAAAATCAAGAAATCCGACGGTGGGGAACGCCGTTCTCCTTCGATTTCCCGCCCCGGTCTCACTGGGAGATCGGAGAGCAGCTCGGCATCCTGGATTTTGAGCGGGCCGCGCGCGTCACGGGGGCGCGGTTCGTGTTCTATAAAGGATGGGGCGCGCGGCTGGAGCGTGCGCTTTTGAATTTCATGCTGGACCTCCATGTCGGAGAGCACGGCTACGAAGAAATCCTGCCGCCGTTCGTTGTGAATCGCGCGAGCATGACCGCGACGGGCCAGCTGCCGAAATTTGAAGAAGACCTCTTCCGACTGAAAGATGAAGATTACTTTCTGATCCCGACGGCCGAGGTGCCGCTCACCAATTTTCATCGCGACGAGATTCTGGACGAGGAGCGGCTGCCGTTGTCCTATGCGGCTTATACGCCCTGTTTCCGTCGCGAGGCCGGCTCCTACGGGAAGGACACCCGCGGTCTCATCCGTCAGCATCAGTTCAACAAGGTCGAACTGGTCAAGTTCACGACGCCGGATCGATCCTATGAAGAACTGGAGAAGCTGCTTGGGAACGCTGAGACGGTACTCCGGCGGCTCGGACTGCATTATCGGGTCGTACTGCTTTGTACCGGGGATACGGGATTTTCATCGGCTAAGACTTACGATATTGAAGTATGGCTTCCCGGCCAGAACCTGTTTCGGGAGATATCGTCCTGCAGCAATTTCGAGTCGTTTCAGGCGCGTCGGGCCGGGATCAAGTATCGAGTCAAAGGCGGGAAAAAGACGGAGTACGTACACACGATCAACGGCTCCGGCCTTGCGATCGGCCGAACGGTCGTGGCGATCCTGGAAAATTATCAGCAGAAGGACGGCAGCGTCGCGATTCCGGGAGTCCTGCGGCCCTACATGGGCGGCGTGGGGGAGATTCGGGGCAGGTAGGGGTCTACACATGCCACTGAAAGGTGTACCCTTTTTAGATTGAAGAGAAAAGCGAGGATTTCAGGATGACCTTATCCTTCTCATTTTCGATGATTTGCGTAAAAGCGCTGACCACATCGGGGTCGAACTGGGTCCCCGAACAGGCCCTGAGCTCTTCGACGGCTTCCTCGATAGAGAGTACCTTTCTGTATTCGTAAGGGTAGTCTGAGATCATGGCATCGACGGCATCGGCAACCGCCACGATCCGTGGAAGAATCGAAAGGTCCTTTCCCTTACAACTGTCCGGATATCCACCTCCATCATAAAACTCGTGATGATGTTGAATCACAGAGAGAATGTTGGGTGAAAGCTTCAACGGAGAGACAATACTGATACCGATGCTTGGATGTCTCTTAATTATCTTGGCTTCTTCTGCGGTGTATTTTTTCTTTTTTTGGAGGACTCGCTTGTCGATTCCCAATTTGCCGATGTCGTGAAGGTAGGCTCCGATCTGGAGTTCCTCTTTTTCCTGGTCACTCAGATTGAGCTTGCAAGCAATCAGGTTAGAGTAATAATTGACACGGCTGGAGTGGCCACTTGCGTATGGATCTTCCTTTTCGACAAACTCAATGAGATTCCGGATAAAATCGAAATAATTGATCTTCTTCTGGTCCTCCATTTCCTGTGGTGACTGGACAAACATTCTCTTGACCTTTTCAAGGAGGGACGGCTCTTCTTTGAGCTTTCTAATTCCTTCTCCTATTTCTGTGTTAAGACCGACTATCTGACCCACCTCGGTGAGGAATTCTTTCAAGCGATCAATCTGTCTCTTCTTTTTCACCGCCTGATTAACCAAGGAGAGCGCCTCCCCGATGTTGAGTGGTTTCAAGAGATAGGAGGACGCCCCTAATTTCATAGCGTCCATGGAGCTTTGAAGGTCGCCATGTCCGGTGATGATAATGACCTCAACATCCGGCTTCTGGCGCTTGATTTCTTTAAGAAGCTCCAAACCGGTGAGATCCGGTAATTTAAGATCCAGCGTGATTAGGTCAAAATCATGCGCCATCAGCAGATCCAGTGCTTGTTCACCATTCTCCGCAAAATGGAGATTATAGTTAACCTTCAATATCATTCGCAGGGAATCCCTCGGACCTGCTTCATCATCCACAATTAAAATAGTTCCCCTATGATTTCCCATGATCCACTCCTTATCAATTTTCTTGATGGAAGGATAGCCATCGGGAGAAGACCGACCAACATCAACTGTCGAGATTATACTAAGCAAGCCCATCTGTGTCAATCGGCATGAGGACTGGGCCCAATTGAGGATCCAGCGCGCAAAATCCGGAGGTGAGGCGTCCAAAAGTCCTGGACCCGTTCCGCATCTTTTCGTTGCAAACGCAACGCATTTCTCTTAGAATGGCTTCGCTGTTATCGAAAAGGTCGTGGAGGGGTTCACCTAAAACAATAGCCTGAGTGTTCGGAGGGGTGGCCGAGTGGCCTAAGGCGGCGGTCTTGAAAACCGTTACCCGAAAGGGTCGTGGGTTCGAATCCTACCCCCTCCGCCAGAATTTTTGCTTGCCAAAAGAGAATTTGCGCTATAATGGTCATCGACATTATGGAGGCATTTCATGGGGACTAAAAAGCCGGTAGTCCACAGCGATCCTGAAATCCTAAGCGGCACTCCCGTATTTGTCGGCACCCGCGTGCCCTTCCAAACTCTCCTCGATTATCTCGAAGCGGGGGATACCCTCGACGACTTTCTCGACGATTTTCCCACCGTCACTCGGGAGCAAGCGATCGCCGCTTTAGAGCAGGCGAAGGAGGCCCTTCTCGCCGATGCGCGTTCTGCTCGATGAATGCCTGCCACGGTGGGTCAGCTTGGATCGTTTTGACAAGAAGAGGGAATGATATCCATGTCTGATCCAAAGCAACCACTTGCAGAAGTCTTTGGCCACTTGACAAGCGACCATACAGAAAAGGCCGTTCGATACCGTTCTCGTCGTCTCTGCCCTTTTAACAATAAAGTACCGAATTGCACAAAGGATAAAGCAAAGAACCCCCTCGGCGTTTGTTCCATATATCATGAGAATCATTCGGTCATCACTTGCCCCATTCGATTTCGCGAAGAGTGGATTATAACAGATGATGCAGCCAGTTTCTTTTTTGAGGAGAAAACCAAATGGAGCTCCCTCACAGAGGTTAGGTTAAATGATAAGTATGGTAAGTCCGCTGGAAATATCGACGTCGTACTCGTCGCATATGATGACAAAGGAAAAGTGTGTAATTTTGGTGCTCTCGAAATCCAGGCGGTGTACATTTCTGGAAACGTGCGCGAGCCATTTGAGTACTTTATGAAAGATCCGCGAGGCCGAGCGTCTATGGACTGGTCTAAAGAACCAAACTATCCACGACCTGATTACCTTTCTTCTTCTCGGAAAAGACTTGCTCCACAACTTCTTTTCAAGGGCGGGATTCTTCACGGATGGAAAAAGAAGATTGCCGTGGCATTGAACAAGAGCTTCTTTGCCACTCTACCCAAGCTGAAACAAGTGTCAAAGTCCGATGCAGATATTGCGTGGCTCGTCTATGATTTGGAACTGAATAAGGAAAAAGGCCAAGGACCAGGAAGGTATTCACTGAAAAAGGTTGACGAAGTCTTCACCAAGTTCGAACCTGCTCTTCTTTCTATCACAACAGCATCACCAGGAAAAGTGGATGATTTCATAAAGCTGCTTCAAGAGAAACTCGACGAGCAACTCGAAACTCCCCCGGTCAACAAAACAATCGAAAGACCATTCTAATATGACTACACATAAACAGGCGTTATTATACCCTGAGTTATCTGAGCAATTAGAAGTTCCAAAGCCAGTGAATGTGGCATCTGTCCCACAGCGAAGTCCCTTCCGTTACCCTGGCGGGAAGACATGGTTTGTGCCAACATTTAGGCGTTGGATGGTCCGTATGCATCCAAAACCAAGAATCCTTGTTGAACCCTTTGCTGGTGGGGGGATTATCAGCCTTACCGCTCTCTTTGAAAATCTGGTGCAAAAAGCAGTTATGGTCGAATTGGACGATGAGATTGCTGCAGTTTGGGAATCTGTTGTGAATGGTGATGCTGAGTGGATAGCCAATCGAGTTCTTACTTTCGAGTTAACTAAGGAAGCCGTTATACAGGAAATCAAGAAAACTCCAAAAACAAGAAAGGAAAAGGCGTTTCAGACGATTCTAAAAAATCGAACGTTTCACGGGGGAATTTTGGCTGAGGGTTCAGGATTTCTCAAGTACGGAGAGAATGGGAAAGGAATTCATTCTCGTTGGTATCCGGGGACACTCGCAAAAAGGTTCCTGAACCTAAATTATGTTGCTAATAGAATTGATTTCCGATGTGACGATGGAATAAAAGTGATGCAGGAATTTGCCACCAACAAAAGTGCAGTTTACTTTATAGATCCTCCATACACTGCTGGCGGGAAAAAAGCCGGCAAGCGTTTATACAAACACTGTGATCTTAATCATGAACGCTTGTTTGAAATGTGCGAATCATTGAAAGGCGATTTCTTAATGACGTACGATAATGCAGAAGAAGTTAAAAGAATGGCACGGAGTCGTGGATTTCAAATGCGCCTGATTGCCATGACTAATACACATCACGCGGCGATGGAGGAACTGGTCATTGGTAAAGATTTGTCATGGATGGACACGTTCCCTGCGGTGCATGACCCTGAAGTCAGGTATGTGATCCGGGAAACAAAAAAGAAACATCCTGCCAAGGCAGTGCAGCGGTCACGCTAATTCCGCTCGCCGAAGTCGAGCGTTGCAAAACTTTGGCCGGGAGGTTAATTCTACATGCCCTCAACAAGTTGGGAAAATTCCTGTCCGTAAAAACAAAAAAAGATCTCTGCAATCTTACTGGTCGCGCCGAACACCCGCAGAGTGCGCATGTTTATTTCAAATATTTTAAGAATTCCGAATCGGGACTTAAAACCAACGTGGTTTTTTTGTTGAGCGCTTTCTTGTAGGCTTCCATCGTACGCATGAACTCACAGAATTCGACATCCTTCTGATACGCCTGTGCATAAATCCGGAAGGCCTTCGCGTCACCCTCCCCCATGGCGGTCTGTGAGATTTTATAGGCTTCGGCCAGTATGATCTCCCGTTCCTTCTCGGCTTCGGAGCGGATCTTCTGCGCCTCTTCCGCGCCCTCGGAGCGGTACCGCTTGGCCTCGCGCTCGCGTTCGGCCTCCATCCGTGTGAAGACGGCCTTCTCGTTCTGCTCCGGCAGATCGGCGCGCTTGATCCTCACATCATTGACCTCGATCCCATACGCCGCCGCTTTCACATTCGCCCGCGCGGTGACGGTCTCCATGATCGTGGATCGGGCGGTCGAGACGATCTCGGCGAGATCATGCCGTCCCAGTTCCACCCGGAGTTCCGAATAAATGATGTCGTCCAGCCGCCCGAGCGCCGCCTGCTGCGTCTGGAAGGCCTCGTAGACCTTGAGCGGGTCTTTGATCCGCCACTTGGCAAAGTTGTCGAGCAGAAGCGTCTTTTTGTCCTGCGTGATCACGTCCTGCGAGGTCGTGTCATAATCGAGCAGCCGTTTATCGAAGTAGATCACGTTCTGTACGAACGGGACTTTGAACTGGAGCCCCGGTTCGATCACGATCCGGACCGGTTTGCCGAGCTGGACCACGATCGCGGTCTGTGTCACATCCACGATGAAGAGGGGCGAGCCGCCGATGATCAGGAGGACAAGCAGGACGCCGATGACAATGAGCCATTTCTTCATGGTTTTACCTCGGGAGGCTTCGCCATCCGATCCAGCGGGAGATAGGGGAGGACTTTATCGCCGAACTTCTTGTCGATGATGACCTTGTCGATCCCCGGAAGAATCTCTTCCATCGTCTCCAAAAACAGACGGGTTCGGATCACCTTTTTATTCTGCTGGTACTCCTTCAGCATCTCGTTGAAGCGAGCCGCCTCGCCCTCGGCCCGCCGGACGCGCGCCTGGCTGTAGGCCTGGGCCTGGTTGACGACCTGGGCGGCTTCCCCTTTGGCCTTGGGGATGATATCGTTTCGGTAACTCTCGGACTGATTGATCAATTTCTCTTTGTCTTCTTTCGCGCTTGCGACGTCCTTGAACGCCCCGGCGACCGGATCCGGCGGATTGACGTCCTGAAGCTGGATCGCGGCGACCTGAACGCCGGCGTGGTAATCATCCAGTATCTTCTGGAGCAGGTCCTGTGTTTTCTGCTGGATCTCGGCCTTGCCGGTCGTGAGCGCTTCATCGAGATGGCTCTCGCCGACCACCTGGCGTATCGCGGCCTCGGTCGCCTTTAGGATCGTCTCGCCGAGGTCGGCGACATTAAAAAGGAACTCTTTCGAATCGCGGATGCGGAACTGGACGATCAGCTCGACCGAAAGGATGTTCATATCCCCCGTCAGCATCAAGGCCTCGCGCGGGATCGTCTGCGTGCCGCCCCGGCCGCCGGACCGGAAGCCGATCTCGAGACGGTGCAGTTTGGTGATCTGTGGAATCAGAACGGTTTCGATCAATGGGATCTTGAAATGGGGCCCGGGCGGAGTTAGTCGGTCGATGCGGCCGAATCGTTTGACCACGCCCTGCTCATTGGGTGCGACAATATAGATGGACTGCCAGGCGAGGATGAGGACGAGGATCAGGCCGATGATCGAAAACCAACTCCCGCCTCCGCCGAACACCTTTCGCAGCCGTTCCCGAAACTCGCGCGCCGCCTTTTCAAAATCGGGCATGGCTCCCGGCGGTTTCTGTCCCCATTCCATTCGATGGCCTCTGAGTTCCTAAAAGTGTCCTCACCATAGTCTCTTTCCCTGCGGCTGTCAACAAAAGTCGTCAAGCCGGCAGGAATTCTCCATCTTTCCATTGCAAATCGAACGGATTTCTCCTAAAGTAAGTCCGAATCTTGTTTAAAAGGCTCCATCCGGTTTTCTGTTAACGAGACCGGATGGAGAAGGTAAGGATAAAAGGAGGTATCTTCCATGCAAAATCCGATCAGACTCTTCCGATGGCTAATGCTGGTGATGGTTTTGGCCGTGACGTTTTTTTCATCATCCACCGACGCGGAAGTCGCCAAATTTGGAACGCCGAAGGGTGAGGAAGGCACGCGGATCTTTCAGGCCACGGAGCATCCCCATTATAGCGGCCAGTTTCATCTCAAAGGGCAGAAGGCCACGCTGGTGGGCGGTATGCAAGACCCCTCGCCGTGGGACCATCTCGACTACGCCGGAAAACATCTGACATCCGTGCCGGGGACGATCGATATTGACGTCGATGAACGGTCCAACACCGGCCTTGTCGCGACCGAGTTTGGCGAAGGGAAGGATCAGTACCGGATCGTCTTCGACCGATTTGCGGGTGCGGCTCCCTATCAAGACGGCGGCATCGCGACCCGCGTGTACGAGCATGGTGATTCCGGAAACGGGGACACGCTCTATCCGAAGACCTGGCTTTATCTGGCGGGCTGGGGCCGCGCGGATGTTTTCAAGAACGGCCAACCCCTCTACAAGGACTACCCGGCCCACTTCATGGTAATGGAACGGTCCCGCGATCCGAAGACCCATGAGGTGCACTATCCCGAAAAGCGGACGCTCCCGGGAGGGGAGACCGACCCGGCCGGGATGGAAATCGATCTGTGGGTCCGTTCAAAAGAATCCAACCCGAAGAACTTTCCACCCTTTGATGTTTTTCTCCATCTCTACTGGGATGAAGTGACCTGGCGATAAATATTTTCCTGGTCCATCGAAATAAGAGATGAAAATGAAAAAAGTCATCTGCTTAACCGTTCTGCTTTTCAGCAGTGTTGGACATGCAACAGAACCGGAGACTCCGATGATATTCACGTTCGATCAGGACAAGAGCAGTCAGCCTCCCAAGAGTTTTGTCTTTGAGGTCACCGGCAAAGGACCGTCTGTAAAATGGGAGGTGAAGACGGATAAAACTGCTCCCTCTACACCCAACATCTTGGCGCAAGTCGGCCGTGCCGAAGGAGGAAATAATTTCCCATTGGCTATTTTAGATGGAGTCACGGTTCAGGATGGTGAGGTCAGCGTAAAATTCAAAGCGGTGGCTGGTCAAGAAGACCAAGCCGGCGGGCTTGTCTGGCGCTACCGGGATGCCAACAACTACTACGTTGCTCGTGCGAATGCCCTGGAGGCTAACTACACGATCTACTGTGTAAAAGATGGCAAGCGCCGATCTTTTAAGAGTGTTGATCTGAAAGTGACTCCCCAGGCATGGCATGCCTTGAAAGTCATTTTCCGGCAGAATATTTTCAGACTTCATTTTGACGGCAAAGAAGTTTTGACAGCCACGGATCATACATTCAACCAACCCGGCCGAGTGGGGTTGTGGACCAAGGCCGATTCGGTCTCTTACTTTGACGACTTCGAGGTCAAGACTGACGATACGAAGGCTGCTCATTAATTTCTGCGCGATTTCCATCTTTTCTCAGCAGTGTTTAGGAAGAGAAGCTTGCGCTGGAAATTAGAAAGTTGACCTGAAGGCGAGGGTTACTATTTGAAATAATGTATCTGATAGAAGCTTTAAGAATTACTCTTTCAGAAAGAACTCCTCGCTGTTTACTGCACCTACAAAGCACCAACTAGACAATAACGGGGAAATGTTGATTACGAAATGAAATTGAGTAGGAGACCTTCGAACAAGCTCAAATTGTATCACACGTTCTGGACCGATTTATTGGGGACAGGTCAAGCCTATTTCTGACGGATGTCGCCTCGTGTGATGTGGTGTGGAAAACCTGGTGCGACCACGCGCGCTATTCTATCCATGTTGGGAGAGTATACCAATTACTAAGCAGAGTCATAAACTGAACCATGGTGTCTCCGGAATTCGCAGATAGGAAATATTAAAAGGAAGCCTTCATTGCTCTTGATCTTCCCCCGAAAAAGTGGACACAACGAAGAGTTGGTGGCAGTATGTTAGCCACTGCTCAAAATCGGGAGGTGTCCCATGGTGGGGGAAAAGGGCAAGAAGAAGCGATTTGACTGGGAGTTCAAGATTTCAGCGGTCAAGATGGTCACCGAGGGCGGGCATAAGGCGGCTGAGGTGGCCCGAAGTCTGGGGATCCATCAGAACCAGCTTTATAACTGGAAGCGGAAGTTCAGCGACCAGGGCGAGAAGGCCTTTCCGGGCAAAGGTCATTTGACCGAGCTGGCCGCGCTTCGGCGGAAGTTGCGGGATGTCGAGATGGAGCGAGACATCCTAAAAAAAGCAGTCGGCATATTTTCAAAACCGACCGAGAACGGTTCGGGTTCATAGACGAGAACCGTTGGGTCTTTCCGCTCAAGAAGATGTGCCGGGCGCTTGCGGTATCACGGAGCGGGTATTACGCGTTCAAGACGCGGTCCCCGAGTCGGCAGAAGGTCGATAACGAGACGTTGCTCATGGAGATACGACGGGTCTTTGTGGAGAACGACAGCAATTATGGCAGCCCGCGGATCTGGGACCATCTGCATAACAAGAGGCATCTGCGGTGTTCCGAGAACCGTGTGGCGCGGGTGATGCGGGTCAACGGCATTGTGGCCGTTCAGAAGCGCAAGTTTCGGGTGACGACAAACTCGAAGCATGATCATCCGGTGTGGCCCAATGTCTTAAACCGCAACTTCGTGGTTGAGAAGCCCAATGCGGTCTGGGTGTCGGATATCACCTATGTCTGGACGTTTGAAGGGTGGTTATATGTAGCGGCGGTCTTGGATTTATTTTCACGAGGGATCGTTGGTCTGGCGATGGATAAAACCATGGCCGACCCATTGACCACGCAGGCCATGAGACAGGCGATCCTGCGACGCAACCCGTCAAAGGGGCTGATCTGCCATACGGACCGCGGCAGCCAATATGCCGGCAATGAGTTCAAGGCGATCCTGGCGCAGAACGAGTTTGTGGGGAGCATGAGCCGGAAGGGCGACTGCTGGGATAATGCCGTCGCGGAGAGTTTCTTTCACACGCTCAAGGTCGAACTGGTCCACCGGAACAAGTTCAGGACCCGGGATGAGGCGAAAAGAAAGATCTTTGAATACGTCGAAATGTATTACAATCGCAGACGGGCTCACTCAACGATCGGGAATTTGAGCCCCTTTGAGTACGAAAGACAGGCGATCCTGTCTTAATATGAGGCCACCCGGCTAATACTGCCCACCTCCGCCACTCGCTTCACCGCCTGTTCCTTAAACGCCGCCGTGTACTCCTGCTTCGGAATCTTGATCATCTTCGCCTCCAAGGTTACGTCCATTTTACACTATCCTTGGAAGACGAGAGGGGAAGCTCAGCCACCTCAAAAGCAAATTCGTATCAGCTCATCTATTTCTATTCATCTGATCTGCGCAATAGGAGGTCGATTGGGCGGGCTGTGCTGACGACAAGTACACCTCAATTTGTCTGGAGGGCATCATGCGCTTTCTGAAGACTCCGAAAGAAAAATTTGAGGCGTTCATGGCCGCAAATGATTATATTGCTGCAGCAAAGCTCGTTTACCAGGAAGAAGTGACTGATATGGACTTTGTCGCAAAAGTTGTGACCTTTGCTTGGATTAAACTCACGCAGGCAAATGAATTAGAAAAGGCAAATAGATTAGTTTACATATTTGATAAGCATCTTGTGCAAACTCAGGAGGGACAGTTTACCCCGAAGGTTTACAGAAAATTTAGACCTAGTGGTAAATTCTGCCCCAAGTGTATTGCCGAGACAACCGATGAGTCAATGGGCGATATATCGACGACAAATGGTGATGGTACTATGAGCTTCCCCTCGAATTTCGTCTTCCAAGGATAGTGTAAAATGGACGTAACCTTGGAGGCGAAGATGATCAAGATTCCGAAGCAGGAGTACACGGCGGCGTTTAAGGAACAGGCGGTGAAGCGAGTGGCGGAGGTGGG